>JBGUXJ010000148.1:0-16890 GCA_045222055.1 Candidatus Cryptobacteroides sp. | reverse complement strand
CGGCGGCCAGGTCGGACAGCATGGCATCCAGTACATCCTGACCGACAGTTATGAAGCCGAACAGATGACCTGGACCCCTTCCCTTCCCGCCGAATTCACGGAGCGGCGCGGGTACGACCTGATCCAGTGGCTCCCGGCCCTGACCGGCGAAGTGCTCGGCAGCAGCGAAGAGACCGAGCGGTTCCTGTTCGACTGGCGCAAGACCCTCGGGGAACTGTTCGCGGAGAACTATGACCGGATCAATGAAATCGTCCGGGAATACGGCATGAAAGGCCGCTACACGGAATCCCACGAGAACGGCCGCGTCTATGTCGGTGACGGCATGGACCTCAAGATGACGGCCGCCGTGCCGATGAGCGCCTTCTGGATGCCGGGGACCGGCGGCGGATCCTCCGTCCCGATGGCCCAGGCCGACATCCGCGAATCCGCCTCCGTGGCCCATGTCTATGGCCAGAATATCGCAGCTGCCGAATCCTTCACGGCAGCCGGCCTTTCCAATAACGCCTGGTCCTATTATCCCGGCAACCTGAAACAGATGGCCGACCTCGCCCTGTACAGCGGCGTGACACGCTTCGTCATCCATGAGAGCGCCCACCAGCCCTCCGACGCCCACAAGCCCGGACTCGGCCTGATGATCTTCGGCCAGTGGTTCAACCGGCATGAAACCTGGGCGGAATATGCCCGCTACTGGGCCGACTACCTCGCCCGCAGTTGCTGGATGCTGCAACAGGGCCGCTATGCGGCGGACATTCTCTGGTATTATGGGGAAGACACCAATGTCGCCGGTCTCTACGGCCATGAACTTCCGGCTATCCCGGAAGGATATTCCTTTGATTTCATCAACCCGTACGGTGTCCGTAACGTCCTGAGCGTCAAGGACGGAAAGATCTTTACGGAATCCGGCATGCAGTACCGTGTCCTCGTACTCGGCGAACACTGCAAGACCATGGGCATCGACGTGCTCCGAGCCCTGGACCGCCTCGCGCGAGACGGTGCCGTCATCTGCGGCCAGGTCCCGCAGGAACCTGCCGGCCTGCTGGACAACCGGGCGGAATTCGACCGGCTCGTCGCCGACATCTGGAACGCCGGCCGGCCGAACGTCCACACCGGCAGTCTTGCTTCCGTACTGGCAGCGATCGGTGTCGAACCGGATTTCCGGTATGAAGCCTCCGCCGAACTGAAATTCGTGCATCGCACAGACGGCGACCGCCAGATCTACTGGATCCGCAACTTCAGCGACAAGGCCGTGACCGCCCGGATCTCGCTCCGTGACGCCGCCGGACCGCGCACGGTCTGGAATCCTGAAACCGGCCAGCAGGTCCCGGGCGTACTGGACGGAGACGCCCTGACCCTCGAGGCCAACCAGGCCCTGTTCGTCGTCGCCGACAGGAACGGGAAGCCCGCGCCCGCGTGGAAACCGCTCCGCCATGCCGGCGCCATTACCCTGGACGATTCCTGGACCGTCACCTTCGACGGAGTCGATGCGCCGAAGGAGATGATCTTCGACCGGCTGGCCTCCCTGACGGAATTCATGCCCAAGGAAGTGAAGTATTTCTCCGGAACAACCACTTACCGCAACACATTTACACTCAGCGATAAAGAGCAGCCCGTCGGACTGGCTTTCGACCTGGGCGCCGTGGGACAGATGGCCGACATCCGGGTCAACGGACAGCATGTCGCCTTCCTGTGGAAAGCGCCGTACAAGGTGGAATGGACGGGTGACCTGAGGCCCGGCGAGAATTCCCTTGAAATCAAAGTCATCAACACCTGGCCGAACCGCCTCATCGGAGACGCCCAGCCCGGTGCTGAAAAGCATACATATACGACCATGCCCTTCTACCGGGCCGATTCCCCGCTGACACCTTCCGGCCTCATCGGGCCCGTCCGGATTGAAAAACTGGCCCGCTGATCCACATGGAAGCCTCCCTTCATCTGAAATATCTGGTCGTCAGCCCCCTGGACCTGAAATGGGGACTGGCTGTCAACTCCGTCGGGTTCCAGGAAATCGCCCCCGGCATGCCCTACCCGCCGGCCGACCATCCTTCCCGCTACCTCTTTTCCGAAGAGCATGGCAGGGTTCTGAATGAATACCAGCTACTCTATATTACCCAGGGAAAGGGAATGTTCACCAGCGCCACCCTCGGGCGGTGGGTCCCCGTCTCGCGCGGCTCCATGTTCCTGCTTTTCCCGGGAGAATGGCACTCCTACCGGCCGGACAAGGATACCGGCTGGAAAGAGTATTGGATCGGATTCCAGGGGCCGGTCATCGACTCGCGTGTGGAGAACGGATTCTTCTCACCGGAAAAACCGGTCTTTGACGTCGGCATCCACAGCGGGATCATCGACCTGTATGACAATGCCATCAAGGCTGCGACAGAACAGGAATCGGGATTCCAGCCCCTGCTGGGCAGCATCGTCGTGCACCTGCTGGGCCTCTGCTACTATTATGCCCGCAACCGGGCCTTCCGCGAAAGCGACACCGGCGACCTCATCGGCCGCGCCAAGGTCCTGATCGGAGAGCAGTTCCGTACCATCGGCCCGGAGGATGTCGCCCAAGCCCTCTGCATGGGCTACTCCAATTTCCGGCGGCTCTTCAAGGAATACACCGGCCTCTCCCCCGCCAAATACATCCAGGAAGTCCGGTTCAGCAAGACGAAAGAAGCCCTCACCAACAGCGACCGCTCCATCAAGGAGATCGCCTATGACATGGGCTTCGAAAACTATGAATATTTCTTTACGGCTTTCCGCCGCCTCGCCGGGATGACTCCGGCAGAGTACCGGGCTGTGACGCAGGGCCGCGGGCGGTGAGCGCCGGGCCGGCTAGCGGCCGGAAAGGGCGCGGCGGCGGGCGAAGTATTCGTCGGCGAGTTCGAGCTGGGGCTTGTTGGGCGTTCCGGTCAGGGACGTTCCGTCCTTGAATAGCATGACCGTCTCCTCACCGTCCTGATAGACAGGCCACTGCGTCAGACCTTCCCCGTTCGGGTCCCCGGTCTTGACGAAATTGCACCAATAGGCGTTCATGGCCTCGCTGACGGCCAGGTCACCGCCTTCGTAGCCGCGTTCCCCAGGTCCGAACACATACGGCAATTCACTGGCATGCAGCGCACCGTGCGAGAAAGGACCGTCCGGCCCGGCTGCCGCCGGATGTGCCGGATCATACTGGTCGAAATAATACAGGAAGACGTTGCCTTTTCCGGTCTTCCGCTGCAGGTTGGCCCAGGCCCAGGTATGCCAGGCGAAGGCATTCTCCCGAAACATGTCGCTGGCCGCATTGTACGCTTCATTGTCCGTGGAAGCCGGATACAGTTCAAGTGCCCGGCCCGCCAGGTCGCCATATTCCGCCTTTACGTCAGCCCGGAACTTTTCCAGCGTGGTCATCGGCAGGAAGCCGATGCCCTCATCGGAGTTCGTACCGATCAACACATTGACATCGTTATAGTTACCGGCCTCGTACATCCGGTACTGGTCATCCGGGATGACATAGCCGTCGACGGTCGGCCAAAAACCGGAGATGCTGTTCGTAAGAGCGTCGTCCATCCAGTTGTGCCAGTCCATGGCCCGGAGTTCGGCCAGGGAGGAAGCCCCCATCCGCCGCATGAATCCGACGCCGAACTGCTCCGCACGGGCCAGGTCACGCAAGCCGTTCTGGTTGGTCCGGACGCTGTCCACCGGGCAGAAGGATCCGCCGCTCTCCGATATCGCACCCCGGAACAGGCCTTTCGCCAACGGGGAGGCACACAGCATGCTGACGGCGATGGCGCCGGCCGACTCACCCATGATGGTCACCTTGGCCGGATCGCCGCCGAACTGGACGATATTCTCCTTGACCCATTTCAGGGCCTCGATCATGTCCAGAAGACCGTAGTTGCCCGAGATCCCGCGCGGATTCTCGGCAGAGAGTTCCGGCAGCGCCATGAAACCCAGCGCTCCGACCCGGTAACTCACACTCACAAAGACGATTCCCTTTGTGGCGAACGTGATGCCGTCCGTATTTCCGTCCCCCGTTCCGAAACCGCCGCCATGGATCCAGAACAAAACAGGAAGTTTGTCTTTCCTGGAGGTGGCGGGCGTCTGGATATTCAGATACAGGCAATCTTCCGTCAGGTTCGGCTCCGGCTGTCCGGGGCGTGGCTTGACCGGCTGAGGCGGCATCCCGGGCTTATGGGTCGCATCAAAGACCCCGTCCCACTTTTTCTTCGGCACAGGAGCCTTCCAGCGAAGGTCTCCCACGGGCGCCTCGGCGAACGGGATCCCCATGAAGGATCCCACGCCGCGGTCTTCGAAGCCCTGGATCTTCCCCTGCTTCACGGTTGTTTCCGTTATGACGGATTTCTCTTTGGAAGGGTGGGAACAAGCCTGCAAAGCGACCAGGCCCACCGCAGCAATCAACTTCATAATGGATATTCCTTTCATTTTGATATTGTGAAATCTCTTATGATTCTCTGCAAAAGACCCTCATGACACGCTGTAAATGTCCCTTATGATCCTCTGCAAATAACTATATAATACGCTATAAACGTTTCTCCCGCTAAGTTACGAAAAAACGATCGAATTTTCCGTCCTCTATCACGCACTGCCGGAAGCATCATCCGATTGATTTGGTCCGGCTACGACTGCCGCCTTGCCAACCGGGTACAATCTAAGCGGGTGCGATATTTAAGCCTGATTACCTTTTTTGCACCCAGGGCACCATCAAAGAAAGACCCTGGGGGCAAAATATAGTTTAATCGCCGGAAAGTGCACCCCGGATCAAATCAATCGCTTCGATTCCGTTTTCCGGTTTTCCATGCCGATAGTTGCCATATAATTAATTGAATCTCAATAATATATATAATTTTTGCGTTTATATTTCCGAAAACGGATATGTTCATGTACTTTGCGACCGAAATCAGGCAGGATGAGTATCATTCAATAAGGTTACTAAACATGTTCACCAAAGAGCCGCCAGCCATATGGCACATTTATTCAGACGGGACCCGATCTGACATTCCATTTGGAAGAGAACAAGACAAATGCTATGTATGGAACAGCATAGCGATATGTGCATGGCAATCTGATGTCACGCTTTTTGTCGTCACGGTCAATGACACACATTTCCACCTTTTATGCGAAGGCACCGCACATGCCGTGTCATTCTTTCAAGACAGGCTGAGACAACGACTTCACCGCAATTTAAGAAAACAGGGAAAAAACGAAACCATTTTCCTGTCATGTGACAAAGTCGAAGAAAGAACAGCAATCCTGGCAAAGTTCATGTATGTCTATCGTAATTGCCTGGATTTCTACAATAAACTACCCGGAGAATACCCATGGGGATGCGGGAATATCTATTTCTCGGAGAAAAAAGGGTTTTACAAAGGAACGAAACTCGGTGATCTGAGTTACAGGGAATACCGGGAATATTTCATGACGCACAAAAAGCTTCCGGATGAATGGAGATGTGACGCCATCGGCCGGATTCTCCCGGAATGTTTCATCGACTATGAATCCGTAGAAAGGCTTTTCGGAAGTGTCAGGGCCTTCATTGCTTTTTTGTATGTCCGGAAAGAAGATGAATCGACTCTCAGGCAGGAGGTCAACAAAACCTACATGGAACAAAGGAACATTATGGATCTCCGCAGGATAGGCAATGAGTTATCCCTCTCCCGTCACAGCCGTCAACTTGCACACACATCACTGGCGGAACGCCTGTCCATTGCCAGTCAGATGATACGCCAAGGAATCTCCGGGAAAAATGCAAGTCTCGCCAAGGCGCTATATCTGCTACCGGAGGATTTGAAACATCTGTTATGACCCATCCTGTCGTCCGTACTGCCCCTCTCCGACGGTGATGAAGACGCCTGGTCCGACCTTGGTCGCGCCATCCCGCCGGGAGCACTTTCCCCGCTGAAAAAGAAGTTTTGCACCCAGGGTCCATTCCTGATGGTACCCTGGGTGCAAAAACGGCCCTAGAAAGTCATTAGCGCCCCCGGCTGCGCCCGCCGATCTGGGTGTTGGCGAAGATGGCCTGCTTCTCCTTGACGTAACCGCTTTCCTGCACGACCATCCAAGGGGCTCAATATTTGTAAATCACGGCGGACACCGGAGAAATCGTGAATTTGTCCTGGCCCTTGGCCGACTTGACCGTCGCGTTCTTGTAGAAGCCGCCGATGATCTCGGGCGCAGCACCGCCACGGGCCGGCAGGGAGACCTCGACGGTCTTCGCCGTCGGGTTGATGACGACCCGGCAGGTTTCATTGCCCCGGACACGCTCATACACCATCGGATACGGCTGTCCGAGACCGCTGACCAGCGCCCAGTCGCCGTCGTTGCCCAACGCCGGATGGGACGCCCGCAAACGGATCAGGCCGCGGACATAGTTCAGCAGGGAATTCGGATCCGCTTCCTGCTTTGCAACGGTCCTGCGGGCGGGATCGGGATCCTGCGGGATGTAGAGTTTCTCCGTCGGAGCCGTCGAGAAACCGGCATTGTCACCGGCGTCCCACAGCATCGGGATCCGGGTGCCGGTCCGGGCACCGGCACCCTCCACGGAAGGCAGGCCGCCGATGTTCTTCAGCCCGATCTCGTCGCCGTAAAACAGGAACGGCACGCCCGGCATGGTCAGGAAGAAGGTCATGGCCACTTTCAACTGGTCTTCAGAGGTACGGGTACCGGCGGCCAGGCGGGTGAAATCATGGTTGCCGGAAGGCATGCTGACATAGCCCTTCCCTTTGGAAGCATCATACTGGTATTTGTACAGGTCATACCAGGTCTTCAGTTCGCCCTTCCCTTCCAGGTCGAAGTAGCAGGCCGCAGGGCCGCCGGTACGGCGGTTGATGTTGAAGAAGAGGGTGGAGTAATTGTACCGGCCGTCATGGCAGAAGAAATCCAGGTCGAATCCCGCCTCCAGCGACTGCTCCGGATTGAACCATTCCGCGATCAGGATGCCTTCCGGATAGGTGGCATCGAACCACGGGACGAAATCCTCCTTCCACAACTTGATCGTCGCAGACTTGTCGAAGTCGTTCTTCACCAGGCTGGCGGCCATGTCCACGCGGAATCCGTCCACGCCCTTGTCCATCCAGAACGACATGATGTTCTTCAGTTCCCGCCGCATCGACATCGGCCCGGGCGCATCCACCGCCTGCTCCCACGGATGGGCGGGATCCGGATGGGCGAAACCGAAATTCAGGGCCGGCTGCGTATCGAAGAAATTCTTGACATAGTACGGACCGCGTGGAGCGTCCGTCGCCACGAACTTCCGGATCAGCGCCGCGTTGCTGTTCATCAGGGCGGCATAATCCTGCGTGGCTCCCGGCTGGACGGCCGGCTCTTCCGGCTTGAAGGAGGGCCAGATATAATAGTCGGAATACCGCAGGTCCGCCGATTCCTTCGACTGGAGGAACCACTCGTTCTGGTCAGAAGAATGGCCGGCAACCAGGTCAAGCACCACCTTCAGACCCCGCGCATGTGCCTCTCGGACCAAGGTAACCAGGTCAGAATTGGTCCCGAAACGGGGATCCACCTTATAGAAGTCAATGATGTCGTAACCTCCGTCCGTCCAGCCGGAAACATAGATAGGATTCAGCCAGACCGCCGTCACGCCGATGGACTTGATATAATCCAGCCGGGAGGTGATTCCGGGGATATCCCCGATACCGTTCCCGTCGCTGTCCTGGAAAGAGGAAGGATAAATCTGATAGAAGACCGCGTCGCTCAGCCAGGAAGGCTGGGTCGGGTCCTGTGCCCGCAGTCCCTGGAGGGCCAGCAGGCATGATACCAGCAGAAAGAATCGTTTCATGATCGATGGTTTTATGGTTCCCGCTGCACCGGGAAATTGAAATACGTATTCGGGAACGGCTCGTTGCGGAGGGTGAAATGCCACCATTCCTTCGCATAGGGACGGAAGCCGGCGGCGGACATCGCCTCGCGCAGGATGACCCTGTGGGCATGCTGCACGGCCGTCACGTCGGGGCTGTCGAAATGGGAACGGGAATCCAGCAGGTCGAAATGACCGCCCATGTCCACTTCCATCCCGGTCTCCATGTCGATCAGGGTCAGGTCCACGGTGCTCCCCCGGCTGTGGCCGGAATGGGAAGACACATAACCCAGCGAGAACAGGTAGGCCTTGTCCACACGGGGATAGAACGTCTGCTGCATGCGGCGGTCATTCCGGTCATGGGCCCAGCGCTTGAAATGGTCCACGGCGGACTGGGGACGGTACGCGTCGAAGATTTTCAGGCGGAAGCCATTCATCATCAACAGGTCGTTGGCGACCTTGAGGGCCTCGGCCGCTTCGCGCGTCAGCAGGGCCACCGGCTCCCGGTATCCGTCGACCCGCGCACCGATGAAATTGAACGTCGAATAGTACCGGATCTCCAGGACCACGTCCGGGACGACATCCGTCACGACGACGAAATCAGACCGGTCTTCAGAGGTTGTCTGTCCGGACAGGGCCGGGGCAGTGGCAGCCAGCGTCATGAGTAAAAGTATTATTCTTTTCATCCATTGCAAAGATAATAAATCTCGTTGGAACTCCGGGAAACAGTTTCTACCTTTGCATGCATAAATAACCTGAACGCACAATGAGAGATCTTTTCCTTTCCTCAGGCACCGGCCATTCCCTGATGGTCCTTGCCTTTGTCATCGGCATCGGACTGCTGCTGGGGAAACTCAAATACAAAGGCATTTCCCTCGGATCCATCTGGATCCTGCTGACCGGACTGCTGGCCGGAGCCCTCGGCGTCAAGGCCGATGCGCTCTTCCTGCATTTCCTGAAGGAATTCGGACTGATCCTCTTCGTGTTCGCCGTCGGCCTCCAAGCCGGTCCCAGCTTTTTCCATTCATTCAGAGGGAACGGCCTCAGACTCAACCTGTTGAGTCTTCTTCTCAGCGTGCTCGCCGTAGGCTGTACCTTATTCCTGTACAGCATCGGCCGCGAACAGCTTCCGACCCTGACCGGCGTCATGACCGGATCCCTGACCAATACGCCCGGCCTCGGAACCGCCCAGCAGACCTATTATGACATCGCATACGGAACCTTCCTGACCGAGGTGGACAAGCCCGCCGTCAGTTCCGCCATCGCCAGCGCCTTCGCCGTCGCCTATCCGGTCGGAATCCTGGTCCTCATCCTGCTGCTGACCACTTTCCGCCGGATCTTCAAATCCGATCCCGCCGCCGCGCGCATCGATGAAGAAGACGGAGACAGGGCCTGCGAGATGACCGTCCAGGTAGAGAACCCCGCCATCTTCGGCAAGACGCTCGGAGAGGTGCTCAAAAAGTTTGAAGGCCACTTCGTTCCATCCGCCGTCACCCGGGGACGGGAGACGATCAATCCCGCCGCGGATCCGGTCCTGCAACAAGGAGACCGGATCATTCTGGAAGTCCGGGAGAAAGAAAGAAGGATGGTCCTGATCCTGTTCGGGAAGGAAGTCGAGGACCTTCCGGAAGGCGTTTCCGTCAACTCCGGCAATCTGGTCAGCCGCCAGCTGACCGTCACCAAGCCCTCCATGAACGGTCGGAGACTCGCCGACCTCGACATCCAGGGCAGATACGGAGTGACCCTCACGCTGATCAACCGCTCCGGTGTCCGGCTAGTCGCCCGGCCCGATCTCTACCTGCAGATGGGTGACACGATCCAGGTCATCGGCGAAGAAAGCACCATCGCGAAAGTGGCGGATCTCGTCGGCAACAGCAGCGCCAGTCTTGACAAACCGAATCTCATCCCGGTCTTCATCGGCATCGGCCTCGGCCTGATCCTGGGTTTCCTCCCCCTCCGGTTCCCGGGCATGAGCCACGCCGTACGGCTGGGACTGGCCGGCGGCCCGCTCATCGTGGCCATCCTCCTGGGCCATTTCGGACCCAAACGCAAGATCACGACCTACACCACCGCCAGCGCCAACCGGATGCTCCGCGAAGTCGGACTCTCCCTCATGCTCGGGACCATCGGCCTAAGCGCCGGCAGCACCTTCTGCAGCAGTTTCCACGCCATCTGGATCCTGTATGCCGCCCTGATCATCCTGATCCCCGCGCTCATCACCGGACTGGTCGCACGCTACGCATTCAAGATGAGTTTCTACCAGATCTGCGGCCTGCTCTCCGGTGCCACGACCAACGCCCTCGTGCTCGATTTCATCCAGGAGAATTACGGCTCCGACCGGGCGGCGGTCAGTTACGCGACCGTCTATCCCTTCGCCCTCTTCCTGCAGGTCATGGTCGCCGAAATCCTGATTCTCCTGTCCTTCGTATTATAGTCCAGCATTCTGTAGCAGTCCCGTGACAACCGGCCTCCTCATCCTCCTACTCGCCTTCTGCGCCAGTTTCGTCCAGCGCACCATCGGCTTCGGTTTCGGCATCTTCGTCATGACGATGCTCCCGTTGCTCATGCCGTCGTTCGGCGAGGCGACCACCCTTTCCGGACTGCTGGCCATGCTGACCTCCACCGCCGTCACCCTGAGGATGCACCGATACATCACCTGGAAACGGCTCCTGCCCATCCTGGCCGTCTTCCTCGTCATTTCCACCGGGGCCATCTTCCTCCTCCCGACCATCCAAGACCGCACCATCAAGGTCATCCTGGGCATCGTCCTGATCCTGACAAGCCTGTATTTCATGCTTCTGAGCAGCCGGATCCACATGCGCCCCACCCTGGGCGCCCAGATCGGGGCGGGCACATTGAGCGGGCTGATGGGCGGGTTCTTCGCCATGCAAGGTCCCCCCGCCGTCCTCTACCTGCTCAGTTCCGAGCCGGACAAGGAGCATTACCTGGCCATGATCTCGGCCTTCCTCCTGCTCGGGAATATCGGCATGACCGTCATGCGTGCGGTCAACGGGCTCATCTCCCCTGCCGTCGGCACCGGTTTCCTGTGGGGCATGTTCGGCGTCGCAGGCGGAGCCACCCTCGGAGCCTGGGCCTTCGAGCGCATTCCCCGGGAAAAATTCAAATATTTCGTCTACGGTTACATCGGCCTCAGCGGCCTCATCATCCTGATCAACGCCCTCTGATCCCTGCCTCCGGCGAGCGTCCGAAGAATGCGGACGAGCGGATACAGAAAGGGTACAGCCATGGCAGTCAGTCGGGCGGTCGTGCGAAATGCTTCCTGCGGCATGCTTCCTGCGATTGTGCTGAACATGCTCCGTGACGGCCCCGAGGACCGTACCGGCCGTTCCGTGCCGGCCAGATCAATGAACCCGAAGGTTCGGTTTCCGACTCGCCCTGCCAGCGGGCTGTACCCAAAATAGATGGTTTATTCCAGTTCCGTCGCGAAATTCAGCGCCTGGATCTCCATGTCCAGTTCACGCAACTGCTTGGAATACTTGTCAATCTGCTTGCGGAGCGCAGGCACGTCCACCGTCGTCACATACTTGATCTCATTGCGCCCGTACCGGTCCTGCGACTGCGTCGCCCGGTCGAAGGCATCCCGCAGGATCTGCACCCGCTTGCCCAGGACCTCACGCGCGGCCATCATTTCCGTCAGCGTCCGGCCATCCTTGACCGTATGCATGTTCGTCGCATTGATCCGGGACATCAACTCCTGCAACTGCTTCAGACAGCCGTCAAGTTCCTTGAGCAGTTCCTCCGGACGCTCGGAAGGCTCGTCACCCTCCTGCACCTTCATGTTGTTCAGCAACCGCGACTTCAACTGCTCGATCCGCGTCTGCAAGTCCTTCCGGACACTCAGTCCTTCTGCCAGTTTCATATTAAAAAAGCGTAATTAATCAATGATATAGTTCTTGCCTGCGACTTCCAGGTCTATTTCACCGCGATCTCCTCGACCGGCTTCTCCGGGAGGCAGACCCGGTTCACCGGCCAGGACTGCGCCTTGGCGACCTTGAAGGAAGCGTTCGCACGCAGGTCGGCGGCGGAAGCGCCGAAGAACACCTTGTACTCACCCGCAGCGGTCTCCCAGGCGGAAGCCGCCTCGTTGAAGGAAGCCAGCGTGTACGGATCGACCGTCATCGTCAGGGTCTCGGAAGCGCCCGGAGCCAGTTCGCGGGTCTTCGCGAAGGCACGCAGTTCGAAGGCCGGCTTGACCAGGCCGCCGGCCGGAGCGGCGACATACAGCTGCACGCTCTCCTTGCCAACGGCAGAGCCCGTGTTGCGAACGGTAACGGACGCCGTCACGGTACCGTCCTTCGCCACTTTCACCACCGGGTTGGAATACGCGAACGTCGTGTAACCTAGGCCATAACCGAACGGATAGGACACATTCTTGCCGACCGTCTGGAAATAGCGGTAACCCACCCAGATGCCTTCCTTGTACTCCGTATAATCCACATCCTTCTGGAGCTGACGGCCGCCGCCTCCGAAGATGGAAGCCAGCGGATTCATGGAAGTCTGGCCCGTGTAATTGTACGGGAAATTGAACGACGAAGGAATGTCGAAGTAATTGACCGGGAAGGTCATCGGAAGTTTGCCGGACGGATAGGAAGCCCCGCTCAGCACGTCGGCGACCGTGTAGCCACCCTCCTGGCCCGGAGTCCAGGCGAGCAAGATCGCATCCGGGATCTGCTTCCAGGAAGCCGTTTCGATGACGCCGCCGATGTTCAGCACGACCACCACCTTCTTGCCCGCCGCGTGATAGACGTCGGCAAGGTTCTGCAGCATCTGGCGCTCGGCACCCGTCAGGGTCCAGTCACCATCCTCGGCCCGGCGGTCGCCGCCCTCACCCGCGTTGCGGGAGATCGTCAGGATAGCCATGTCCGTCTGCGGCTGCAGGCGCTCGATATAGGAACGCGAGACACTCATCTCCGGGATGACCGGATCCCCCAGCAGGATCCCGCCGAAACTACCGGCGCCATTGTTGGCAATCTCCGTCTTCTGCAGGGCGATATACTGCCGGTACCAGTTCTCCAGGCCCTCATTGACCTCGAAGCCATTGACACGCAGACCCTCCGCCACATTGCGGACATACGCCTTGTTGACATTGCCGGAACCCGTTCCGCCTGCGATGAAATCATAGGAACCCACGCCGTACAGGGCGATCTTCTTCACGCCCTTGAGCGGCAGGACACCGTTGTTCTCCAGCAGGACGAGGCCCTCGGCCGCCGCCTTGCGGACCAGTTTCCCATGGCCCTCGAGATCCGGTTTGTTGGAGTATTTATACCTCTGGAAACGAGGAGTCTTGACAATGTAAGTCAGCATGTTGCGGACATTCCGATCGACATCCTCGATCTTCAGGCTGCCATCCTTCACGGCCGCCACGATCCGCTCGATCTCATTGTCCATGCCCGGCTCCATCAGGTCGTTGCCCGCATGGACCGCCTTCACGGTACCCGCCTTGTTGCCCCAGTCGGTCATCACGATGCCCTTGAAACCCCACTCGTCCCGCAGGATGGTGGTCAGCAGGTCATACTTCTGCTGGGTGTACTCGCCGTTAAGTTTGTTATAGGAAGACATGATCGTCCAAGGGTCAGACTCCTTGACCATGATTTCGAAGCCCTTGAGCGTCAGTTCCCGCAGCGCACGCGGATTGACCCGCGCGTCATTCTCGTTGCGGTTCGTCTCCTGGTCGTTCGCTGCGAAATGCTTGGAACTCACGCCCACGCCGTTGCTCTGGATACCCCGGACATAAGCCGCGGCCATCTTTCCGGTCAGCAGCGGGTCCTCGGAGAAATACTCGAAGTTACGGCCGCAAAGCGGGTTGCGGTGCAGGTCCAGACCCGGAGCAAGGAGGACGTCGGCGCCATATTCGCGGACTTCCTGGCCCATGGCCGTGGTCAGTTCCTCCACCAGCGGAGCGTTCCAGGTCGAGGCAAGGACCGTTCCCACCGGGAAACCGGTCGCATAGAACGTCTCGGACGTGCCCGGGCGGGTCGGGTTGATGCGGATGCCGGCAGGGCCGTCCGCCAGAACCGTCTGCGGGATGCCCAGGCGCGGGATGGCGCGGGTCGTGCCGGCGGCGCCGGAGACGAGGACATCGTCGGAGGCCGTCATGGAACCGGCGATCATGCTCCCCCAGCCGGAGCCGACCAGCAAGGTCGCCTTTTCCTCCAGGGTCATGGCCTTCAGGACCTCGTCAATATTGTCTTTTCGGAGTTGCGGCTGGCCGACAGCCGCGAGGGTGCACAGGATGGCTCCCAAGGAAAGGATTGTTTTTCTCATATCGATGCAAAAAGTGTTTATTCTGCTTTAAAGGTAGGAAAATATCCTGAATACGACAATCGTTCATTGACACAAAGAAAAGATTTTGAACACGAAGACAAATACTTAATCATTTTTTTCTATCTTTGAGAAACTGAAACACAAACCCATTAAAATATGAAACGGATCACTTCCCTGTTCGCAGTCCTGTGCCTTTCCTGCGCAGCCGCATTCGCCCAGCAGGCACTGTTGCCCAGCACCGGCATCGTCTCCCCTGAAATCAATCCGGACCACTCCGTGACTTTCCGCTACCAGAACCGCAAGGCCGTACGCGTCCAGGTCACCGGCGACTTCCTCAAGGCCACCAGCCAGCGCGTCGGTAACCGCATGATGGATGTCCCCGCCATCGCCGACCTCACCGAAGGCCCGGACGGCATCTGGACCTGGACCAGCGAACCGCTGACCGGAGAACTCTATTCCTACAGCTTCATCGTGGACGGCGTCCGCACCATGGACCCCAACAACATCTACCAGAACCGTGACATCGCCACATGGACCAACATCTTCACCCTCAGCGCCGAGAAGGGCGACAAGGGTTGGTATTACGAGGTCCATGACACCCCGCACGGCACCATGTCCCACGTCTGGTACGACAGCCCGACCCTCGGCGCCAAACGCCGCATGACCGTCTATACCCCGGCCGACTACGAAGACAACCCGAAGCAGAAATATCCCGTCTTCTATCTCCTCCACGGCTCCGGCGGTGACGAAGACGCATGGGCCGACCTCGGCCGCACCGCCCAGATCATGGACAACCTCATCGCCGAAGGCAAGGCCAAGCCGATGATCGTCGTCATGCCGAACGGCGTCTACTTCAACCAGGCCGCCCCGGGTGCCGCCGTCAACATGTTCCAGCCGACCATCACCAACAGCCGCTCCCAGTCCACCGAAGAGTTCGAACTCGCCTTCCCTGACATCATGAACTTCATCGAGAGCCACTACCGCGTCCTCAAGGGCCAGTACAACACCGCCGTCGCCGGCCTGTCCATGGGCGGCCGCCAGTCCTCCGCCCTGATCCGCCGCTATCCGACCAAGATCGGCTATGTCGGCCAGTTCTCCGGCGTCGTGGTGCCCGAAGGTGACGACGATCCCGCCCTCAAGGCCGTCTTCGCCGCCAAGCCGAAACTCTTCTACATCGCAGTCGGAAGCGCCGACGGTGTCAAGGTCAACTCCCTCAAACTCAAAGATTACTGCGACGCCAAGGGCTACCCGGTCACCTACTACGAATCCGATGGCGGCCACATCTGGCGCAACTGGCGCGTCTATCTCACGCAGTTCGCCCAGAAACTCTTTAAATAATTTGACTTGATCAACCTGAACGACATGAGAAAATTCACCCTTCTGCTCGCAGCCCTCGCCCTCCTGGCCGGGTGCGGGCAGAAGTCCGAAATGGACCGGTACATCGACGGCCTGATGGGCCGCATGACCCTTGAACAGAAAATCGGCCAGCTCAACCTGCACTCCGCGGGCGGCTTCATCTCCGCCCTCAAGGTCACGGAAGAAGACGCCAATGTCAAACTGCTGCGTGAAGGAGGGCTTGGCGGCGTCTATGGCGGCTCCAACGTGGAATACCACCGCCAGCTCCAGGCGATCGCCCTGGAATCCGGCGCCGGCATCCCGCTGATCTTCGGCCTGGACGTCATCCACGGCCATGAAACCGTATTCCCGATTCCGCTGGCCCTGTCGACTTCCTGGGATCCCGCCCTGGTCGAACGCGCCACCCGCGTCGCCGCGAAGGAAGCCTCCGCGACCGGCGTCAACTGGGTGTTCAGCCCGATGGTCGACATCGCCCGCGATCCCCGCTGGGGCCGCATTGCCGAAGGTGCCGGCGAGGACCCGTATCTCGGCGGCGAGATGGCCAAGGCCTATGTGCATGGCTATCAGGGATATGATGACATTTTCGACAAAGACGAGGTCCTCGCCTGCGTCAAGCACTACGCCCTTTACGGTGCCGCGGAGGCCGGCCGGGATTACAATACGGTCAACCTGAGCCGACAGGAAATCCTCAACGGCTACATGCGCCCCTACCAGCAGGCCGCCTATGCCGGTGCCGGCAGTTACATGAGTTCCTTCAATGAGTTCGAAGGCATCCCGGCCACCATGAACACCTACCTCATGGACGACCTGCTCCGCAAGGCCTGGGGATTCCAGGGATTCATCGTCTCCGACGCCACCGCCGTCATGGAAGAGACCGCCCACGGCATCGGCGACCTCCAGGAAGTCTCCGCCCGTTCCCTCAAGGCCGGGCTGGACATGGACATGAACTCCGACGGCTTCGTCGGCACCCTGAAGAAGTCCCTGGACGAGGGCAAGGTCTCCGTCAAGGACATCGACCGGGCCTGCCGCCGCATCCTCGAGGCCAAGTACAAGCTCGGCCTCTTCGAGGACCCCTACCGCTACCTGGATCCGGAACGTGCCGATAAGGAAGTCTATACCGCTGAGAACAAGGCCCTCGCCCGCGAGGTTGCCCGCGACTGCCAGGTCCTTTTGAAGAATGACGGTGTGCTGCCGCTCAGCAAGGACGCCCGCATCGCCGTGGTCGGTCCGCTGGCGGACAACCATTCCGCCATGGCAGGATGCTGGGCCATGTCAAAGCATACCTCCGAGACCGTCACCATCCTCGAAGGCATCCGGGACGCCGCGACGAAAGTCACCTACGCCAAGGGCAGCAACCTCTTCCTGGACAAGGCCATGGAAGAGACCGTCCTCTATGGCCTGATGCGGAGTTTCCGCCCGGACATGCAGTTCCCTCCGGTCCACACGCAGTC
>JBGUXJ010000147.1:0-7878 GCA_045222055.1 Candidatus Cryptobacteroides sp. | reverse complement strand
GATTGCCATGGAAGCGGGAATAGGTCTCGACGACCTTCAAGACGTTCGGCAGCAGGCCTTTGGAGAGCAGCACGCGGGGTTTCTTCTTGGTGCAGGCGATGGCCATGCGGACGGCTTCCGCGGCGGCCGTCGGACCGTCGTACATGGAGGCATTGCTGATATCCATGCCGGTCAGTTCGCAGATCATGCTCTGGTACTCGAAGATATACCGCAGGGTACCCTGGGAGATCTCGGCCTGATACGGCGTATAGGCCGTCAGGAATTCGCTGCGCGCCGTCAGGTAAGGGATGACGGAGGGGGTGTAGTGGTCATAGGCACCGGCTCCGACAAAAACCTTGAGTTTCGTGTCTTTCTTGTCCAGGTCCTCGAAGAAGGAGCGGACCTCCTGCTCGGACATGGCGTCCGGCAGGTCATACTCACCCTTGTAGAGGCAGTCATCCGGCACATCGCTATAGAGCGCATCGAGGCGGTCCACCCCGATACGCTCCAGCATCATGCGGATATCCTCCTCGGTATGAGGAAAATATGAGAATGTACCCATGGCCGCTTATTCCGTCGCGTTCTTGTAGGCAGCGGCATCCATCAGGGCATCCAACTCGGAATCGTCGCTCATCCGGACCTTGATGATCCAGTTCGCATACGCATCCTGGTTGATGAGTTCCGGCTCATCCTCAAGGGCTTCGTTGACCTCGACGACGGTACCGGACACCGGGCTGATCAGGTCGCTGGCCGCCTTGACGCTTTCCAGCGCACCGAAATCCTCACCGGCTTCCACCTCGTCGTCCACGTCCGGAAGATCGACATAGGTGATGTTTCCCATTTCCTTCTGTGCGAAGTCGGAGACACCGATCACGGCGATATCGCCTTCCACCTTGACCCATTCGTGGGACTCACTGTAAAGGAGTCCTTCAAGTACTTTGCTCATAGTTATCGAAGTTTGTTTAATTTATGATTATTTCTTGTAGTTCGTCTGATAGAAACGCTTCTTGACCACCTTGCCCGGGAACGTCTTCTTGCGGATATGGATCCACAGCGGGGTCTCCAGCGCGGCATACGCCTTGTCGACCAGGGCGAAGCAGACGCTCTTGTCCAGGGAGATGCTGTGGTAGCCGGTCGTCACGACGCCGACCTCGGTGCCGTCTTCCAGTTCGACCGGATAACCGGCACGCGGAATGGCCTTGTCCTCGATTTCGATACCGACCAGTTTCCGGACGATGTTCCCCGCCTTCTGGTCCGCCAGGGCCTCCTTGCCGATGAATTCATCCTTGTCCATCTTGCAGAACATGCCGAGGCCGGCCATGACCGGAGAAATCTCGGGGCTCAGTTCATCGCCGTACAGCGGCAGGCCGGCTTCGAAACGGAGGGTGTCCCGGCAGCCAAGACCGCACGGGGTCACGCCCGCCGCCAGCAACTGCTTCCAATAGGCGACCGTCCGCTGCGGAGTGGCATAGATCTCAAAACCATCCTCACCGGTGTAGCCGGTCCGGCTCACGATCACCCGTTCGCCCTCCACGACGAGGTCGCAGAACGTATAGAATGTCAGGTCCGCCGCCGCTTTCATGCCCAGCACCTCGACCAGCGTCTTTTCCGCTTCCGGGCCCTGGACCGCGATCTGGCCCCAGCCGTCGGAACGGTTGTCCACGACGACATCATACCCCTTGGCCTGTTCCTGCATCCACGCGAAATCCTTGGCGATGTTGGCCGCATTCACGACCAGCAGGTAATGATCCGGCTCGAATTCCTTGTAAACCAGCAGGTCATCGACGGTGCCGCCGTTCGGGTACAGCATCATGCCATAGAGGACCTGGCCGTCCCGCATACCCCGGATATCATTGGTAAATATATGATTGACAAACTTTTCCGCTTCCGGGCCGCAGATGAAGATCTCGCCCATGTGGGAAACGTCGAACATGCCGACATGATGCCGGACCGCATTGTGCTCATCCGTGATGTTGCTGTACTGGATCGGCATCATGAACCCCGCGAACGGGCTCATCTTGGCGCCCAGTTCCACGTGGCTGTCATACAAAGGAGTGATCAGAAGGTTTTCTTCCATAATTGTTTTGGTGTTATTAATTGTTTTTCCTGTCAATCAAAGGGACCGTTCGGCCCGTACAGCACGGTTTCATCCACCGTATGGTGGCGTCCGGCCAGGAAAGCCGGATCCAGATAGGCGGATTCCAAGGCATCGATACCGGCCAGGTCTTCAGCCAGCAGGGTCACTTCCTGCAGCCGACCGTCCGGACCGCAGCAGAAACTGCGCAGCAGATAATCCCGGAACGCATCCAGGCTCATCGGACGGCCGACGGCCTCCAGTTCCGCCTTCACGTTCGTAACGCGCTGGCGGACGGACGCGACGCCCTTGCTGGCGACTTTCTCCCAGGAAGGGGTGATCGCCTGCGTCATCGCTTCGAAATCGCTGTCAAACAGCATGGTTCCGTGGACGATGCTGCATTTGGGCAGCAAGGTGTAGGCATTGCCCGACACCTTTTTCCCGCCCACCAGGACATCGTTCCGGCCGGATTTCTCCGCAGGCAGGCCCAGCCGGCGCAACGCCAGCGCGAGCTGCTGCAGGAACCGGTCGAACGTGAAAGCGACATCCGTCCGGTCGCAGATATACGACAGCATGATGTTCCCCTGGTCCGCATAGACGCAGCCTCCCCCGCTCTTGCGGCGGAAGAAACGGACGCCATGCTCCCTGCACCAAGGCAAGTTGACCTCGGCCTCCATGTCCTGGTTGCGGCCGAAGATGACCGTCGGGGGTACCTGCCAGAGAAAAAAGGCTTCCCGCTCGCCGATGGCGGAAGGAGCGACCCGTTCCGACAGGTGATGCGCGACATATTCCTCCATCGCCAGGTACCAGACCAGGCGGCGTTCTTCGGAATGTGGCAACGCAATATGGATCATTTTCCTGTCAAACTTTCCGCTTTTGCGGATGAGTAACTTGCAAATTTAACAAAAATGCCCACGATTTCAAGGAAATCGTAAGGTTTTTACCGAATCTTCCAATCCGCCGGATCGAACACGGCTTCGACGTCGTCCTGGACGTCGTCGTCCATGTTGAAGAACAGGTCCATGCCGACCAGTTCTTCCAGTTCGTCCACGCTCATGGCATAGGAGCTGAGCGGATTCGTCCCGGATTCATTCGGGAAGTAGAACCCGATGGAGACATAGTCCCCGTTCTTCTTCCGGGCCAGCAGGGCCTTGAAGAAACCGTCCGGAACCACGACCTTGTTGCTTCCGATCGTCCCGTACAGGTTGCGTTCCACGACCGGGCCGCAGACCACCCAGATCCGCTTGTAATACCGGGCTTCGTAGCGCACCTGTTTCTCCAGGTCATTCCAGACACCCGAATTCAGGTTGTGGTTCTGGGGACAGATGTTGCTGAGATAGAAGCACTCTTTCTGCACCTGGGAACTCCATTTCATATCCCCGGAAGGCGCCATGTGCCCCCGGTCCCATCCGGAGCCCCGGTAATCGCTGTCATAGGCCTGCCGCCCCTTGACCGACGGATCCGGCTTGAACTCCTCGGCCCGGTCGAAGTCGCCGTATAACTCGGATTCCAGCAACTCGTAAGCCACCCAGTTCGGGATGCGGCGGGTATGGTTGTAACTCAGCGTATAGCCCATGTGCTCGATGATCGTATTGTCCTCCGTGGCAAGCAGATAGGGTATTTCCAACCCCCGGAGTTGCTTGGACACGGCATCTTCCGTCGCGCCCCGTTCCTCCCGGATGCGCTCGGCAATGCCCGTAGCCGTCTGTTCCAGCCCGTCCCGGGCGCCGTCATGCTCGCGGTAATACGTCCCGGCCAGCACAAGCAAGATCAGGACGACGAATGCGGCTACCGAACCTTTCTTCTTTTCCACGTTACAAAGCCAGTCTGAATCCAAACGTTCCCTTCACGTTGCCGGCCGGCACTTTCTGGCGGTTGGACACCCGGCAGGCGTTCCACGGACTGGCCGCGCTGCCGCCGCGCATCACATGCCACTCGCTCTTTTCGACCGGCTGCCCATAGGTGCCGAAACAATCCTGCACCCACTCCCAGGCGTTCCCGCTCATGTCATACAGTCCCAGTTCGTTGGCCTGCAGGTGCCCCACGCGGGAAGGACGGCCGTTGTCGCTGTTCACGGTGTATATGGCCACGGAACCGACGGCGTTCGCCCCCGAGAAACGGTAGCCGTGGGATTTCACGCCGCCACGGGCTGCGAATTCCCACTCCGCCTCCGTCGGAAGACGGAACTTCCTTCCGGTCAATGCATTGAGTTTCAAGATAAACTGCTGGGCGCCGTACCAGGAGACATTGATGACCGGCTTGTCCGCCTGCTTGAGGTCGTTACCCAGCGGAAGGACGCCCATGACGGCCTGCCACAGCCCGGCGGTCACCTCCGTCTTCCCGATCTCGAATCCTTCCACGGAGACCTCATGCACCGGCTTCTCCGCCTCGTCTCCGTAATCCGCCTGCTCCTTCGTCGCGCCCATCTGGAACGACCCGGCGGCCACACCGATCATGTCGAACTTCACGTCACCGACCGTAAACGTTTCATTGACAGAAACATGTTCTCTCTCCGGCTGCAGATCGACGACGGCCTTGACAACCGCTTCCGGACAAGGTTTCCCCGTCCGTACCGCAACCCGGAACCCCAGCGCACCGGCCTTGCTGTCCGGCTGTACGCCCGTCCGCTCCAGATCCGTCCTGACCACCCGCAGGGCACCCTCGGCGGGACCGGCCGGATTGCGGGTGATTTCCTGCGGCATTTCCTCGGAGAAGCGGTCCTCACACCACTCCCGCAGGTTCTTGACCGGAACGACCGCCCCCTCGGAGACTGCGAACTCCCACATGGCCTCGGTCGGCAGGATAAACGGCACGCCGGTCATCTTGCCCAGTTTGGCGACGAATTTCTGCGCATCTTTCCAGGAAACCTTGTCGACCGGGAGGTTGTCATCCTGCACGGAGGAGGGATTGCCGCCCATCACCGCTTTCCACAGTGCCTGGCTGACCGGCTGCACCGAAACGGCATAGCCGTCCATGACGGCCTGGCTCAGGGAAGAAGTCCCCTTGATCATGCGTCCATCCTTCATGGAGCCCATGGCGAACGTACCGCCTTGCAATTCTTTCATTGCAAGCGAAACG
Organism: Candidatus Cryptobacteroides sp.; assembly: GCA_045222055.1. GTDB lineage: Bacteria > Bacteroidota > Bacteroidia > Bacteroidales > UBA932 > Cryptobacteroides. Next base: position 2,747 of record JBGUXJ010000147.1, on the reverse strand, counting down.
CCTTTTACATCATATGATTCCTTGACATTATCTAAAGTGGCACTTTCGGCAGGAGCACCTGTTTTTCCACCACACGCGGCCAGCAGCAGCAAAGCCGTACCACCCAGCAAGAAAGAGGATAATCTGTTCATATCTGCAACACCTTTTATCAGGTCTTACAAATATAAGGAAAAGAAATCATGAATGCGACGGTTTGCGGCCCGGTTGACAGAAAAATCCGCATCCTTCCCGCCCTTTGCCGCCGGCCGCGCCCCACAGATATCCACGCCCGCCAGATACGGTCCGATTCCGGCGCAGAAAGCCAGCAGCCAGTCCAGGCTCATGGTCCCCTGATCCCAGTCCGTCCGGGCGTCTTCCATCCGCAAGACATCCTTGTCGAGGGACAGGTAGACGGGAAGGTCCGTAGGAATGCGCGAAGCGACTTCCAGCGGCGGGCAGTCCGCCACCTCTTCCCGGTCCACGACATGGACCCGGTCGCCGAAACCCACGCACTCCTCCTTCAGTTCCGGATTGATGCCGACCAGCCAGACCGCGCAAAGGTATGGATTCCGCTCAAGCGCTTTCCTGACCCAGCCCCCGCAGCTCAGGATATCCCCGAACGCCGGTTCCTGCATGTCCGGATGATGGTCGGCGACGACCAGGTTGAAAGGGCAGGTCATGCGGTCTGTCCAGAGCGCGGACGCATAGTGGTAGTCACCGCTGTCAATCCAGTGTACGGTCCCGACCGGACAGGAGGCGAAACGCCGGGCCAGTTCCTGCTCGGCGGCGGGGTCGCAGTAGCACGACGTCCCCTCCAGGTCGCGGCAGTCGACGACGGTCCCGGGCACGTGTCCAGGAAGCCCTTCTTCGAGGAGCACACCGGAGAAATGGACGATGACAGGCGGGGTTTTCATGGATGCGGCCGATTTACAAGTGTAAATGTAGCCATTTTTCGGCAATGCGACAAATTATAATTCAACACGTTGATTTTCAGCGCGAAAAACATTTTTGTTTAACATTATAACATTTTTGTTAACCGTCTACGGACGTAAATTATGCATGCATAAGACCCGGAAAAGGCCTATATTTGTATGGAAGAAACCACCACCGCAGAACCATGGAAACCGAACAGCATCCGTTCCAGCCCTTCCTGCCGGAGAAGGCCCGCGTGCTCTTCCTCGGCAGTTTCCCGCCCCAGCCCAAACGCTGGAGCATGGACTTCTACTACCCGAACTGGATCAACGATTTCTGGCGGATCTGCGGACTGGTCTTTTTCGAGGACAAGGGGTATTTCGAGGTCCCCGGGGAAAAGCGTTTTGACAAAGGAAGGATCATGGCGTTCTGCACGGAAAAAGGGTTTGCCATGTACGATACCGCCACGGAGATCCGACGCCTGGCGGACAATGCCTCCGACAAGTTCCTCGAGGTCGTGACCCCGACGGACATCCCGGCCCTGCTGGAAAAACTGCCCCGATGCCACGCCATCGTCACCACCGGCCAGAAAGCGACCGATGTCCTGGTCCAGGCCCACGGCTGTGACGAACCATCCGTCGGCGGCCATGTTCCCGCGGTCATAGCCGGGCGTTCCCTGCAGTTCTGGCGCATGCCCTCCACCTCCCGCGCCTATCCTCTCTCCCTCGAGAAGAAAGCAGCCGCCTACCGCAGGCTGTTCGAATCATTGGAACTCCTGTAAACGAAAAAAGGCACCTGCGCGAAGCAGATGCCTTTCTCTCTGTCTGGATGACTGGACTTGAACCAGCGACCTCCTGGTCCCTAACCAGGTGCGCTACCAACTGCGCTACATCCAGAAAAAAGGACGATTTTTTCAAATCGTCCTGCAAAGTTAGTCAATATTCTGATGATTCCAAACCTTTGTGTCGGAACATTTGATCATGACATACTGATTTCCGACAGAAATCCGGAAATCACCGGCTTCCAGACGCCATTTGCTATCCTGTCCCACGAAGGCCAGGTCGGAGGCGGGAATCGTAAATACGACCTCCTTGCTCTCCCCCGGTTCCAGGGAAATCTTCTCGAAGGCACGCAGGCGGCGGTTGTCCGGAACCATGCTGGCAATCAAGTCACTGGAATAGAGCAGAACGGCTTCCTTGCCGGCCCGGTCGCCCGTATTCTTCACGGTCACCTTGAACGTCAGGTCATCGGAAGGAGCGAAGGTCGCAGCCACCTCCGGCGCCTTGGCGGCGACGGTTTCCTGCTGCTGGCCATACGCCTGGGCCAGGGCCTTCTTCTCCTCGTCCGTCAGTTCCTCACCGTCGGAATACTTCTTGATCAAGGCGTTCAAGTCAAAACTGCCCGCGACGCCGGAGGACTTTCCGGCCACTTCGGCGCCCGTCTTCGGATCCACGACCCGCAGGCTGCCGTATTCGAAGGTAGTGTAACTCAGGCCGTGGCCGAACTCCCACTGGACGTCCATCTTCGCGTCGTAGTTGTACTCGCCCGCCATCGTGGAGACATTCTCGGACACCTTGTAATCATAGGTATGGAGCGCGTTGATGTATTTCGGATACGTGATCGGCATCCTGGCGCTGAAGTTGGCGTCACCGGAGAGCAGTTCCGCGAGGGCGTCACCGCCATAGTTGGACGGCAGGAAGACATCGATGACGGCGTCGGCCAGGGGCTCGATGTCGTTGATGATGCGCGGACGGCCCTCATTCAGGACAAGGATGATGGGTTTCCCGGTCTTTGCCAGGGCCTTCACGAGGTTTTTCTGGTTCTCGGAGAGATTCAGGTCGTTCATGTTGCCCGGC
>JBGUXJ010000146.1:0-39858 GCA_045222055.1 Candidatus Cryptobacteroides sp. | reverse complement strand
GCACCATTGCCCGCTGATCCGCATCGGACCGGCGACACTCTTTTGTCCGAATTCCACGCCGAAGGCATAGGCCGACAAGGCTCCCTTGTACATGTTCTTGAAGGTGTCGGCATCCTGGTAGGCGCCGGCCCGCACCGTCACGAAGTTCTTGTGGTTGATCCGGTAACGCAGGTCCGCCTGGGCGGTTGCCGCAAAGTGCCGGCAAGTCTCGAAGCCCGTACTGAATCCGAAGAACGGCAACTGATTCTCGATGTACCGGCCGGCCAGGGCCCCACCGGCTCCGAGGGTATGGATGAAATTCATGTGTCCGGGCGATTCCGTGCTCCATCCTGCATAGACCGTAGGCTGGAAGAAGAAACGGGAGCCCATCGGAACGACGGCGGACAGGCTGGCGATACCGACGCTGTAAGGGGGAACGTCGTCTTCGTATCCGACGCCGGCTTTATCTTCCAGAAAAATGGAATAACCGTCGAACACATAGCGGGTGTTCAATGAGAGCGCAAAACCGCGGGTCGGGAAGTACCGCTCGTTGAAGGTGTCGTAGCGGAACTGGGCGAAGGTGGAGAACCAGCGGCTTCTCCAGTCCCAGCCTTCCCATTCCAGGTTCTGGTCCAGGTATTTCTCATACGGTTCGTTCTCCATGGCAAATCCCATCCGGACATTGCCATAGGTCAGCCGGGCGTCTTCCGCATAGACTTCCAGCCGGGTGTTGATGGCATTGTACCGGGTGTCCTTGCCTTCATTCCTGAACTTGAAGTCGCTGTAACTCCCACGGGCCGACAAGCCGAAAACCGGCAGCTGTCCCATGGGCTTGACGGCGAAGTCAGCATAAAACGTGGAGAGATTGCCCACTTTCAGTTCCATGGTCAGACGCGGTCCGTACAGTTTCCGGGTCCCGAATCCCCCTAAGATGCCGACATAGACTTTTTCGTCGGAATCGACGTGCGCGGCGACGCCGAATTCGTTCGTCTGCCCCTTCTGGCAGTCAAAGATCAGGGTGTAAGGTTCTTCCTTCCCTTCCAGCCGGTAGGTGACGGACTCGAAGGCACGGGAACCGTACAGGGTGGAAAGGACGACTTCGATGCTGGTCCGGTCGAACAGGCTGTCCCGGGGGATCGGAACCGGGCTGAGCAGGTAGTCGGTCTCTTTTTCCGTCATGCCTTCGATCCGGATCTTCCCCACCCGCACTTTCCTTTTCTGGATGTCCACGGCGGTCTTGGCTTTCGGTCCCGTTTCATGCTGGCCGACCAGGCGGAGGATCCGTTCGAACTCTTCCCGCTTGGCCTGGGCGTTCTCATATCCTTGTGCGATGATGTCGGCGACGCTCTCGCTGTCGAAGGACAGCATGTTGTAACCTTCCAGTTTGTGCTGGAGCAGGACGTCGGTCATGGCCCGGTTCTCGTCGAGGGCTTCATGCGTCATCATGGAAATGTTTTGCAGGGCGATGCCGGCAATGGAGCCCAGGTCTGACAGGTTGCGGCTGGACGGCATTTCCGAGCCGATGACGATGTCCGCGCCCATCGCGCGGGCGATGTCGACCGGGAAGTTGTTGCGGGTACCGCCGTCGCTCAGGACCATGCCTTCCACGCGGACAGGGCGGAAATAGATCGGAATGGCCATGGTAGAACGCATGGCATCGACCATGTTGCCGGACGTCCAGTTCTTTTCCTTCATGGTGTTCATGTCGGTCGCCACGCAATAGAACGGAATGGGAAGGGCGTCGAATTCCAGGGAATCCTGGTAGCCGACCGACACGGAACTCAGGGTGTTCCGGACGTTGAATCCGAACAGGTAGCCGTCCGGCATGCCAAGTCCGATCTTGCTCATCATCTCGCTCATCATGTCACCTGACCGGTTGTCCCGCTGCTCCAGAGTCTTCTCATAACTGATCTGCCGCCGGACACGGTTCTCCTTGTCGGCATCTTCATAATGCCAGGGAACCGAGATGGCGAAACGTTCCTTGTTGCGGCGGACTTTAAAAGTCTGGTAACTGTCCGGGATCTTGTCGGACATCATGACCGTCCAGTCGATATTCCGTACCAGGGAGTCGAGATACCGCTCCCCATATCCGAGGGAATACAGGCCGGAGACCAGGCCGCCCATGCTGGTGCCGCCGATCAGGTCCACCGGAATCCCCAATTCTTCCATGTACCGGAGCACGCCCAGGTGAGCCATGCCGAGGGCGCCGCCTCCCGCGAGGACTACGGCGACTGTCGGCCGGTGCTGCCGGATGGAATCCAGTCTTTCCCGGACGCGGAGGATGGCCAGGGAATCTGCTTCCGGATTCACGCTGGGCATCAGCAGTCCGTTTTGTGCGAAACAGGAAAAGGACAGTAACAGGAAGATAAGGACTGCGGTCTTTTTCATTCGAATGCGGTTTACATGCAAATGTACCAAAAAATGACGTATATTTGTATAATTGACCAATTGAAATGTACCCATGAAAAGAATCTTGATTCTCTTTTCCACCCTTTTGCTGGCTTATCCTTCTTTTGCACAAAGCGAATTGAGCATAGCGTCTTCCAGCGACAAGAAAATTTCGCTGGAGATGCTGTCCCATGTCGGATATGGCTGGCACTTCGTCAAGTCCGACGATTTCCGTAAGGCCGGCTCCGGCGAATTCTTCTTCAACATCTTGAATCTGGACGTACGCCCGGCGGAGGTCTTCGGCCTGAGCCTGGGCGCGGACCTGGAGTTCAATTCCTTCGATTCCAAGAAAGACATGTTCTTCCTGGACGACGACAAGAAGGTCCAGGCGGTCCCGTTCGGAGAAGGCTTTGACAAAACCCGCAGCGAAATCCATACCACCTCTTTCAATTTCCCGCTTCTCGCCACATTCTATATCAATGATTTCCATATCGGATTCGGCGCAGAGGGAACCCTGAACACAGGTTGCTACACCCACACGTACATCAAGCTGGGCAATGTCACGGACCGGCACAATGAGAACAAGGCCAAGGTCAACCGGTTCACGTACGGGCTGACGGCCTTCCTGTCCTTCAATGACACGGGAATATACTTCAAGTATTATCCGAAGTCTTCCAAGGTCCTGCCGGACGGCAGCGTAAACTTCAGTTTCTGGACCCTCGGTGTCGCTTTCGGCCTGTAGCCATGATCATCGAAGCCCAAGGAATCGAAAAGAGTTTCGGGACGCTGAAAGTCCTGAAAGGAATTGATTTGCAGGTTGCCCAGGGAGAGGTGCTCTCCATCATGGGGGCCTCCGGCGCCGGCAAGTCGACCCTCCTGCAGATCCTCGGAACGCTGTCGACGCCCGATGCCGGCTCGCTCCGGATCGACGGGACGGACGTACTTTCGCTCGGAAGCAAGGCGCTTTCCCAGTTCCGCAACCGCCGGATCGGCTTCGTCTTCCAGTTCCACCATCTGCTGCCGGAATTTACGGCGCTGGAAAATGTCATGATTCCTGCCTATATCGGCGGACGGTCCGAGAAAGAGGCCCGGCCGGAGGCGGAGAAACTACTCCAGACCCTGGGACTGGCCGACCGCATGACCCACAAACCCTCCGAACTCTCCGGCGGCGAACAGCAGCGCGTGGCCATCGCACGGGCGCTGATCAACCGGCCGGCGGTCCTGTTTGCCGACGAACCGTCGGGCAATTTGGACAGCGTGACCAAGGCGGACCTGCACAAACTGTTCTTCGAACTGCGCGACTCCCTCGGGCAGACCATCGTCATCGTGACGCATGATCCCGAACTCGCGGCCCTGTGCGACCGCTCGCTGTTCATGCGTGACGGTCTGTTCGACGAAAAGGCATAAAAAGAGCCGGCGTCATTTTGACCGCCGGCTCTTTTTACCTCAAATTATTAACCCTATTTTCCGTTGGTGTTCTTGTTGTTGGTGCTTCTTCCCGCACCGATGTGCAGGCGGCCGATCTGGTTGCGCCGGAATTTTTCCTCGGCGACGAAGAGTTTCGCCACCTTTTCCGCGGAAAGTACCTTCAGGTATTTCTTGGCATAGTTGCTGTCCACATCCTGCGCAGCTTTCTGGGCGTTCAGGTACGTGTTCAGCAGCTGCTCGATCTCCTTGGCGGGTTTTCCGTCATCAACGGCTTTTTCCAGTTCGCCGTAGGCCTGCATGCTCTTGCCGAAGGCCTCCATGCGGGTCTTTTCCGCCTCGTTGTACAGGGGCCAGAACTTCTCGGCCTCGGCAGGCGTCATGCCCGTCTCGGCGGTCAGGAAAGCGACGCGCTCGCTGCGCATCCTCTCCATCCATCTGTTGCCACCCTGCGGACGCTGTGCGGCTGCAAGGGTCGCCATGGCCAGCAGCGAAACCGCGGCCAGCGCGAGGTTTCTAATAATCTGCTTCATATGCTAGTAATTCAAGGGAGACGCCTGTCTCGATCAGGTAATTGATGATATCTTCTTCGGAATAGGTTTCCTCTGCTTCCGCGCCTTCGTCATCATAGATCAGATAAGGATCCGTGCGCGGAATGAGCTGGGCATAACTGAACAGGTCTTCATCGGAGAGGACGGAAGCCGGACGGGCCGTAGAGCGCAGGAGGGCGGTCCCGCCGACCACCATGGCCGCAAAGGCGGCGGCCAGGGCGAGATAAGGCCGCATCCGGACCCACGGGGTCGTGGCCGAATGCTGCTGCGGAATCGTCGAGAGTCTTGCCTGGAGACCCTCGAAGTAACCTTCCGGTACGCTATGGAACTGTTTCTGGTTCATATCCGATTCTTTTGACACCATTGAAAGGGAAAGGTTTAAACCAAATCCTGAAATTCCGCCTTTAATTTTTCATAGGCGATGTGATAGGAGGCCTTGAGTGCGCCGACCGAAGTCCCGGTAATTTCGGAAATGTTTTCGTAGGACATGTCCTCATAATACCTGAGGCAGAAGACAATCCGTTGTTTCTCAGGGAGTTTGGCGATGGCCTTGGAGAGGAGCCGCTGCGCTTCGCTGCCGTTGAAATACGGATCTTCGTCGATCCGGCGTTCCAACTCGGCATCCAGGGACTGGAAGCGCAGCGAGGCCCGGACTTTCTGCTTGCGCAGGAAGTTGAGGGTCTCGTTGGTGGCGATGCGGTAGAGCCACGTAAAAAGCTGCGCCTCCCCCCGGAACGAGGGAAGGGCAGCCCAGATCTTGATGAAAATTTCCTGCAGGAGATCGTCCGTGTCCTCATGCGAGCACACGAAGCGGCGGACATGCCAGTAGAGCCGTTCCGAGTAGTTCCTGACGATCTCGTTGAACGCCCGCTCCTGTTGTCCCGCTTCCCATAGTGCGATGATCTCCTGGTCGGTCATTTATTTGTGCAGTAATTCTTTGGCTGCCTGCGCAATGTGCGCGGCGTCGAGTCCGTAGGCGGCCATCAGTTCCTTCGGCGTGCCGGTCTGTCCGAACCGGTCCCCGCCGTTGACCATGGCCATCGGGGTCTGGTTATGCCGGGCAAGCACGCCGGCAACCAGTTCGCCCAGTCCGCCTGCGGGGCCATGCTCTTCGGCCACCACCACGGCTTCTGTCTTCAAAGCCGATGCCAAAATGGTTTCTTCGTCGAGCGGCTTGATGGTGGAAATGTTGATGACTTCCGCGCTGATTCCCTCTGCCTCAAGGGCTTCGGCGGCTTGCAGGGCCTCCCACACAAGATGGCCGGTGGCGATGAGGGTGACATCGGTCCCTTCGTTCATGACATACGCCTTGCCGATTTCGAAGACTTGGTCCTCCGGCGTGAAATTCGGAACGGACGGACGTCCGAAGCGCAGGTAGACGGGACCGTCATATTTCGCGGCGGCAATCGTGGCGGCCTTGGTCTGGTTGTAGTCGCAGGGGCACAGGACCACCATGCCCGGCAGGGCACGCATCAGGGCGATGTCTTCCATGGTCTGGTGGGTGGCGCCGTCTTCGCCGAGGGTGACGCCGGCATGGGAGGAAGCCAGTTTGACATTGGTCATGCCGTAGGCGACTTCCTGGCGGATCTGGTCATAGACCCGGCCGGTGATGAATTCTGCGAAGGATCCGGCGAACGGAATCTTGCCGGTGATGGCGAGTCCGGCGGCGACGCCGACCATGTTGGCCTCGGCGATGCCACACTGGATGAAGCGCTCCGGGAACGCTTCGGCAAAGGCGTCCATTTTCAGGGATCCCTTGAGGTCTGCGGTGAGGGCGACGACCCGCGGGTCGGCCTTTCCGGCTTCGAGAAGGCCCGCGCCGAATCCGCTGCGGGTGTCCTTCTTGCCTGTATCGATGTATTTTTTCATGATGCTCAGTCGTTTAGAAATCGCCCAGGGTCTCGGGAATCTGCGTCATGGCGTCGGCGCACTGCTCCTCGCTGGGGGCCTTGCCGTGCCATTTGTGGGTGCCGGCCATGAAGTCCACGCCGTGGCCCATGTCCGTTTCGAAGAGGATCATCATCGGCTTGCCGCTGCCGCGGAGCGCCTTGGCCGCCTCGAAGGCCTTGACGATCGCCTCCATGTCGTGACCGTCGGCGACGAGGGTGTTCCAGCCGAAGGCCTTCCACTTGGCTTCGAGGTCGCCCTGGCCGGCCACGGCGTCGACGTTGCCGTCGATCTGCTGGTGGTTCCAGTCGGTCATGGCGATCAGGTTGTCCAGCCGGTGGTGGGCGGCGAACAGGGCCGCTTCCCAGATCTGGCCTTCCTCGCTTTCCCCGTCACCGCAGAGGACGAAGGTGAAATGCGGATCGCTGTCCATCCGCTTGCCGAGGGCGATGCCGGCCGCAGCGGAGAGCCCTTGGCCGAGGGAGCCGGAGGCCTGGGTGACGCCCGGGAGGCCCTTTCGCACGGAGGGATGTCCCTGGAGCCGGGTGCCGAATTTGCGGAAGGTGGCGAGTTCCTCGACCGGGAAGTATCCCATGCGGGCGAGGATGGAGTAATAGACCGGGGTCAGGTGGCCGGCGGAGAGGATGAAGACATCCTGGCCTTTCCCGTCGCGGGTCCACGTGGCTGGATCATGGTCCATGACGCGGCCGTACAGGGCGGTCAGGAAATCGGCGCTTGACATCGAGCCGCCTGGGTGTCCGGACTTCGCCTGCGAGACCATCCGGACGATGTCCCGGCGGACCTGCGCGGCGATCTGGTTCAATTCTTCGAGGGTTTTCATATGCCTAGGTAAATGTTTTAGTTCCTATTCCCACAAATATAGCAATTATTCCCCGAATCCGCCAATCCTTCCGGGCAGATGGGATTTGCGGAAAAACTCGTATCTTTGCAAGATATAAGAGAATTGTACAGAGCATGAAGCACATCCGCAATTTCTGCATCATCGCGCATATCGACCATGGCAAGAGCACCCTGGCGGACCGCCTCCTGGAACTGACCCAGACGCTGGGTGTCCGGGACATGGAGAACCAGGTGCTGGACGACATGGACCTGGAGAAGGAGAAGGGCATCACGATCAAGAGCCACGCCATCCAGATGGACTATGTCTATCATGGCGAGCATTATACGCTCAACCTGATCGATACCCCGGGGCATGTGGACTTCAGTTACGAGGTGTCCCGCAGCATCGCCTCCTGCGAGGGAGCGCTGCTGGTCGTGGATGCTTCCCAGGGTGTCCAGGCCCAGACCATCTCGAACCTCTACCAGGCGGTCGACCACGGGCTGGAGATCATCCCCGTGCTGAACAAGATCGACATGGATTCCGCAATGGTCGAAGTGGTGACCGACGAAGTCTGCGACCTGCTCGGCTGTGATCCGGACGACGTCTATAAGGTCTCCGCGCGCACCGGCGAGGGCGTTCCCCCGCTGCTGGATGCCATCGTGGAGAAGATCCCGGCGCCGAAAGGCGATCCCGAGGCGCCGCTCCAGGCCCTCATCTTCGACTCTGTCTTCAATTCTTTCCGCGGCATCATCGCGTATTTCAAAGTCTTCAACGGGACCATCCGCAAAGGGGACAAGGTCAAGTTCTTCAATACCAGCAAGGAATACGAAGCCGACGAGATCGGCGTGCTGAAGATGCAGCTCAAGCCCGCCGAAACGATCGGCTGCGGCGACGTGGGCTACATCATTTCCGGCATCAAGGCGGCCGCCGAGGTCAAGGTGGGTGACACCATCACGCATGTGGCCCGTCCCTGCACCGAAGCGATCGCCGGTTTCGAGGAAGTCAAGCCCATGCTGTTCGCGGGCATGTATCCGGTCCAGGCGGACCGGTACGAAGACCTGCGCGCCACGCTGGAGAAATTCCAGCTCAACGACGCCTCCTTCGTCTATGAGCCCGAGTCCTCCCTGGCCCTGGGCTTCGGTTTCCGCTGCGGCTTCCTCGGGCTGCTGCACCTGGAAATCGTGCAGGAGCGCCTGTTCCGCGAATTTGCCATGGACGTCATCACGACCGTCCCGAACGTTTCCTATAAAGTCTATACGACCAAGGGGGAGTGCGTGGATGTCCACAATCCTTCCGGCCTGCCTGCTCCGACGCTGATCGACCACATCGAGGAGCCCTACATCCGCGCCCAGATCATCACCAACACCGAGTTCTACGGCCCGGTGATGAAACTGTGCATGGACAAGCGCGGCACCTTGCTGGGCGAGCATTACATCACGGCGACCCGCGTGGAACTGACGTACGAGATGCCGTTGTCGGAAATCGTGTTCGATTTCTATGACAAACTGAAGTCCATCTCGAAGGGCTATGCCTCCTTCGACTACCATGTCATGGGCTACCGCACCGCCCGCCTCGTGAAACTGGACATCCTGCTGAACGGGGATCCGGCGGACGCGCTGTCGACCCTCATCCACGAGGACCATGCCTATGACTTCGGCCGCAAGATCTGCCTCAAGCTCAAGGACCTGATTCCGCGCCAGCAGTTCGACATCGCCATCCAGGCGGCCATCGGGGCGAAGATCATCGCCCGCGAGACGGTGCGCCAGGTCCGCAAGGACGTGACGGCCAAGTGCTACGGCGGTGACATCACCCGCAAGCGCAAACTGCTTGAAAAGCAGAAGGAGGGCAAGAAACGGATGCGCCAGATCGGTACCGTCCAGGTGCCGCAGAGCGCGTTCATGGCGGTCCTCAAACTCGACTAGGCCATGCTGCGCGTCGCCATCCTCATGACCGTCCACAACCGGCGCGAGACCACGCTGCGTTGCCTGGAGAACTGCTGGCACCAGATCGATGCCGGCAAGAACGAAGGGAAATATGCCTATACGGTGTATCTGGTCGACGACGGCAGCACCGACGGAACGTCGGAGGCCGTCCGGGAGACCTTCCCCCAGACCATCCTGATCAAGGGAGACGGCAACCTGTACTGGAACCAGGGCATGTGGCTCGCCTGGGACCGGGCGGCGGCCGAAGACTACGATTTCTATCTCTGGCTCAATGACGACACCCTCATGAACGAGGGGACGCTGGCGGCGCTGATGGAGAATTCCGAGTTCCTCCGGCACAAGGCCATCATCGTCGGAACGACGGCCAATTCGGCCGGCGAGATCACCTACGGCGGGCGGAACAAAGCCCGCAGGCTGATGACGCCCGATCCGGTCATCCCGATTCCCTGCCACCTGTTCAACGGTAACCTGGTCCTGGTGCCGCGGTCCGTCTATCTGGTGCTGGGCAACCTGGATCCGGTCTATCACCATACGTTCGGGGACTTCGACTACGGCGTGCGGGCGCACAAACAAGGCATCGACTGCGTCATCGCGCCGGGGATCGCGGCGGTCTGCAACCGGGACCACGGGCTGGAGAAATGGCGCGACGCCGCCTATCCGCTGAAAGAGCGCTGGCACTATCTGCATACGCCGAAGGGCCGGCCGCCGAAAGAACAGTTCATTTATGATTACCGGGAATCGGGACTTTTGTGGGCCGTGGTCCATGGAATCTCCATCCATTTCAAAGTCCTCTTCCCAAAACGGAAAAACAATGGGTAAATTCGTTCCCGCCATCCGTTCGATGCGGCTCCGCACCTTGCCGCTGTCGCTGGCCGGTGTCCTGCTGGGCACCTTGCTGGCCGTCGCGGATTATAAGGTCAAGGGGCTCACGGTGGTGTTCCTGGTCCTGACGACCGTCTGCCTCCAGATTCTTTCCAACCTCAGCAACGAACTGGGAGACGTGCTGCATGGCACGGATACCGCCGACCGGCAGGGACCGGCGTACGGGCTGAACGGGGGGGACCTGACGGTGACGGACATGAAGCGGCTGATCGGGCTGTTCGTGGTGCTCTGCGTCGTCTTCGGACTGGCGATGATCAAGGTCAGTTTCGGGCGGATCTTCAGTCTGGACGGCATCTGTTTGTCCATGCTGGGCTTCGCGGCCATCAGCGGGGCGATGAAATATACCCTCGGCCGCAATCCGTACGGCTACCAGGGCCTCGGGGACCTGTTCGTCTTCCTGTTCTTCGGCCTTGTCGCCGTGCTGGGCGCCTATTTCGTATCGGCGCATACGGTGCCGGGCTGGCTGCTCCTGCTGCCGGCTTCCGGAATCGGTTTCTTCAGCATCGGCGTGCTGAATGTCAATAACATCCGGGACATGAAGACGGATGCGGCGAACCGTACGACGGTCGCACTGATGCTGGGTCTGCGCCGGGCGCGGATCTACCAGACGGTGCTGATCGTGCTCGGCTGGGCCTGTATGGTCACCTACTGCCTCATGCGGTTCTTCGACCCCTGGCATTACCTGTTCGTCATCACCCTGCCGCTGTATGTGCTGCATCTGCGGGGTGTCTGGACCCGGGAAGACCGGGCACTGGACCCGATGCTGCCGCTGCTGGTCCTTTCCACGTTCGCCCTGGCTTTGCTGATGGGCTTCGGTTTCGTCAAATTCCTGTTATAATGCCCAAGAAGGAGAATGTCCGGCAGATGTTCGACGGGATTGCGTCGGATTATGACCGGCTGAACCATATCATGTCCCTGGACATTGACAAGACGTGGCGCCGCAAGGCGCTGCGGGAGATCGTCGCGCCCGAGGTGCGCGGTGTGCTGGACCTGGCCTGCGGGACCGGGGATTTCTCCATCGCCATCGCCCGCCGGATGCGTCGTCAGAGCATTCCGGGGCACGTGACCGGGGTCGACCTTTCGGAGGGGATGCTGGCTGTCATGAAGGAGAAAGTGGCGCAGGAAGGGTTCACGGGCATGATTTCCATGCAGGTGGGGGACGGCGAGAACCTGCCGTTCGGTTCCGGCACCTTCGACCGGGTCACGATCGCGTTCGGCATCCGGAATTTCGAGAACCGTGCCAAGGGACTGCAGGAGATGCTGCGCGTCCTCAAGCCGGGCGGTAAACTGGTCATCCTGGAACTCTCCGTGCCCGAGAACGCGGTGATCCGCTGGTTCTACAATCTTTATTTCCTGCACATCCTGCCGCTGATCGGCGGCAAGGTCAGCGGGGACAAGGCCGCTTACAATTATCTGCCTGCTTCCGTGCTCCATTTCCCCGGCCGCAAGGCCTTCCTGGAGGAGATGCACGCCGCCGGCTTCCCGGAGGTGACCCACCGGGCCTTTTCCTTCGGCATCTGCCGGATGTACACGGGCGTAAAAGCCTGATTCTTACTGTTTCGGAACGATTCCGACGAATACGAGATCCTGATCTGCCGCTTCGTTGCGCAGGGAATGGGCATGTCCCTTGGGACAATAGTGCACCTGACCCGGCCCGACGGTCAGGGTCTGTCCGTCGTACAGGACGATGCCCCGGCCGGAGAGGAAGTACATGATCTCGCAACTGTCGTCATGGGTGTGCAGGCCGATGCTCGCTCCGGGCGGGAGCGTTCCATGCATGACCTTGCAGGCACCGTCGTCGCACATGTGGGCGAAGAACGTCTTCTCCCCGCCTTTGAAATGTTCCAGTTCCTTGACCGGAACGTCGTTGAAATCCAGGATCATCGCTGTTTATCCTTTATCTCCGACGACGTCCTTCAGCATGGCCTCCATCTTGGATATGAGGGCTTCGGAACGTTCGGTCTCCCCGGCGTCGTCATAGATGTCGGTCATGTACTGGACCATCTGGTAGGCATATTCGAAGTCCTGATGGGCATAGTCGTAGAAGTCCAGGAAGAATTGGGAGGACTGCAGGAGTTCCGCCTCGAAACGGTCGGCGAGACTGCGAGCCTTCTCCTTCTGTCCGGCATGGTAGTACAGGTCGATCAGGTCCATGACCCTCAGGTCGTTGGATGCGAAGCCGATGCAGACGGTCTCGAGCGGATAGGTCTCGGACGGAACACATTCGACGGCCTTGTCCAGGACGGTCACGGCGCGGGTGGTGTCGCCTGCCTCGAGGCATTTGCGGGCCAGGTTCGCGAAGACTTCCCGCTGCGGCGAGACGCCCAGGAAGGTGTAGAGGTTCTGGTAATCGACGTAGTAGTCGGTCCGCTTGAGCGCATCCCAGGAATAGGTCTCCATCACGGTCTTGTACAGCCGGTCGAGTTCGACCTTCCCGATGCCCTTGGAACTGGAGATGGTGTTGCGGATCGGCACGAGCTTGCTGGTGAATCCTTCATACATCAGGTAGTCCTTGATGCCGATGTTGATGTCGCCGCCCTGGCTCAGCATGCTGATCGGACGGTCCCACTGATAGCCGGCCAGCAGGTCGAGCATGAAGAGTTCCGGCTTGGTGAGCATGTCCTTGCCCTTGGGCAGGGTGATCACGATCTCCTCCGGGATCTCGTCGGCATATTCGGGGCCGAGGATGCCGGACTTGAGGACATTCTCCTTGTTGACCGGGATGCTGATCTTGCGGGAGCAGATGTAGTCGACCGAACGGCCGCTCTGGAGCGGCAGCTTGGCCTGCGGATGCTTGAAGACCGCCATGACGTCCGCGATCGGAAGGACCTGGTCGCGGGTGTCGTAGATATAGACGGCGTCGTTGGTACCGTAGAGATACTGGCTCTGCGGAACGGTCAGCGGCAGCGGCTTGGAGTCGTTGATGGAGAATTTCATCTGTCCGATGTACCAGTCGGTGCCGAGCAGGGACGTATTGATGATGCGGACGTCCGGACGGATGGATTCGACCTCCTGGGCATACCAGAGCGGGAAGGTGTCGTTGTCTCCGTGGGTGATCAGCATGCCGTCGGGACCGACGGATTCGAGGTAGTTGCGGGCCATCTCGACGGCGGTGCGGCGGTTGCTGCGGTCGTGGTCGTCCCAGTTTTCGGCGGCCATCAGGGCCGGGACGAAGAGGCAGACGGCGGTCACGCCGCCGGCTACGGCCACGGCGCCCTTCCGTCCGACACGCTTGACGACGGCTTCGAACAGCGCCGGTACGGCAAGGCCGATCCACAGGGAGAACATGTAGAAGGAGCCGGCATAGGCGTAGTCGCGTTCACGGACCTGGTACGGCGGCTGGTTGAGGTACATCACGATGGCGATGCCTGTCATGAAGAACATCAGGAAGGTCAGCCAGCAGCCGCGCTTGTCGCGGTTGTACTGGAAGAACAGGCCGATCAGGCCCAGCAGCAGCGGAAGGAAGAAATAGTGGTTCTTGCCGCGGTTCCGGGACAGGATGGCCGGGGCCTCGGACTGGTCGCCCAGCCGGAATTCGTCCAGGAACCGGATGCCGGACTCCCAGTTTCCGTAGAAGATTTCCCCGGGAGAGGGGCTGTGGACATCGTTCTGGCGGCCGACGAAATTCCACATGAAATACCGCCAGTACATCCAGTTGAGCTGGTAGTCGAAGAAGAACTTCAGGTTGGTTCCGAAGGTCGGTTTCTTGTGGTCCGCCCCCGGGACGGTGATGCCCTTTCCGTTCATGTAGCCCTCGTAGAAGGCCTCGTTGCGGCCGTCGGAACTGCCCGCCCACATACGCGGGAACAGCATCTTGCCGGAGGCCAGGTAGCGGCCTTCGAGCGGTCCGTCCGCATGGACGTACTTGCCGTCCAGGAGCGCCCAGTACTTGGGCTGGTAGATCTCATAGGGCGCGTCGAAGTACTGGCCGTACACCAGCGGCGTGCTGCCGTACTGCTCGCGGTTGAGGTACCGGACGAGGGAGAAGGCGTTGTCCGGCTGGTTCTCGTTGGTCGGCGGCAGGACGCTGGAACGGATGATCACGACGCTGAAGATCGAGAATCCGATCACGATGGTCGTCAGGCAGAGCAGGACCGTGTTCCACAGGACCTTGCCTTTGTCCAGGGTCTTGAAAAGGCCCCAGAAGCACAGCGCCAGGACCGCCACCAGGAAGAAGGCGGCGCCGCTGTTGACCGGCAGATGAAGGGTATTGACGAAGAACAGGTCGAAATAGGCGGCCAGTTTCGGAAGGTATGGAATCAGGAAGAAGAAGAGGAAACCGACGATGACGGCGGACAGCAGGAAAATGCCGGCGAGCTGCCGGAACGTGTATTTCCCGTCTTCCTTTTTCCGGTAATAATAAAGGAAAACGATGGCCGGGATGGCCAGCAGGTTCAGCAGGTGAACGCCGATGGACAGACCCATCAGGAAGGAGATCAGGACGATCCAGCGGTTGGCATGCGGCCGGTCTGCCTGCTCGTACCACTTGGTCATGGCCCAGAAGACCACGGCGGTGAAGAGGGAGGACATGGCATAGACCTCGCCTTCGACGGCGGAGAACCAGAAGGTGTCGGAGAAACAGTAGGCAAGGGCGCCGACCGCACCGCCGCCGAAGATGGCGACGGCTTCCCCAAGGCCCCAGGTCCCGTCCTCGCGGGGTTTCAGCAGGCGCTTGGCGAAAAAGACGATGGTCAGGTAGAGGAAGAAGATCGTCAGGGCGGAGCAGAGCGCGCTCATGGCATTGACGGCCACGGCGGCGTGTCCCGCGTCCGCAAACATGGTGAAGAACCGGGCGATCAGCTGGAAGACCGGGTTTCCTGGCGGGTGGCCGACTTCCAGTTTATAGGAAGATGCGATGAATTCGCCGCAATCCCAGAAGGATGCCGTCGGCTCGATGGTGGCCAGGTAGGTGACGGCGGAGATGACGAAAACCGCCAGCGCCACGATCCGGTTCCACAGGTTGAACTTCTTCTGTTCCATATTATCGTATCGGTTTTTTAATCTTTGATAAACTGCAAATTTAAGACAGATTCGCTATCTTTGCAAAAATAGTACCTTCAAACATGGCAGAAAACGACTGGAAGAAGCGTCTCGGCGTGGTCTATTCCACGAATCCGGATTTCGCATACGACAACGCCGATGCGGAGCCGGAGCAGGAAACGTTGTCTCCTGAAAAGCAGCGGCTGATCGTTTCCCTGGACCGTCGGAACCGCGGCGGGAAGCAGGTCACGCTGGTCACGGGTTTCACGGGCACCGACGAGGATCTCAAGGCGCTCGGCAAGACCCTGAAAGTCAAGTGCGGCGTGGGCGGAACGGCAAAGGACGGGGAGATCACCGTCCAGGGTGACCTGCGCGACAAGGTCGTCGGACTGCTCCATGAACTGGGATACGCCAAAGCCAAGCGCGGAAACTGACATGCCCGATCTTTATACCGTCGATACCCTGAAAGTCCTGCCTGCCTCCGAGGCCTTTCCCGGAAGCCGGCTGCTCGCTCCCACCGAGGGGGACGGGTCGCTGGGCCGTGCCCTGATGGACTGGGGGGACTCTCCGGTCAATGACATCCTCATCGTCGTCTTCACGATCCTGACGGTGCTGTACCTGCGCCGCCTGGTCGGTATCCTGCCGTATCTGGCCCGGGGACTCTGGCGGTGGAAGGAAGTTCTGAACCTGGAAGCGAGCATGCGGCTCTCGCGCGACCGGACCTCCTTCGCTCTCGTGATGGTCGTGCCGTTCTGCCTGGTCATCTCCCGGTACAACCTGTTTCCGCTGCGGTTTCTGGAGGGTCTGGATGCCGGTATGCGGACCCTGGCGCTGGTCGGAATATTTGCCGTCTATGCGCTCCTGCGGCGTTTCCTGACCCGCGTGGCCGAGCCGCGACGCATCAATTACGACACCTGGCGGCTGGCCGCCACGAGCGGCTACAATTACTTCATCGTGCTGACCCTGGTGCTGGTCGCGACGGCCGGCATTTCTTCCATCGCGGGTGTCAATGAGTTGATGGTCAAAAGGATTCTCCAGTATGAAATCGCGGTCATTTTTGCCGTTTTTCTCCTGCGCAGGACACAAATTCTCTCAAATGCTTGCAATCAATTCACGGCTTTTTTGTACCTTTGCGCGCTCGAAATCCTACCGGCCGGTTTGCTGGTAGCTTCGGCCATCATTTTTTAGACTGGATATATGCGTGCAAGCAAGATTTTGGTTTCGCAGGCTGCCCCGATGAACATGGCTCCCTACGAAGCGGTGAAAGAGAAATACGGCGTTGAGATTGACTTCCGTCCCTTCTATCTGATCGAACCCCTCACTTCCCGGGAATTCCGGTCCCAGCGGCTGAATATCCTGGACTATACGGCGGTCGTCTTCTCGGCGCGCCATACCATCGACGCTTTTTTCCAGCTTTGCGAGGAACTCCGCGTCAAGGTCCCCGAGACCATGAAGTATTTCTGCACGACCGAGGCCGTCGCCATGTACCTGCAGAAACACATCGTTTTCCGGAAGCGGAAGATCTTCTATGGCACTGGCACCCCGCAGTCCGTGGTTGACCTTATCGGGCCCAAGCACAAAGGGGAGAAATTCCTGATCACGACCTCCGGCTCCGGCAACAACGAGACGATGGCGAGGCTGTTCGAAGCCGCCAGACTCGACTATACGACCGCGGTTTTCGTCAAGAGCGTTCCCCAGGACCTGAAAGACGTGGACCTGTCCGCTTACGGACTGATCGTCGTCTACAATCCGGCCGACCTGGTCTCCCTCAAGGAGAATTACCCTGAATACCAGCCCGGCCAGACCCGTTTCATCACCTTCGGCAGGCAGATCGCCAAGGCGGCCGAGGAAGCCGGCCTTCCGATCGGCATCCATGCGCCGACCGCCGAAGTCCCGTCTGTCGCCAAGGCCATCGAGGTCTGCCTCGGGGCGGAGGAATAATGGACGCCGGCCTCCCCAAGCAAGAACGCATCTGCGGCAAGGTTACCATCGGGAAACTGCTTGCCGAGGGACGTTACGGATATGCGGGAGCGCTGAAATACTGCTGGCTGGCTCCGAACGGAGAAAATGTCAGCCGGGTGATGGTCTCCGTTTCCAAACGTTTTTTCAAGCGGGCGGTCAAGCGCAACCTGCTCAAACGGCGGCTCCGCGAGGCCTACCGGACCCGGAAAGGACTGCTTCCCGCCGGCGTCGACGTGATGCTGGTCTATAATACCAGGGAGGTCCTTTCTTCGGCGGAAATAGCCGCGCTGGTCGAGAGCGCCCTGCTCGACATCGCCGGACGGATCGTCACCATCCCGGATCCCACCAATTCGCAGAACGCATGAGCCGGTTTACCGATATGGTCAAGAAGGTGGCCATCAGCCCCTTCGTCCTACTGATCCGGTTCTACCAGGTCTGCATCTCTCCTTTTCTTCCTCCCACCTGCCGCTTCACCCCGACCTGTTCCCAGTATGCCCTCGAGGCCTTCCGCAGGCACGGGCCTTTCAAGGGTTTCTACCTGACGGTCAAGCGGCTGCTCCGCTGCCATCCGTGGGGCGGGCACGGGTATGACCCCGTGCCGGAGAAATTCCATTTCTGATCAGTTGCCGCCCGTCATCGCTCCTGCGTGGACGGGCCACGTACGCGGCCGGGCGAGCTTGAACGTCGCCTGCTGGCGGAAATCCCGCACGTTTGCTGCGAAATAGACCGTATACGTCCCGGCGGCCGTTTCCCATCGTGAACCGTCCTCGTTGAACGAGGCGAGGTCATAGTCGGAAACGTCGAAGGTCAGGACCTGGCTTTCGCCCGGCTGGAGAAGCCGGGTCTTGCCGAAGGCCTTGAGTTCCACGGCGGGTTTTTCCAGTCCGCCACCCGGGGCGCGGACATAGACCTGGACCGCTTCCTTGCCGGCGGCCTTGCCGGTATTGCGGACCGTGATGCTGGCCGTGAATCCTCCGTCTGGCCTTGCCTTCACTATCGGAGCGCTGTAGGTGAAATCCGTATAACTCAGCCCGAAACCGAAGGGATAGGAGAGTTCGGTGCCGGCCGTTTCGAAATAGCGGTATCCCACCCAGATCCCCTCGTCATAACGGGTGTAGTCCACGTCTTTTTCATGGGAACCGGCCGGCCGTGCCGTACCGAAAGGCGTGTTGGTCTTCACCTGGTTATAGGGGAAATTCGCGGAGGACGGATGGTCCATGAAATCGATCGGGAAGGACATCGGAAGTTTGCCGGAAGGATTGACCTTTCCGGTCATGACATCCGCCACGGCGTTGGCGCCTTCCTGGCCGGGCAGCCATGGGAGGAGGATGGCGTCGGCCATCCGTTTCCAGGAATTGGTCTCGATGACGCCGCCGACGTTGAGGACGACGATGACCTTCTTCCCCAGTCCGTGGAACGCGGCATGGACGTCCGAAACGAGCTGCCGCTCGATGTCCGTGAGATTGAAATCATTGTCCATGTTCCGGTCGGAACCTTCGCCGGAGATGCGGCCGAGGACGACGACCGCCAGGTCGTTGTTCCGGGCATGCAGGTCGATGGCGGAACGCGGCACGGCCGGGTCGTCGAACTTGGAGATGCCGTACCGGTAGGTCCGCCGGGTGCCGCTCAGCGCCAGGACGGCGTCGTTGTATTTCACGTATTCGTCATAGAAACCGGCGATGGCCGGGTCTACGTTGAATCCTGCCTGCGTCAGCGCTTCGACCATGTTGACGCAGTAGGCCTTGTTGACGGTGCCGGAACCGGTGCCGCCGGCGACGAAATCGACGATGGACTCACCGTACAAGGCGACCTTCTGGCCTTTGGGCGCGATCGGAAGGGTGCCGTTCTCGTTGCGGAGCAGCACGAGACTCTCTCCGGCGGCTTTCCTCGCCACGGCGGCATGGGCCTTCAGGTCGGGCTTGTCGGAATGCTTGTAACCTTTGAAGGACGGTGTCTTGACGATATATTCCAGGATCCGCCTGACGTTCCGGTCCAGTTCTTCTTCGCTGAGCGTCCCGTCTGCGATGGCGGTGAGGATCCGTTCCTTTTCCACGAGGTTGCCGGGTTCCATCAGGTCATTGCCGGCGCGGACGGCCTTGGGTGTATCGTCCTTGTTGCCCCAGTCGGTCATGACGATGCCGTCGAAACCCCATTCGTCCCGGAGGATGGTGGTCAGCAGGTCGTGGCTCTGCTGGGTGTACTCGCCGTTGACCTTGTTGTAGGAGGACATGACCGTCCAGGGGGCGCTCTCCTTGACGGTGATCTCGAAATTCTTCAGGTAGATCTCGCGCAAGGCACGCTCGCCGACCTGCGCGTCGTTTTCATTGCGGTTGGTCTCCTGGTTGTTCAGGGCGAAGTGCTTGATCGACGTGCCTACGCCGTTCGACTGGACGCCCCTGACATAGGCGGCGCCCATCTTCCCGGAAAGCAGCGGATCTTCGGAGAAATACTCGTAGTTCCTGCCGTTCAGGGGGTTGCGGTGGATGTTCTGGCCCGGTGCGAGGAGGACGTCGACGCCGTATTCGAGGACTTCATTGCCCAGTGCGGCGGTGGTTTCCTCCACAAGGGATAGATCCCAGGATGAGGCGAGCAGCGTACCGATCGGGAAGGCCGTCGCGTAGTAGGTGTTCGGATCGCCGTCGCGCGTCGGGTCGATGCGCAGGCCGGCAGGCCCGTCGGCCAGCACGGTGTTGGGGATGCCGAGGCGCTCGATCTTCCGGGTGCTGCCGGCGGCGCCCCGGACGAGGTCGGTGATGCCGGTGGAGACGCCGCCGGTGGTCACGGCGCGGCCGCCGCCGATGCAGAGGGTGGCTTTTTCCTCGAGGGTCATGGCTTTGAGGACCTGGTCGATGTTGTCGGCCGAGAGCCGGGGCTGCGCCTTGACGTTCATGCTGCACAGCAGCAGGCCTGCCACGGCAAGCGGCAGGAGGGTCTTTGCCTGGAAAAGAGGGGTCATATCGTCGGTGTGTTTGATGCTGTTTACCGCCGCAGGCGGACGAAGATGCTCAGGGGCAGGACCTTGCCGGAGGCGTCGCGCAGGGCGAGTTCCCCGCTTTCCATGTCGTATCCGTTTTTATCGGAAGATTCAGGCGCGAGGCCGAAGGCTTGCCGGACGAGGGTTTCGCCGAGCATGGCGGAATACCCGTTGGAATAGAGGTTGAGGACGAGGAAACTGTCCTTCGGCGCGAGGATCCGGGAGACGGTCTTGAGCATGTCGAAGAGCAGTTCGTCGAGTTTCCACTTTTCCCCGTCGGGGCCGTGCCCGTAAGCGGGCGGATCCATGATAATCCCTTGATAAACATTGCCCCGCTTGGCTTCCCGCCGGGCGAATTTCAGGGCATCCTCGACGACCCAGCGGATCCCGTCGAGCCGGCTGGCTTCCATGTTGCCGCGGGCCCAGGTGACGACCTGCCGGACGGAGTCCAGATGGGTCACGTCGGCTCCGGCGGCCTTGGCGGCCAGGGAGGCGGCGCCCGTGTAGGCGAACAGGTTCAGCACCTTCGGGGCCGGCCGGCCCTCCGCCTTGGCCTGCTCCACGAGTTCGCGGGTATTCTTGTAGATGTATTCCCAGTTGGGGGCCTGTTCCGGGAAGACGCCCACATGCTTGAAGGAGGTCAGTCCGAGCCGCAGGCTGAAGCCGAGACCGGGCTGGGCGCCTTTGTAGCGGATGTACCACTGGTCTTCCATCTTTTTGGCACGGGACCAGGTGCCGCTGTCCTCCTTCCCGGCTTTCCCGAATCCGGCGCCGGGAGTGAACCGGGTGTGGATCAGACGGTTCCATTCCTGTTCGGAAAGGGTCTTGTCCCACAGGGCCTTCGGCTCCGGCCGGGCCATGACGTAACTGCCGAATCGCTCCAGCTTCTCAAAGTTGCCGCTGTCCAGGATTTCATAATCCTTCCACGATGCAAGGGGATATTCGATTTTCATGGCTCGGGTCTTTCTCAGATACAAATATACCGATTCCGCGGGATTTCTCCGCCGGTGAAACGATAAAGTTAAACGAGATAAGGGATTTTCGCTGAAAATCATTAAATTTGCGGATGTCCTGAAAAAACATAAAACATACATACAATTATGCAACAGCACATTGATTCCTACGATTTCACCGGCAAGCGCGCCATCGTGCGTGTCGATTTCAACGTTCCGCTGAACGAAAACTTCGAAATCACCGATGATACCCGTATCCGCCGGGCCATGCCTACCCTCAAGAAAGTCCTCGAGAAGGGTGGTTCCGTCATCATCATGTCCCACCTCGGCCGTCCGAAGAAGGTCGATCCGAAGTTCTCCCTCAAGCACATCGTCGGCCGCGTGTCCGAATGCCTCGGCGTTCCCGTCCAGTTCGCAGACGACTGCATGAAGGCCGATGCACAGGCCGCCGCCCTGAAGCCGGGTGAGGCCCTCCTGCTCGAGAACCTCCGTTACTATGCCGAGGAAGAAGGCAAGCCGCGCGGTCTCGCCGAGGATGCCACCGACGAAGAGAAGAAAGCCGCCAAGGCTGCCGTCAAGGCCTCCCAGAAGGAATTCGTCAAGAAGCTCGCTTCCTACGCTGACTGCTATATCAACGACGCGTTCGGCACCGCCCACCGCGCGCATGGTTCCACCGCCCTCATCGCCGAGTACTTCCCGAATGACAAGATGTTCGGCTACCTGATGGAAGGTGAGATCAAGGCCATCGACAACGTCCTCAAGAACGCCCAGCGCCCGCTGACCGCCATCATCGGCGGCTCCAAGGTCTCCAGCAAGCTGGCGGTCCTCAAGAACCTGGTCGGCAAGGTCGACAACCTGATCATCGGCGGCGGCATGGGCTATACCTTCATCAAGGCCCAGGGCGGCCACATCGGCCAGTCCCTGCACGAGGATGAACTCATTCCGGATGCCCTCGAGATCATGAAGGAAGCCAAGGAGCGTGGCGTCAACCTCTCCCTCTCCGTCGCTACCGTCTGCGGCCAGTCCTTCGACAACGACACGCCGCGCAAGATCTTCCCCATCACCGAGATTCCGGACGAATGGGAAGGCATGGACGCCGCTCCCGAGTCCCTCGAGAACTGGAGAAAGATCATCCTCAGCTCCAAGACCGTCCTCTGGAACGGCCCGGTCGGCGTGTTTGAACTTCCGAACTTCGCCAAGGGTACCCTCCAGATCGCGGAAGACCTGGCCGAGGCGACCAAGAACGGCGCTTACACCCTGGTCGGCGGCGGTGACTCCGTCGCGGCCGTGACCCAGATGGGCTATGCCGACAAGGTGAGCTATGTCTCCACCGGCGGCGGCGCCATGCTCGAAGCCATCGAAGGCAAGATCCTCCCCGGCATCGCCGCTATCCAGGATTAAAAAATTTATGGCTATATTTGCAGCCGGGCCCATTGGCGGGTCCGGCTGTTTTCATATGAACGAACTGCTTTTCATCCACTGGCATGTCGATCCGGTGATCTTCCATCTCGGAGGACTTGAGCTCCGCTGGTACAGTGTACTGTTTGTCAGCGGCTTCATCCTGGGCTGGTATATCTTCCGGTATTTCTTCCGCCGGGAGAAGATCGACGAGAAACTCCTGGATTCCCTGCTTTACACCTTGCTGATCGGCACGATCGTGGGTGCGCGGCTGGGGCATTGCCTGTTCTATCAGCCGGATTACTACCTGGGTTCCTGGGAGGGTTTCCTGGAAATCTTCATGCCTTGGAAGGGCGGCCTCGCCAGTCATGGCGGCACGATCGCCCTGCTGCTGGCCATGTGGTGGTATGCGCGGCACTATGGCCGCAAGCAGGATTTCGACTTCGTATGGCTGCTGGACCATCTGTGCATCGCCGTGGCGTTCGCCGGTGCTTTCATCCGTTTCGGAAACCTTTTCAATTCAGAGATTTACGGTGACGTTACCTCGCTTCCCTGGGGCTTTATCTTCGAGTTGCGCGGCGAGACGGAGCCGAAACATCCTACCCAGCTTTACGAAGCGTTCAGTTACCTGATCCTGGGTTTCATCCTGATGTGGCTCTACCGGCACAAACTGGACAAACTGTACCGCGGCACCTTCATCGGCCTGTTTTTCATCGGCTGCTTCGGCGCCCGGTTCCTCATCGAATTCATCAAGGAGCCGCAGGTTGGATTTGAAGAAGGCATGGTCCTGAACATGGGCCAGCTGCTGAGCATTCCCTTCATCCTGCTCGGCATCTTCTTCCTGTGGTACGCCTGGAACAAGAAACAGCCTGCCTACGCCGTCCACCCGGAAAAACCGGTCCGGGAAGCGACGCATTATGCCCGCGCCAAATGATCAAGGCGGCGTTTTTCGACATTGACGGCACCCTGGTCGGTTTCCATGAAGCGGAGATCCGGGACGAAGTCCTGGATGCGTTGGAAACGCTCCGCCGCAAAGGCATCCGGCTCTTTATCTCCAGCGGCCGCCCGAAAGGACTGATCCGCAACCTGAAAGATTATCCCTTCGACGGGTACGTCACCATGAACGGCAGTCTCGTCACCCTGGGCGACGAGGTGATCTACAGCGTTCCGCTGCCCAGGGAGGCGGCGGTCCGGATCGCCGAGATTTCCTGCCGGGAAGGGTTCGCCGCCGTGGCTTTCATGGCCGACAGCATGGGCATCAACCTGCAGAATGACATCACCGCCCGGATCAACAAGATGATCCATGTCCCGGATTTCCCGACGATCCCCCTGGTGGAAACCGTCCGCGAGAATCAGGTCTACCAGTATACGGTCTATGTCACCCAGGACCAGCTTGAAACATACTATCTGCCGTATGTGCCCGGGACGGCCTGGCCCCGCTGGCATCCGGATTTCATCGATGCGACACCCGCCGAGGCCTCTAAGGCGGCCGCCATCGCCAGGATCCTGGAACGGACGGGGCTGAAGCGGGAGGAAATCATCGCGTTCGGGGATGGCGGGAACGATATCAGCATGCTGCAGTATGCCGGCATCGGCGTAGCCATGGGCAATGCCGAGCCCGAGGTCCGGGAAGCCGCGGATTATGTGACGGCGGATGTGGACGACGACGGCCTGCGGAAGGCCTTCCGGCATTTCGGTCTCCTTTAAACGTTTTTCCTGAAAAAAGATTGTTTTTCGGTCATTTAAGCGAAAAAAACGGTACATATTTTGTTGCGAAACGCGCGCGTCGCAGAAGACGCGGCAGACCAGACAACAAGAAAGTACAAATAAACGTTTATGAAGCATCTCCTTCGCGCCTTCCTGACCATCGGCGCGGTCCTTTTGTCCTTCAGCGCGGGAGCGCAATACAGGACGGATATCCAGCCGGAGGACATTCCGGCATCTTCTGATACCGTGGTCCTGACCCTTGAGCAGGCCCTTCGTATCGCCCTCAGTGAAAACATTTCAGTCCAGGTGGCGGACCAGGAAATCACCCGGCAGGAATATGCCCGCAAGGGTTCCTATGCCGCGCTGTTTCCGCAGGTGAGCGGTTCCGGTTCCTACCAGCGGACCATCAAGAAGCAGGTCATGTACATGGGCGGCGGTTCCTCCGACGACGAGGAAGGTGGCGGCGGCATGGCCGGCATGATGGCCGGCATCCTCGAGCCGGTGATGCACTACATCAACCAGCTCGTCGCCCTCCATCCGGGTCAGGTCACGCCCTATGTCCCGGCTCCTGTGGATAATTCCAGTGACAGCGACGGCGGCTTCGAAGTCGGCCGTATGAACACGTATTCCATCGGTATCAGCGCCGGCATGCCGCTGGTGAACGCCCAGCTCTGGGAGAGCGTCAAACTCTCCGGGGACCAGGTCGAACTGGCTGTCGAGCAGGCGCGTTCCTCCCGGCTGGACATGGTGACGCAGGTCAAGCAGGCCTTCTACGCCGTGCTTTTTGCGAAGGAGGGTTTCAACGTGTACAAGGAGGTCTATGAGAACGCCAAGGCGAATTTCGAGCAGACCGAGCGCCGCTACAAGGTGCAGAAAGCATCCGAACTGGAGCTCTCCCGCGCGGCTTCGACCATGGCCAACGCCATCCCGAATGTCTACAATGCGGAAAACAATGTGATGCTGGCCCTGTGGCAGCTCAAGGCCGTCATGGGCGTGGACCTGGAACGGGCCATCGACGTGGCCGGCGACCTGAACGACTATGCCGACACGATGTTCCGTGACCTGAACGAAAACCAGGATCCTACCCTGGACAACAATACGACGATGCGCCAGCTGGCCCTGCAGGCCGAGATCATCGCCCGCAGCGTCCGGGTGCAGCAGTTCGCCAACCTGCCGACCCTCTCCGCCAGTTTCGCCTACAATTTCATGTCGATGAACGACGACTTCAAGTTCAGCGAATACCGCTGGACGCCGTATTCGTTCGCCGGCCTCAGCCTGAGCATCCCGATCTTCGCGGGCGGCCAGCGCTACCACGCCGTCAAGCAGGCCAAGGTCCAGCAGACCGAACTTGAACTTCAGCGGCTCCAGACCGAACGCCAGCTCAAGATCGGCATCCGCCAGTATCTCAACTCGATGGAGACGGCGATGCGGAGCCATGACGCGGCCCAGGAGGCCGTCGGACTGGCCCAGAAGGCCTACGATGTCTCCTCGAAATCCTACGAAGTCGGCAAGAGCACCCTGACCGACCTGAATGACGCGCAGCTGGTACTGACCCAGTCCAAGCTGGCCCGCAGCCAGGCCGTGTACAACTTCCTCGTCGCGAAGTCCAGTCTCGAGCAGCTGATCGGCGCCGATTTCATCGACGGCGACGGCAACTATGATCCCCAGGCAATCCGATAATAAGAAGAAACATACATATGAAAAACATTTTCAAGACCCTCGTTTATGCCGGCGCACTTGCCGTGGTGGCAAGCTGCGGCGGCGGCAAGAGCAAGACGGCGGCTCCGGCCATGGTGAATCCGGCGGATGTGATCCGTACCGTGGAAGTGGCGCGCGCCACCAAGCGTGACGTTCCCCAGGAGAATTCCTATGCAAGTACGGTGGAGGCCTATGCCACCAACAATATCATGCCCCAGCAGGGCGGCCGTATCCGCAAGATCAACGTGGAAGTGGGAGACTACGTCGTCAAGGGACAGGTCCTGGCCGAGATGGACCGTCTCCAGCTGGACCAGCTGGCTCTCCAGATCCAGAATGACGAGATCGAGTTCGCCCGCCTGAAAAGTCTCTATGAGGAAGGCGGCGTCTCCCAGTCCGATTTCGAAGCCGCGGAACTGGGCTACAAGGTGCGCAGGAGCAATTATGCCAACCTGGAGGAAAACACGATCCTCCGCAGCCCGCTGACCGGTTATGTCACCGCCCGCAATTTCGACAAGGAAGACATGTACGGCATGTCCGCCCCGATCTTCACGGTGCAGCAGGTGACCCCGGTAAAACTCCTCGTGGGCATCTCCGAGACGGACTATACCAAGGTTACGAAGGGGGACGAGGTGTCCCTCACCGTGGACGCCCTTCCGGGCCGTTCCTTCACCGGCCGCATCAACCGGCTGTATCCGACACTCAACCCGGCCACCCATACCTTCCAGGCGGAGGTCGTCGTGCCCAACACCGACCGGGCCCTCCGTCCGGGCATGTACGCCCGCGTGACGGTCAAATACGGAACGAACCACAGCATCGTCCTCTCCGACCAGGCCATCGTCAAGCAGGAAGGCACCGGCCAGCGCTATGTCTATCTGCTGAACGCGGACGGCAAGACCGTCAGTTATGTGCCGGTCGAACTGGGCCGCCACATGGGCAGTGAATACGAGATCACGGGCGGCCTCGAAGAAGGTGCCATGGTCGTGGTCAAGGGCCAGGCCGGCCTGAAGGATGGAATCGAGGTTGAAGTGCTTAATAACTAACGGCGTATGAGTATCTATCGTTCAGCCGTCAACAAACCGGTCACGACGTTCCTGATCTTCCTGGCGTTCGCGATCCTGGGTATCTTCTCGCTCGTGAAGCTGCCGATCGACTTCTTCCCGGACATCGAGTCGAATGTCATCATGGTCATGGCTTCCTATCCGGGCGCGAGTGCCGAGGACGTGGAGAACAACCTGACGAAGAGCCTGGAAAACGCCCTCAACGGCGTCAGTGACCTCAAGGACCTGACCTCCCAGTCCCGGGAGAACATTTCGGTCCTTACCCTGGAATTCAAATACGGCATCGACATCGAAGCGGCGACCAATGACGTCCGCGACAAGCTCGACATGGTGACGTCCACCCTGCCGGACGGCGCGTCCTCGCCGATGATCTTCAAGTTCAGCGCCGACGACATGCCGATCCTCATCCTGGCGGCGACCGCCGACCAGAGCGTTTCCGCCCTGGACAAGATCCTGGACGACAAGGTCGCGACGCCGCTGGCCCGCGTGTCGGGTGTCGGTACGGTCTCCGTGGCCGGTGCGCCCCAGCGCGAGATCCAGGTCTACTGCGATCCGGCCAAGCTGCAGGCTTACGGACTGACCATCAGCACCCTGGCCGGCGTCATCGCCGCCGAGAACCGCAACATTCCGAGCGGCAGCATCGACATCGGTTCCGAGACCTATTCCCTCCGTATCAAGAAGGAATTCAAGGATCCGTCCGAACTGCTGGACCTGGTGGTCGGCTATGCCCCCCAGGGCGGAGCGGTCTATCTGCGCGACGTGGCCCGGATCCAGGACGGTCTCGAGGAGAAATCCCAGGAAGCCTTCACCAACGGTATCCGCGGTGCCCAGATCGTCATCCAGAAACAGTCCGGCTACAATACGGTCCAGGTCATCAAGGACGTGAAGACCGCCATGGCCGAAATCGAGACGAACCTGCCGTCTGACATCCGGTTCACGACGGTCATGGACTCCTCGACCACCATCGTCAATACGATCAATTCCCTGAAGGAGACGATCCTCATCACCTTCATCCTGGTTATGCTGGTGGTGTATGTCTTCCTCGGCCGCTGGAAGGCGACCCTGATCGTCGTCCTGTCGATCCCGATCGCGCTGCTGGCCTCCCTGATGTACCTGTTCGCGACGGGCAACTCCCTGAACATCATCTCCATGTCGGCGCTTTCGATCGCCATCGGCATGGTGGTGGACGACGCCATCGTGGTCCTGGAGAACGTGACCACGCACCTGGAGCGCGGCGAGAAGCCGAAGGAAGCCGCCGTGCACGGTACGGCCGAGGTGGGTATCTCCGTCATCGCCTCGACCCTGACCATGCTCTGCGTGTTCCTGCCGCTGACCATGATGTCCGGCATGGCCGGTATCATGTTCAGCCAGCTGGGCTTCATCGTGAGCATCATCATGATCGTCTCCACGACCGCCGCCCTGACCCTCGTCCCGATGATGTGCTCCATCCTGCTCGAGAACGAGAACAAGAGCGGCAAGCTGTTCCACCTGATCTTCGACCCGATCAACCGTTTCCTGGACAAGGTTTCCGCCGGCTATTCCCGCCTGATTTCCTGGTGCATGGCCCACAAGCGCATCGTCCTGCTCGGAGCGGTGGCCGTCTTCGTGCTCGTGCTGATGCTTTTCATTCCGAACATGAAGACCGAGTTCATCCCGCAGGGTGACCAGGGCCGTCTGTCCGCCACGATCGAACTTCCGATCGGTACTTCTCAGGATGTCACCCGCGACGTGGCCGCCCGTATCTACGAGCGGATCAAGCAGGATGTTCCGGAGATCGAAGTGCTGAGTTATACCTTCGGCCAGGCCGATTCGGACAACGCGTTCGCCAGCATGCGGAGCAATGGTACCTACCTGATTTCCATGAACATCAACGTGGGCAGCAAGACGACCCGCAACCGGAAGACGTCCGAGATTGCGGATGTGATCCGTGCTGACCTGCGTCTCTTCCCGGAACTCAACCGGTACAACGTCACCGAAGGCATGGGTGCCATGGGCGGTGCTTCCAGCGTGGCACTTGAGATCTATGGCTACGATTTCGCGGAGACCGAAGCCCTCGCCCGCGAGGTCCAGCAGAAGATGATGGACAATGAGAATTTCACCCAGGTGATTCTCAGCCGCGACCAGTATACGCCGGAGTATCAGATCGACTTCGACCGTCAGAAACTTGCGCTGGCCGGCCTGAGTTCCACTACGGCTGCAGCGGCTTTCAGTGCGGCGATCAGTGGTACGGTTGGTTCCTTCTATCGTGAAAACGGTGAGGAATACAACATCCGCGTCCGTTATGCGCCGGAGTTCCGCAGCAGCATCGAGGATATGGAGAACATCGTGATTTACAATGCGATGGGCAACGCGGTCCGGATTAAGGACCTGGGTACCGTTGTGGAGGACCGTGTTCCGCCTACCATCCAGCGCAAGAACCGTGAGCGTCTGATCACCGTGACCGGCGTCGTGGCCCGCGGGCATGCCCTGAGCCAGGCGGTCGAGGCGACGCAGGCCATCATGGACGGGACGATCATCCCGCATGACCTGAGCTACTACATCGGCGGCGACTATGAGGACCAGCAGGAAATGTTCGGAGACATGATCCTCCTGATCTTCCTGATCATTATCCTGGTCTATATGGTCATGGCTTCCCAGTTCGAGTCGTTCATGGGACCGTTCGTGATCATGTCCAGTATCCCGTTCGCCTTCGTGGGCGTGGCGCTCGCCGCGATGGTCCACAACATGGCGATCAGCATCATGGCAATGGTCGGTATCATGATCCTGCTGGGTATCGTGGTGAAAAACGGTATCGTGCTCATCGACTATACGATCCTGTGCCAGGAACGAGGCATGAGCGTCCGCGACGCCTCTGTTACGGCGGCGAAGAGCCGTCTGCGCCCGATCCTGATGACGACCCTCACCACCGTTCTCGGCATGGTGCCGCTGGCCTTCGGCCGCGGTGAAGGTTCCGAGATGTGGAACGGACTGGGTGTCGTGGTGATGTGGGGTCTTTCGATTTCCACGCTCATCACCCTGGTGATCATTCCTACCATGTACTGCGGTTTCACGGAACATCGTGCCAAACGCAAGGCTCGCAAAGCCGCCCGCAAGGCAGCTGCCCAGACGGCCTGACCCCGTGACCGTCATTCTGAACGAAGAGAATCTGAACGAATATGAAAGGAATCTTTATCGCTTATAACCAGGCCTATAACGAGGAGGTCGCGGACCTTCTCGAAGGTCTCGGCCAGCGCGGTTATACCGTCTGGACCGAAGTCGGCGGCCGCGGATCCTTCGAGGGTGAGCCGCACCTGGGCAACCATGCCTGGCCGACGCAGAACCATGCCATCTTCACGGCGGTGGACGACCGCCTCGCCGACGATATCATGAAAGCACTCAGGAAGACAGATGAAAACAACCCGAAGCTGGGGCTTCGGGCGTATCTATGGAATATCGAGCAGTCTTTCTGAAACCTTTGCTGACCCGGCCTAAATCGGCCGGGTCTTCTGTTCCAGCCAGGTGGCGACGGCTTCGCCGAGCCGGGGCCGCAGGGTTTCGTACACGCGCCGGTTGTAGGCATTGAGCCATTCCCGCTCATCTTCCGTGAGCAGGCTTGTCACGATGGCGGAGGTGTCGAAGTGACAGAGCGTCAGGGTCTCGAACTGCAGCCATTCCCCGAAATCATTCCGGCCTGCTTCTGTACAGAGGATCAGGTTCTCGTGCCGGACGCCGTGCCGGCCTTCGCGGTAGATGCCCGGTTCGTCGGAGGTGATCATGCCCGGAAGGATGGGCTGGCGGTTGAAATTCTGCCGGATGTCCTGCGGACCTTCGTGGACGTTGAGGAAGAATCCGACGCCGTGTCCGGTGCCATGGCCGAAATTGCGTTTGCTCTGCCAGAGGGGATTCCGGGCGAGGACGTCCAGCTGGCAGCCGGCGGTCCCTTTCGGGAAAACGGCCATCGCCAGGTCGATGTGTCCTTTCAGGACGAGGGTGTAGTCTTCCCGTTCCAGTGGCGTGCAAGGGCCCAGGGGAACCGTGCGGGTGATGTCGGTCGTGCCGAAGATGTATTGTCCGCCCGAGTCGCACAGGTACAGGCCGTGCGTTTCCAGCCGGGGTGCGTCCTGCTGCGGGGTGATGTAATGCGGCAGGGCGGCGCCGGGCCCGTAGGCGGAGATGGTCTCGAAGGAATCTCCTTTATACCCGGGGATTCCGGCGCGCAGGGAGGCGAGTTTGTCGGCCGCATCCCGTTCGGTCACGATGTCCCCGAAGGCCAGACTCTTTTCCAGCCAGTAGAGGAACTTCTCTATGGCTACACCGTCTTCCAGGTGGGCGTCACGCATGCCGGCGATTTCTGTCGGGTTCTTGAGGGCTTTGCGCAGCGGGATGGGTGAGGGGCCCAGGACCAGGTTGATGTCGGCGAGGATGGTGCGCAGGTTGTGGTTGAGACTGGCCGGGTCGGCATAGAGTCGTCCGATGCTGCCGTCTTCTGCCATGCCGGCGACACTGTAAGCGACCTCGTCATAGCCCAGGATGCGGATGCCTTCCCGGCGTATTTCATCGAAACTGTCCAGCGTATCCTCGTCCGGCCGGGAGAAGTCGTCCTTGGTAACATACCAGCAGACTTCATCCAGGGTGACAAGCAGATACGAGATGCAGACCGGATTGTAGGGGATGTCGGATGCGCGGATATTGAGCAGCCAGGCAATCTCGTCCAGGGCGGTCAGGAGCATGGCGTCGCAGCCTTTTTCTTCCAGGACATCCCGCAGCCAGGCGATCCTTTCCTGCCGGGATTCTCCGGTGAGTTCGTCTCCGAGGGTCATGATGGGCGTGGCCGGAATTCCCGGCCGGTCGGTCCAGAGGCCGTCCAGGAGATCCGGCGCATTGACGATCCGGACCGTGTCCCCGACGTCGCATCCGGCATCCCGGCAGGCCTGGGCGATGGCTTCCACCGAACCCGAACTCTGGCAGTTTCCGTCCACGGCGATGACGTATTCCTCCGTCTGGGAAGCAGCCTGGGCGGCGATCCATTCCGGAATCAGCACCTGGTCGGGAACGCGGGTCTTGTGCAGGACGATGCCTGTGCCGGGCAGCTGGCGGGACGCCTGGATGAAATACCGGGTATCCGTCCACAGGCCGGCATGGTCGAGGGTGATGACCAGTTCCCCTTCTCCGTCGTACCCGCTGACCCAGGCAACCTGGTGCCAGCGCGGGGCGATGTACTCGCTCCCGTGCGGGTCGCTGCCGGAAATGACCACGGCGTTCCAGCCCCGTGCCCGCATCATGTCCCGGATCCGCTCGATCCGACGTTCGTAAAGATTCTCCATATCAGGCACTGGCTTACAGGCCGGCGATTTTCCTGCGGAGGAAACGGACCAGCTGCAGCAGCGGCTTGTCCGCTTCGGTCGTGCGCAGGGTCATGCCCAGCAGGTTGGCGGGGGCGTAGTCGTCCCGGAGCCCGTAAAGGCGGTCCGTGACTTCTTTCTCCTTGCGGGAGAGCTTGCGCCGCAACTGCTTCTGGGCGGCTTCGAGTTCCGCAAGGTTCGAGATCTGGCTGTACTTACTGCTCATCTTCCGGGTCCTCCTCAAAGAATAGTCCGACAAACATCTTGATGAAGCCGTCGAGGAACAGTTTTCCCCGCATCCGGAACAGCACCCAGGTCAGGACGGCGAACAGGGCGGCGACGATGAAGGCGCCGAGTGCGTAACTGCCGATCACCTGGCCCAGCAGCAGGATACAGCCGAAAGCGAGGGCCAGCAGGACGACCATGGCGCAAAACAGCACCAGAATCATCGAAAGCAGATGATTCAGGGAGATGGAGAGCCCTTTCGCCGTACGCAGTTTCAGGTCGTCGACCCGCAGGTCGAGGTATTCCCGTGCACTGTCGGTGAGCCGCTCCATCGGGCGGGAGAACTCGCTCATGCGACTAGGCTTCCTGCTGGTCGTCGACGGCCGGTTCGCCGGCTTCCTCCTTGGCGAGGACCTTCTCGAGCTTGGCGAGCTGGTCCAGCAGCTTGGCCTTGACGTCTTCCTTGAGGTCGGCGCCCTGTTCGGAAAGGGTCTTCTTGAGGGCGTTCATCTCGCGGCGGGCGTAGCGGGCGCGGACGTGGAGGTCATGGGCGGTTTCTTCGGTGGCTTCCTTGAGGTCATCGTAGCCTTCTTCCGCGGCTTTCCTGAGTTTTGCGCGGGTTTCTTCACCCTTGTCGGGGGCGAACAGGACTCCGAGGGTCAGACCTGCGGCCGCTCCGGCCAGCAGGGCAAAAAAGGAATTGCTTTTCATATGAGTGTATGTTTAATTGTCCGGCAACAAGATAATACAAAAAAACGGCCATTCCAAAGCGGAACGGCCGTTTCTGCAATTTTGTCAGATTCTTCGCTGTGCTCAGAATGACAGCGGGTTACTTGTTCAGGGCATCCGCGCTCTGGATGAACTTGGCCAGGTCCTCGTCGGAGACATGGTAGTTCTGCATTTCTCCGGAGAAGAACTGGTCGTAGGCGGCCATGTCCACGAAGCCGTGGCCGGAGAGGTTGAACAGGATGGTCTTGGCTTCGCCGGTCTCCTTACACTTGAGGGCCTCCCGGATGGTGGCGGCGATGGCGTGGCAGGACTCCGGTGCCGGAATGATGCCTTCGGTGCGGGCGAACAGGACGCCGGCCTTGAAGGAATCAAGCTGCTCGATGTCAACGGCCTCCATGAGTCCGTCCTTCATCAGTTGGGACAGGATGACGCCGGCGCCATGGTAGCGCAGGCCGCCGGCATGGATGGAGGCGGGCTTGAACGTATGGCCGAGGGTGTACATCGGCAGGAGCGGGGTCATGCCGGCTTCGTCGCCGAAGTCATACTCGAACTTGCCGCGGGTGAGTTTCGGGCAGGAGTACGGTTCGGCCGCGATGAAACGGGTCTTCTTGCCGTCCTGGATGTTGTGCCGCATGAACGGATAGGCGATGCCGGAGAAGTTGGATCCGCCGCCGAAGCAGGCGATGACGATGTCCGGATACTCGCCGGCGAGGGCCATCTGCTTCTCGGCCTCGAGGCCGATGATGGTCTGGTGCAGGCAGACGTGGTTGAGTACGGAACCGAGCGCATACTTGCAGTTCGGGGTGGAAACGGCGAGTTCGATCGCCTCGGAAATCGCGCAGCCCAGGGAGCCCTGGTCCAGCGGATTGCGGGTCAGGATGTCCTTTCCGGCGCGGGTGGACATGGACGGGGACGGGGTGATGGCCGCACCGAAGGTCTGCATGATGGAGCGGCGGTAGGGCTTCTGCTCATAACTGACCTTGACCATGTAGACGGCGCAGTCGATGCCGAACTTCTTGGTGGCGTAGGAAAGCGCGCCGCCCCACTGTCCGGCTCCGGTCTCGGTGGTCAGGTTCGTGATGCCCTGCTCCTTGGCATAGTAGGCCTGGGCGATGGCGGAGTTGAGTTTGTGGGAACCGGCCGGCGAGACGGACTCGTTCTTGAAGTAAATGTGGGCCGGCGTACCGAGGGCTTCCTCGAGTTCATAGGCGCGGACGAGTGGGGTGCAGCGGTAGGCGGCATACTGCTCGCGGATCGCTTCGGGGATGGGGATCCATTCGTCCGTCTGGTTGAGTTCCTGGTCGGCGCAGGCCTTGCAGAAGATGGGGTAGAGGTCTTCCGCCTTGAGGGGCTCCTTGGTGGCGGGGTGCAGGAACGGCTTCGGCTTGTTCGGCATGACCGCCTGGATGTTGAAGAAATGGGTCGGAATCTCGGATTCCGGGAGCAGGAATTTTTTCTGTCTCATTTGTTAAGGTGTTTATATGGGTTAATACTTTTCAATTCATAAAAAAGGCCGGCCTTTGTTCGAGGCCAGCCTTGGATTCCGTTTCGCTCTTTCCTAGATCAGTGCATGTGCTTGGAGGAATGCGTTGATTGCAACTGCAACAAACATCAGCATGATAAGGGTCGCTACGATGATTCCGATGACTTTCAGCCTCTTCATCCAGATCTGGTTGCTCCAACCGATCGTCTGGAACATGCTCCAGAAACCGTGGCACAGGTGGAACCAGATGGCCACGAACCAGAGGATGTAGATCACCAGGACCCACCATCGTCCAAACGTGGCGGTCAGCAGGTCATACGGATTGGAGGCGATGCCGCCGGTGAATTCCTGCAGCTGCATCTTGGCCCAGAAATGGGTCAGATGGAAGAACAGGATACCGAGGATGACGATACCCAGGACGAACATGTTCGTCGCGGACCAGGAGTCGGCCTGGGCCTTGCTGGCGACTTCATAACGCTTGTAGCCGCCGCGTGCCTTGACGTTGTACCAGGTCAGGTAGATGCCATAACCGATATGCACGATGAAACCCAGTGCAAGGACGGGCACCATGATGGTCACGATCGGGAGGGCCATGAAATCGCAGCCCTGCTGGAAGAGACCGTTGAAGGCGCCGAACTTGCCGGTGAAAGAGTCGATAACCGAGAAGAAGTTGATCGTGCCGTGGAGGAGCAGGAAAATGATCAGGAATGCTCCGCTCACCGCCTGGATGAACTTCCTACCGATAGAATAGTGGAATGCGTTTGCCATATAGTTTTTGGTAGTTGTCGAATAGGTTCGATAGGCAAATATAACTTCTTTCTCTCAAGTTTCATAATATCTCCGCATTTTTTTACTAAAACTTCCGTACTTTTGCATCTAAGGAATAAAAGGAACGAAAAATATGTATAAAAGAGTTTTGCTGAAGCTCAGCGGCGAAAGTCTGGGCGGTCAGACTGGCAAGGGATTTGATACGGAAGCCCTCTCGCGGATGGCGCGTGAGGTGGCCGAGGCGGCCAAGGCCGGCCTGCAGGTCGCGATCGTCAACGGCGGCGGCAACCTGTTCCGCGGGATGCAGGGCGTCGGACGGGGCTTCGACCGGGTCGACGGCGACAAGATGGGCATGCTGGCCACGGTCATGAATTCCCTGGCCCTCTCGATGTTCATCAAGAGCGAAGGCGTCGAGGCGAAGGTCTTCACGGCCACGCCGATGGAGCCGGTCGCCGAGTATTACATGCGGGACAAGGCCGTCGAGGTGCTGGAACGCGGCGGTGTCGTGCTGATCGCCGGCGGGACGGGCAACCCGTTCTTCACGACCGACTCGGGCGCAGCGCTGCGGGCGCTGGAGATCCGTGCGGATGCGCTGCTGAAAGGCACGCGCGTGGACGGTGTCTATACGGCTGACCCCGAGAAGGATCCCACTGCCGTCAAGTATGACGAACTGACCTTCGACGAGGCGCTGGAGAAACACCTGAAGGTGATGGACCAGACCGCTTATTCCCTTTGCAGGGAGGGCGACATGCCCATCATCGTATTCGACATGAACGGCCCCGGCAACCTGCGCCGCATCCTCGACGGAGAGAAGATCGGTACGCTCGTTCATGTATAATGTGGATTTTTCATTATCTTTGCGCAAATCGGCAATAACGTAAAACACAATAAGGCTATGTTGACAGAGAATGCAAAGGCCATCCTGGCCAAGGCAGACGAGAAGATGCAGGATGCGATCGCTTTCCTCGAGGAAGACCTCAAGACCTACCGGGTCGGCAAGGCCAACCCCTCCATCTTCAACAATGTGACCGTGGACTATTATGGCACTCCGACCCCCATTCCGCAGGTGGCTTCCGTGACGACCCCGGATGCGAAGACCCTGGCCATCCAGCCGTGGGAGCGCAGCATGATCGGGAAGATCGAGAAGGCCATCCTGGATGCCAACCTGGGCTTCACTCCGTCCAACAACGGAGAGATCATCCGCTGCGTGGTCCCGGCCCTGACCGAGGAACGCCGCCGCGAACTGATCAAGAAGGCGAAAGGCGCCGGCGAGAATACCAAGGTGGTGATCCGCAATGCCCGCCGCGACGCCGTCGACCAGCTCAAGAAGGCCCAGAAGGCTTCCGAGATCACGGAGGACGTCCAGCGCGAAGGCGAGGAAGAGGTCCAGAAGGTGACGGACAAGAATGTCAAGGCCGTCGATGCGATCATCGCGGCCAAGGAAAAAGATATCCTGACTGTTTAATCTTCCGGGTGCGGGACCGGCGGTTCCCCACGCCCCCGTATCCTTGCTCACGAACTTAACGCCTATGAGACGAGTCGCAATCCAGGGCTTCTCGGGCTGCTTCCATGAGGAAGCGGCCCGGAAGTTCTATAAAGACCAGTTTGACATCAGCCCCCAGATTGTGGAATGTGCCACTTTCGAGGGCATTTTCCATGCACTCGACGGCGGATCGGCGGACGCCGCCGTCATGGCCATCGAGAACACGACTTCCGGCGGCCTGCTGTCGAACTACGACCTGCTCCGCTGCAACCCCCGGCGGATCAAAGGTGAGATTTATCTGCCGATCCACCAGAACCTGATGGCCCTGCCCGGCCAGAAAATCGACGATATCCGGGAGGTCCATACCCACTACATGGCCATCAACCAGACGCGCCGTTTCTTCGAACGGCACGCACCCTGGATCCGGATGGTCGAATCCGAGGATACGGCCAAGAGCGCCGCGGACCTGGCGGCCAGCGGACAGAAGGGCGTCGGTGCCGTGGCTTCCGTCCTCGCGGCCGAGATGTTCGGGCTGGAGATCCTGGCTCCGAACATCGAGACCTACCATCATAACTACACGCGGTTCCTGGTCCTGGACGATGCTGTCAAGGTGCCGGCCGATGTCATCGACAAGGCCTCCCTGTGCTTCACGCTGCCCCACAAGCCGGGCTCCCTGGCGCACATCCTGACGATCCTGTCGTTCTATGACATGAACCTGACCCGGATCCAGTCGCTCCCGATTCCCGGAAGGGAATGGCAGTATTTCTTCTACGTTGATATCAAGTTCAAGGATTATCAGCGTTACAAGCAGGCCCTCGAAGCGGTCCGTCCGCTGATCGAAGACCTTGACATCCTCGGTGAATACCCTTCAGCTTTCTGATCATGAATATCCAACCCGCCAACCGGACCGCCAGTGTCCAAGAGTATTATTTCTCCCGTAAGAACCGCGAAATCGACGCCCTCTCCCAGGCCCGCAAGGCCCGTGGCGAGGATCCCGTCATCAACCTGGGCATCGGCTCTCCGGACGGTACGCCGCCCGTGGCCGCCCTCACCAAGCTGGCCGAAACGGCCGTGCGCCCCGGCTGCCATGGCTACCAGAACTACAAGGGCCTTCCCGCCCTGCGCGAGGCTTTCTCGAAATGGTATGCCCGCTATTACGGCGTGACCCTCGATCCGGACAAGGAGATCCAGCCGCTGACCGGCTCCAAGGAAGGCATCCTGCTGATTTCCATGGCCTATGTCAACCCCGGCGACCAGGTGCTGGTGCCGGACCCCGGTTATCCGACCTACACCTCCGCATCCCGGATGGTCGGCGCGGAGATCGTCAACTATGATCTCAAGGCGGAAAACGGCTGGCAGCCGGATTTCGAAGCGCTCGAGGCGATGGACCTGAGCAAGGTCAAGCTCATGTGGACCAACTATCCGGGCATGCCGACCGGCGCCAAGGCGACGCCTCAGTTGTACGAGCGGCTGGTTGCCTTCGGAAAGAAACATAACATTCTGATCGTCAATGACAATCCGTACAGTTTCATCTTGAATGACAAGCCGATTTCGATCCTTGCCGTTCCCGGTGCCAAGGATACCTGCCTGGAAATGAATTCCCTCAGCAAGGCCCACAACATGGCCGGCTGGCGCTTCGGCATGGTGGCCGGCGACGCGGAAGCCATCACCCAGGTCCTGAAAGTCAAGAGCCAGATGGATTCGGGCATGTTCAAGGCCCTGCAGCTGGCCGCGGTCGAAGCCCTCGGCCAGGGACCGGAATGGTTTACCGAACTGAATGCGGAATACAAGGCCCGCCGCGACGTGGTCTGCCGGATCTTCGATCTGCTCGGCGCGAAGTTCGACCGCGATTCCTCCGGCCTCTTCGTCTGGGGCGACATCTCCGCTTCTCCCGTGTTGGCGAAACTGACCGTCCCGGAGGGCATGACCCTGGGCGAGGCGATGTCCGAGAAGTTCCTGCACGAGGCAGGTGTCTTCATCACCCCGGGCTTCATCTTCGGAAAGAACGGCCGGAACTTCGTCCGAATCTCCCTGTGCGCGCCGGTTCCGGTGCTGGAGGATGCCGAACGGAAAATCAAGGCGGCGATATGATTGTCGGAGTCATCGGTCTGGGCCTGATCGGCGGATCCATGGCCATCGACCTCAAGCGCAGGGGTTTCGCGGAGCGTATCCTGGGCGTTGAGGAGGATCCCGTCCACGCCTCGGCGGCGATGAGCATCGGCCTTGCGGATGAAATCGTACCCCTGGAAGACTGCATCGACCGGTCGGACATCGTCGTGGTATCCGTTCCCGTCGGCGCGGCGGTGAAACTCGTCTGCCGGATCCTGGACCGTTTCCAGGAAACCGGGGCGAAGGACAAGATCGTGATCGATACCTGCTCGACCAAGGAGCAGATCACCCTGGCCACGCATTACCATCCCTGCCGCGGTCAGTTCGTCTCTACGCACCCGATGGCCGGCACCGAGTATTCCGGACCGTGGGCGGCCATGCCGAACCTGTTCGACGGACGGGCGTGCATTTTCGCCAACGCCCAGGAGAGCGATCCGAAGGCCCTGAAGGCCATCGAGAACCTGTACGATGTGCTGAACATGCGTCCGTTGTACATGGATGCTTCCCAGCACGATGTCCACACCGCCTACGTTTCTCATATTTCCCATGTTACCTCCTTCGCCCTCGCCCTGACGGTCCTGGACAAGGAAAAAGACGAAAAACACATCTTCGACCTGGCTTCCGGCGGTTTTTCCTCGACCGTCCGCCTTGCCAAGTCGAGCGCTGACATGTGGGTCCCGATCCTGACCCAGAACCGGGACAACGTGCTGCATGTCATGGATACCTATATAGAAAAGATGCAGGCCTTCCGCCGGGCGATCGCCGATTTCGACGAAGCCGAGATCCGCCGCCTGATCGAAGAAGCCAACCGCATCAAGAAAATCATTCGCTGATGAGCCATACCCTCGATATCATCCCTTGTTCCGAATGGGGATTCTTCACCCTCCCGCGGCCGATGTGCATCGCGGGCCCCTGCAGCGCCGAGTCTGAGCAGCAAGTCATGGAAACCGCACGCGGACTCGCCGCTTTCGGCATCCATGTCTTCCGCGCCGGTATCTGGAAACCCCGGACCCATCCGGGCAGTTTCGAAGGCGTAGGCGTTCCGGGCCTGAAGTGGCTCAGGAAGGCCAAGCAGGAGTTCGGCATGAAGATCTGCACCGAGGTCGCGACCGAA
>JBGUXJ010000145.1:0-10793 GCA_045222055.1 Candidatus Cryptobacteroides sp. | reverse complement strand
GGCTGTCCTGGCTATGGTCCTGTGCGCCGTCTCCTACAGCAAACTGGCCGGCAGTCAGAAGAAAAGCCCGACGGCAGGTATTGTCTTCGCCCTCATTTCCGGTATCGGCTTCGCGTTCTTCTATGGCCTCGTGGTCAAAGGGACCGCTCCGACCTTCGGCGGTGTCGGTACCTTGTCCCCGTACCAGGCGGTCTTCTTCTTCGCCCTGGCGGTCCTCGTCTCCACTTTCTTCCTCTGCCCGGTGGCCATGAGCCATTCAGTCGAAGGCAAGTCCACGATGAAGGACTATTTCACCAAAGGCGATGCCCGGACCCACCTGATCGGCATGCTCGGCGGTTTCATCTGGATGAGCGGCATGGTCATCAGCTTCATGACGGCGCAGGCCCCGGTCAACAAGGCCGTCTCCTATGCCCTTTCCAACGCCTCCCCGCTGGTGGCGATGATCTGGGGCGTGCTGATCTGGCGCGAGTTCAAGGAGGCCCCGAAGGGCACCATGAAATTTGTCTATGCGATGTTCCTGTGCTTCCTGGCTGCCCTGGTTATCATCGCTGCATCCAACTAGCAACTAGTTCATTACCATATAAATCCTAAAAACATCTAACCCAATGAGACGAATTCTCGCATTCGCAACGATGTTCTGCCTGAGCCTCGGCCTCGCCTTTGCCCAGGGCAACATCACAGTCTCCGGAACGATCCTCGACGAGAGCGGTCTTCCGATGATCGGTGTCGGCGTCGTGCAGCAGGGTACCACCAACGGTACGACCACTGACATCGACGGCAAATACACCGTAACTGTTCCGAGAGGTGCCAACCTCGAGTATTCCTTTGTCGGCTACAAGACCCAGGTCCTCCCGGCCAACAGTGCCAGGATGGACCTCAACCTCGAACCGGAGAACACTTTCCTGGAAGAGACCGTCGTCATCGGTTACGGCGTCCAGCGCAAGAGTGACGTTACCGGTGCCATTTCCCAGGTGAAGGCCGCCGACCTCGAGAACCGTTCCGTGACCGATGTCCAGAACTCCCTGCAGGGCAAAACCGCGGGTGTCCAGCTCATCAGCACTTCCGGTGCTCCGGGTTCCGAGTCCTCCATGCGTATCCGCGGTTACAGTTCAAACGCTTCTTCCGACCCGCTTTATGTCGTCGACGGTCTTCGCATGCGGAGTATCACGCAACTTGACCCGAACGACATCGAGTCCATGGAAGTCCTGAAGGATGCCGCTTCGGCCGCCATCTACGGTGCGCAGGCGGGTAACGGCGTTGTCCTCATCACCACCAAGAAGGCCGCCCAAGGCCGCCGCATCATCCGTTACGACATGCAGCTCTCCCTGTCGGACATCGCTCATATCCCGCATGCCCTCAATGCCAAGGATTACCTGACCTGGGTAAAGGAAGGAAATCTGGTCGAGGAGGATATCATCAAGCGCTACTATGACGGAAAGACTGATACTGACTGGGCTGACGTGGCGTTCGAGCGTGGTGTCATGCAGCGTCACAACCTTTCCTTCCAAGGTGCCAACAACAATGGCTCCCTGTACGCCTCTGTCTCTTTCATGAACAATAACGGTCCGGTCATCACCGATCACGACTCGTTCCGCCGTCTCAGCGCTACGGTCAATGCGGATTACAAGATT
Organism: Candidatus Cryptobacteroides sp.; assembly: GCA_045222055.1. GTDB lineage: Bacteria > Bacteroidota > Bacteroidia > Bacteroidales > UBA932 > Cryptobacteroides. Next base: position 9,162 of record JBGUXJ010000145.1, on the reverse strand, counting down.
AAGGACTGGCTGAAGTTCACGACTAACAACGCTTTCGGTTACAGCTCGACCAAGACGGTCGCGGCCGGTGGCATGGCCTCCCTGCCGGCTTCCGTCATCCAGATGGACCCGCTGACCCCAGTCGTCTATCCTGCTGACAATCTGCCCGCCCACATGCAGTCCCTCGTTGACCAGGGCCATATCTTCATCAAAGATGAAAACGGTGACTTCTATTCCATGTCCCCGTTCCAGGAATCGAATAACATCAACCCGTACATCACCGTCAATGCGACCGACCCGATGAACGAGCGTTTTGAACTTCGCGGTACCACCTCCCTGGATATGACGGCCATCCCGCATGTCACCGTGACTTCCCGCCTCGGTTATACCATCAACAGCAATATCAGCAAGAATGTGACCTGGCCCAGCGTGACCAACACTGATACCGTGACCGACTATGTTTCCATCAACGGCAGTGCCGGAACGAATACCTATTACCAGTGGGAGAACTTCGCCAACTACAACCAGACGTTCGCCCGCAAGCACAATGTCAGCGCCATGGCCGGTATGTCCTATTCCTGGCGTACCAACTATTCCGTGACCGGTCAGATCGCCGGTACAGGTCTGAGCAATATCGGTATTACGAAGTTGGATCCGAACTATGCCTATTTCGCCAACCAGACCGGTACTGCGACCAAGACCGTCAGTGGCGGCGAGAAACTCAACTATGCTGAACTATCCTACTTCGGCCGTGTCTCCTACGACTATGACAACCGCTATTACATCCAGGCTTCCCTGCGTGCAGATGCGGCTGACCTCTCCATCCTTCCGCTGAATACCCGCTGGGGTTACTTTCCGGCTGTTTCCGGTGGTTGGACCGTGTCCCGCGAGAATTGGTTCCGCAACCTTAACCTGACTCCGGTCACCCATTTCAAACTCCGTGCTTCCTGGGGCCAGAACGGTTCCATCGCCGGATTGAGCAATTACATGTATGCCGCCACCATCGCCTCCACCATCAAGCTTGGCATGGAAAAAGGCAATGGTTACGCGACAGGTTCCCTCCCGAATGCCATCGGAAACTACAACCTGAAGTGGGAGACCTCCGAACAGGTTGACCTCGGTCTCGACCTCCGTATGTTCAAGGACCGTCTGTCCTTTACGTATGACTATTTCTCCAAGAAGACCAAAGACCTGATCATGCGCAGCGTGACCTCCTCGCTGGTCGTTGGCGGTACCCTTTCTCCGATCAATGCCGGTAACGTTTCCAACCGCGGTCATGAATTCGAACTGAGTTGGAAGGACAAGATCGGTGATTTCGGTTACAGCATCAGCGGGAACCTTGCGACCTTGAAGAATGAAGTGACCTATGTCTATGAGACCTTGACCCGGGTGCAGGGCGGCAGCGGTGGTTCCGGTGTAACGACCTATTTCGAAAAAGGTTATCCAATCTGGTACATGCGTGGTTATGAGTACTCAGGTGTCAATCCCGATAATGGTGTCCCGACTTTCGTCGACCATGGCAAAAATGACAAATCTGACGCTATGGTCCTGAGTGATGCTGACAAGGTCATGATTGGTTCCGGTATCCCGGACTTTACCTACGGTCTTACCATCAACATGAATTACAAGGGCTTTGACTTTACTGCATTCGGCAGCGGCGCTTCCGGCAACGAGATTGCCTATGCCGTTCCGCGTTCGACCCGTCACCAGGCCAATACGATGCAGTACATCTTTGACAACCGCTGGCAGAAAGCGGGCGACCATTCCAAGTTCCCGAGCGCCGCTCTCAGCACCTGGCCCGGCGTGTCCTACTCCAACTTCCTCGAGAGTTCCGCCTACGTATTCGACGGTTCCTATTTCAAGGTCAAGCAGCTCCAGCTGGGTTACACCTTCCCGAAGACCCTGCTTGAGAAGATCGCCATTTCCAGCGTCCGTGTGTATGTCTCCCTCGACGACTGGTTCGTCATCACAAAGTATCCGGGATTCGATCCGGAAGTCTCCGTCAGCTCCAGCGGTATCGGCATCGACTATGGCCAGTATCCGTCCATGAAGAAGACCGTCTTCGGTATCAATGTGTCCTTCTAACCCATTTAAGGAGAAAGAATCATGAAACTCAATTATATTCTGACCGGTGTGCTGGCCGCAGGTGTCCTCCTGGCTGCAAGTTCCTGCGAGAAAAAGCTCGACATCGCCCAGCATAGTGTCGTCGCCATCGACGACTTCTACAAGACCGACACCGAAGCCGAAGAGGCGATTGTCGCAGCTTATTATCAGTTCAAGACCACCCATTCCGGAGGTACGAGCAGCGCCGCCTGGCTGTTGAACTTCCTCGGTGATGAACTATGGACGGGCGGCGGAAGCCGAGCCGATGGTATCTACTACCAGTACTGCGAATATACTTTCACGGATGGCAACGGCGTCGTCAAGAACCTCTACCAGAACCTGTATACCTTGATTTATCGCTGCAACCTGGTACTCGAGCGCTGCCAGGGTGATTCCAAGGTAATGAAGCGCGCCCGCGCTGAAGCTCTGACCATGCGCGCATGGGCCAATTTCGAACTCGTGACCCTTTGGGGTACCGCGCCTCTGGTGGATCATATCCTGAACCCGGATGAGTACCTGAAGGGTAACAGCGAGTCAACCTCCGTTCTTTGGAATGCCATTGAAACCGATCTCAATACTGCGATTTCCAGCGGAGCCCTGACGGACCAGACTGGTACGTATCGGCTTACCAAAGCATTTGCCCAGGCCATGCTCGCCAAGGCTTATCTCTGGCAGAACAAGTATTCTGAGGCATCCAAGGTGTACGACGATATCATCGGAAGCAAGAAGTTCTCCCTTCAGGCCGACCTGACCAACTTCGGTACGATCAGGGGCGATGTCTCGACGGAAGACCTCTTCTGCATGCGTGGTATCGACGATGCTTCCAACTCCGGCCCGAACAGCACCTACCATGGCATGTGGACCGGTCTGCGTGCGGAAAAGTTTGAATACAACTTCGACAAATCCCGTCCTGCAACCGCGAATTTCGCCACCTATCCGTTCGGTTTCCAGGTCTGTCCGACCAAGGCCCTCTATGACAAATTCGTCGAGGTCGAGGGTGTGGACGGCTATCGCCTGCACAATTTCATCATGACCTATCAGGAGATGCAGGATGAATTCAACACCCGTGTCAAGGAAGGCATGGAAATCTACGATTGCGAAGGTTTCTTCAACCGCAAATACATGATTTGGAAGAACAACGGTTCCGCATACCGTTATCCACTGCCTGACCATATCATGCGTTACGACGAGGTCCTCTGCTTTGCTGCCGAGGCGTATTTCCAGAACAAGGAGAACGGTAAAGCCGTGAATTGCATCAATGAGATTCGCAACCGGGCCAAGGCGCCGACCATCTCCGAAGGCGACCTGAACCTCCAGCTTATCAAGGATGAATCCTGGATGGAACTCTGCTTCGAAGGTCTCCGCTATCAGAACATCATCCGCTGGGGTGATGCCGCTAACCTGCTGAAGAACCGGGGTGCCATCCATCCCGAACTCCAGCCGGATGGAACCATCAACTACAAGCGCTACAACCAGGACGGGACGGTCGGATTCATGAGCCCGAAGCACTTGCTCCTCCCGTTCCCTGCAGATGAAATGGCAGTCAACCCGAACATGACCCAGAACGAAGGCTGGAAGTAATCTTCCTTTCATCTGACCCTGACAATCCTGCCCGGCACCTGTCCATCGGGTCCCGGGCGGGTTTTTTCAAAAAACCGACACATAAAACAATTAAATATGAAAAAGATCTTTTCCGTATTCGCAGGCGTCGCCCTCTGTATGACGGCATTCGCCCAGCAGAACCTGTTTATCTCCCAGGATATTGAATCCGGTACCGTAGATGAGCAGGGAAGGGTTACCTTCCGCCTTATCGCCCCGGATGCAAAGAAGGTGCAGATCGCTGGGGATTTCATCAAGAAGGACGTCCAGCAGCACATCGCCGGCATGGTCGGCGCCGGCCAGGTCGACATGAGCAAAGGCAAGGACGGCACCTGGACCTATACCTCCAACCCCCTTCCTTCCGAACTCTACAGTTACACGTTCCTGGTAGACGGCGTTCCGGTGCTTGACCCGAACAATCCGCATGTATACCGTGATTTCGCGACCGTGACCAATGTCTTCCTTGTAGGCGGCGGGCTGGCCGACCTGTTCAAGGTGACGGACGTGCCTCACGGCACCCTCGTGGCGAAATGGTATCATTCCTATGGCATCGGCAAGGACCGTCGCCTGAATGTCTATCTTCCGGCTGAATACGATGCCAATCCGTACAAGCAGTATCCGGTACTTTACCTGCTTCACGGCTCCGGCGGCGATGAGAACGAGTGGACCATCTTCGGCCGCGCCGTCCAGATCATGGATAACCTCATCGCGCAGGGCAAGGCTGAGCCGATGATCGTTGTCATGCCGAACGGCCATGCCGAAATGCAGGCCGCACCGGGCGAAAGCTCCCTGGGGTACTACAAGCCGTTCCATTTCCGTGATCCGGAAGGCAAGTATGTCGCCAACTTCATGGAAATCGTGAACTTCATCGACAGGAATTTCCGTACCATTCCCGAGAAGCAGGGCCGTGCCATCGCCGGTCTGTCCATGGGCGGCGGTCATTCCGTGAACATTTCCCGCCGTTATCCGAACGTCTTCGACTATGTCGGTGTTTTCTCCGCCGGCGGCCGCATCCACGAACTGGATGAGAGCGTGCCTGAGAACAAGGCGACCATGGATGCTGTCCGTGCCCAGATTGCCAACGGTGTTTCCGCTTACTGGATCGGTATCGGCCGTGACGACTTCGGCTTCCAGGGTGCCAAGACCTACTATGAGGATCTCAAAGCCCTCGGCATGCCGAACCTGAGTTTCCGCGAAAGCGACGGCGCCCATGTCTGGAACTGCTGGCGCCTGTATCTGTCCGAATTTGCCCCGCTCCTTTTCAAGTAATAAACCATGAAAAAGATCTTTGCACTGGGCGTCGCGATCCTGTCGCTGGCCGCCTGCAGTAGTCAGAAAGTCCTCGCTCCGGAGGACCTGGCCATCCCTGTTGACAAGAGCCAGCAGCCTCGCGTCCTGATCACCACCGACCTGGAGTGCGATGACATGAACGGTGTCATCCTGAGCCTGATGTATGCCGACCAGTATGACCTGGCGGGTATCGTCTGGACTGCCGGCATGTACCATTTCCAGGGCGACGGCGGCCTCCATACCCTGGGGCAGGTCACCCCGCATTTCCGTTGCAATGCCCAGCATTGCGAGCACCGGGTCAAGACGGCGGCCGACCTGACGGAGTACCGGCCGGTCGATCCGACCTGGCTGCCCCGTATCCTGGACTGCTATGAGGCTGACTATCAGCTGATGAGCAAGAACAATCCGAACTATCCGACCCCGGAATACATCCGCAGCGTCACCAAGGTGGGCAACATCGAATTCGAGGGCGACTACCGCTTCGAGACCGAAGGTTCCAACTTTATCGTGGATGTCATCCTCGACGACGATCCGCGTCCGGTCACCATCCAGCACTGGGGCGGCATCAATACGACCGTCCGCGCGCTATATACGATTTATGAGCGCTATCATGGTACGCCTGAATGGGAATCCATCCTCAAGAAAGTGACGGATAAGGTCCGCATCGGCGGCAGCGGTGAAGACAACTGCCGCGCCGACAGCAAGATCGACGAGATGTTCCCTGGCCTGCAGAACGGTGGCTATGGCTTCGGTTTCTTCAGCTACGGTTCCTTCTTCAGCGCCAGCAAGAATGCGCCGAACCGTGCTGCGGAAGAATTGCAGCCCTACATGCATGCTCCGTGGAACCTCGAGGCCTACAAGCAAAACCATGGCAAACTTCCCGAGCAGATCTGGCTCATGGCCGAAGGCCGCGCCATCTACGGCGAGCCAATCATCTACAATTACGGTCTGATCGACTACATGGACTGGGCTACGTCCGCCGAACTCGGCTGGGGCCCCGAGAGTCTGAAAGGCCGCGCCCGTGCCGATTACGAACAGTATTCCTGGGCGTTCTGTCAGTTCGGCTGCGCCGGGTTCATCGACATCGGTCTGCGCAGTGATGTGAACAACCGTGGGAACAGCCACTATACCATCGTCATGTGGGAGGAACTCGCAGCCCGGGCCGACTGGGCCATTTGCGAACCGCAGGACTGCAACCATGCTCCGATCGTCAATGCCGGACAGCGCGACCTGACGGCCGCTGCCGGACAGACCGTAACGCTGACCGGTTCCGCCAAGGATCCGGACGGTGACAAGCTGACGACCCAGTGGTACGTGCCGGCCGCTGCCTGCACCTATGGCCAGGGCAAGGCCGAGGGTCTGACCGTCTCTTCCCAGACCGGTTGGACCACCAACTTCACCGTACCGGCGGATGCGAAGCCGGGTGACAAGCTCGTCGTCAATCTCGAGGTCCGTGATGAGGCGGAGCGTCCGATGACCCGTTTCGCCCAGTATGTGATCACTGTATCTTAATCATATGAAGAAATTGATCATGGCCGCTTCGGCGGCCTTTTTATGCCTTTGCGCTTCCGCGCAGCAGAACCTCTTCCCGTCTCAGGACCTGAAGTCGGCCATCGTGAACGAAGATGGCTCCGTGACCTTCAACTTCCTGGCTCCCAAGGCGCATAAGGTCCAGATCGTCGGTGACTTCATGGAAGGGGAGAAGGGGACGAACGTTGGCATGGCCTCCAGCGGCATCGTGGATATGACCGAAGGCGAAGGCGGCGTATGGACCTATACGTCCAAACCTCTTGTCTCTGAACTCTACAGTTATACCTTCCTCGTGGATGGGATTGCCACGATCGATCCCAATCATCCGTATGTCTTCCGTGACTTCGCGACCTTGACGAACCTGTTCACCGTCCCGGGCGGGATGGGCGATCTGTACAGCGTCCAGGACGTGAAGCACGGCAGTGTGACGGCGGTCTGGTATCATTCAGACGGATTGGACATGGACCGCCGCATGAACGTGTATACTCCATACGGCTATGAGGCCAGTCCGAAGAAGAAATATCCGGTGCTGTACCTGCTCCATGGCATGGGCGGCGACGAGGACGAATGGAAGAATTTCGGCCGTGCCTGCACCATTCTGGACAACCTCATCGCCCAGGGAAAGGCGGTGCCGATGATCGTCGTGATGCCGAACGGACATGCCGGGATGAGCGCCGCTCCGGGTGAAAGCAGCATGGGTTACTACAAGCCCTATCATTTCACCCAGGGCACCATGGACGGGACCTTCGAGACGTATTTCCCGGAGATCGTCAAGTTCGTGGACAAGACCTACCGGACCCTTGCGGACAAGAACCACCGGGCGATCGCCGGCCTTTCCATGGGTGGCTTTCACTCCGCATTCATCTCCGCGAACTATCCGGACCTCTTCGGATACGTGGGTCTGTTCTCCGCAGCCATCGGCGTGACGGACAGCAAGATCTCTCCGATCTATCAGAATTTCGACGAGAAACTGGCGACCCAGTTCAAGAAAGGTGTCAAACTTTACTGGACGGGCTGCGGCAACGTCGATTTCCTATATAACAACAACAAGGCGATGCGCGATAAATTCGACGCCGCCGGCTATCCGTATGTCTATATGGAGACGGATGGCGGCCATGTCTGGAAGAACTGGCGCATCTATCTGGCGGATTTTGCTCCGAGACTGTTCAAATAGAACTTTGGATTTGGTAAATTTGTAACATGAGACTCAAATATTTCCTAATCACAGTCGCTGTGGTCCTGCTGGCCGCCGGCTGCAGCAATGCTCCGAAAGACGGCGTGTTCCAGGCGCCGCGCACCATCGTCACCTGCGACCCGGAACTGGACGACAACAACTCCATGGTCCGTTTCCTGCTGCATGCCACCGACTTCCAGATCGACGGCCTGGTCTACACCAGCAGCCGCTTCCACTGGTTGGGTGACGGCAAGGGTACGACCCAGTTCATCCCGGGCGGCGAGTACGACAACATGGGCCTCGGCCCGCAGACTTCCTGGCGTTTCAATCCGGAAGAGCGTTTCATCGATGACATCATCGACGCGTATGAGCAGTGCTATGCCAACCTCAAGGTCCACGACAGCCGGTATCCGACCCCGGAATACCTGCGCAGCGTGACCAAGTGGGGCAACTGCGTGTTCGAAGGTGACTATTCCTATGATACGGACGGCTCCAACCTGATCAAGGAGAACATCCTCGACGACAAGCCGGGGCCACTCTTCATCCAGGCCTGGGGCGGCAGTTCTTCCATCGCCGCGGCGCTCCGGTCCATCGAGGACCAGTACAAGGGCACGGAACAGTGGGATGCCATCGTGAAGAAAGTCAATGAGAAAGTAATCCTCTGCCTGTCCGGCGACCAGGACAATGCCTACAACAAGTACATTGCCGTGAACTGGCCGGATGTGTGGGTGTGGAGCACCAACGCCCAGATGGGCCGCTGGACCGGCAATCCGAGCCTGACGGACCCGGAATGGACGGCGAAATACATGACCGTCGGTCCGATCGGGGCACGCGTGCGCCTGTGGGGCGACGGAAAGCAGATGGTCCCGGGCGACATAACCGACTTCATCGGCCCTTCCGCCGGCAAGACGCGCGAGGAAATGACCGCTGAGGGCTATTATGTCTGGTCAAACATCCAACCACAGGGTACGCTCTACGGAGATGGTGACAGCGGTTGTTTCTATATGCTGATCGACAACGGTTTACGTGCCTGGCAGGATCCAACCTGGGGTGGATGGAGCGGTCGCTGGGACATCACCAGGGGTGAGCCGCAGTCCGGACATCCGTCCTATATGGGCAACAACCTCGCCCAACTGAGCGGCCGTCCCGACCGTTCCCGCAATGCGGCAGCCGGTAATGGCCGTCCCCGTGGCGGTGCTGCTCCTTCAGGTGCCTCTCCCGACATGGCCGCAATGATGGCCATGATGCGGGGCGGCGGTCCGGAAGACCATACGTTCCCGAACCTGTTGCCCGAGCGGAACCTTTCCGAAGCGGCCCGCATGAAATGGTCCGTTACGCCGAACTATGCCGATGCAAACCATTATCCTGTCGTCAGCGGTCCGTTCGAACTGACGGCTGCCCCCGGCGAGACCGTGAAAATCAAGGCGAAGGCTTCCGATCCGGACGGCAACGCCCTGGCGCTGAAATGGTGGTATTTCCCGGTCGGA
>JBGUXJ010000144.1:0-10857 GCA_045222055.1 Candidatus Cryptobacteroides sp. | reverse complement strand
CTCTTCATTCTTGTAATAGCCCAGGAAGACATTGGCGCCGCGGACCTGGACCTCGCCCGGGATATTCGCCGGGTCAGACGAATCGATGCGGATCTCCATGTTCGGGGCGGCCTTGCCGCAGGAGCCCAGTTTCGCCACATTCCAATGTGCATAGCCGATGATCGGGGCGCATTCCGTCATGCCGTAACCTACCGTATAAGGGAATCCGATCTTGTTGAAGAAGGCCTCCACTTCCGGGTTGAAGGCGGCGCCGCCGAGGATAACCTCTTCGAAACGGCCGCCGAAGGTATTGACAAGTTCTTCCCGGAAACGCTTCATGATCATCTTGTCCAGTCCGGGGATCCGGAAGAAGATCTTGTTCTTGTCGATGATCGGCTTGAGTTTGCTCTTGTAGATCTTCTCGATGATCAGCGGGACCGCGATGATGATGCTCGGATGGATCTCGGAGAACGCCTTCATGATGATCTTCGGACTCGGCACACGGGTCAGGAAATGCACGTGGGCGCCGAGGGTCATCTCGAAAAGGAACTCGAACATCATTCCGTACATGTGGGCGGAGGGCAGCATGGCCACCACCTCGGCCTCGCAGGTCATCTGCGGCTCGGCGAACCAGGCCAGTTCGATGTTGGAGTACAGGGCGCGGTACGGAATCATGACGCCTTTCGAGAAGCCGGAAGTGCCGGATGTGTAGTTGATCATGGCCAGTTCATCGGCCGAATCCTCGTAGAAATTCAGGTCTTCCGGCCCGAAATGGTCCGGATACTTGTGGCCGAAACTCTCGTTGAGATGCTCGCGGACCTGCCAGAGCTCCTCGCTGCGCGCATACAGGAACTTGAAGGTATTGATCTGGACAACGACATGGAGATCAGGCATTTCATCGGGGGAAAGGCCCTCCCAGATAACTTCGTCCACGAAAAGGACCTTCGCTTCGGAATGGTTGACCAGATAGTGGATGTTTCCGGGCTTGAATTCGTGCAGGATTGGAACCGGGACGGCGCCATAGGTCATCGCCGCCAGGAAACTGACGCCCCAGTTGGCCTGGTTGCGTGAGCAGATGGCGACTTTGTCACCCCGTTTGAGTCCACACTGTTCAAATGCAATCTGAAGTTTGGCCAGCCGCCGCGCAACGTCACAGTATTTCAGGGTAATTCCCTGATAATTGGACAAAGCCGGACGGTCCCAGTGCTTCCGGATGCTCTCTTCGAAAATTTTGTTAACCGATCTAAACTGCATGGTTATACCAACTCTATTTATATTCAACTTATTTTTCCAGGTTCTTCAGGACCTTGCGGGACTCGCTCCTGCCGACCGGCTCCCCTCCATAGAAACCATAGACGACGGGCTGTCCGGACGTCCTGACCACCCAGTATTTCTTGCCCTCGGCCGTCACAAGTTCCGGCAGGGCGGTAATCTGCGCATCTGACGAGATGCCGAGCCATCCTTCGCGGACCTTTCCGTGAAGGTCGTACATCCCGATTGTATTGTCCTTGTGCAGGATCATGGCCGTATAGCCATGGGCTCCCGTGAAATCATACACGCCCGGCCCCAGGAGGACTTCCTTGCCCAGTTCCGCCGGGAAACCGGAGACCATCCGGCCCAGCCGGTCCACCAGGTACAGTTTCGACCCGGCGGCAAAGAGGAACTGGATCTTGCCGTTGGCATAGTAATCAATCCCTTCCACATAACCGCAAAGGGCATTCTTGAAAGGAAGGCTCCACAGGGTCTTCCCCTTCTCATCCCGCAGCTGCAGCGCCAGGTTGGGGGCCTGGGAGAACGTATTGTCTTTCCCGGTACCGCTGTTCCTGACGGTGAACGGTCCCTGCGGGACTTCTATCTCCACGGGGATGGCATCCGCCGCGGACGCTTCTCCCGCCTTGCCGCCGGTACGGGTACGGGTCTTGGCCCGGTCCACGGTAAGGACACCGGCTCCGCCGGACAGGTTCAGTACGGCCGGTTCAAAGGCGATGCCGGCGAGCGTGTTCTTCCACGCTTTCGCCAGTTCCGGGCGGAACACCTCGTCCACCAGGGGCGGAGTCAGGGAGACATAGACCGAAAGCCCCTTGTCGGACATCCGGTTATCCAAGCCATAGTCCCCCATGGCAGACTTGAGGTCCAGGGCCGGGAGCGAACCGCTCACCAAGGCCCCGACGGCCTTCTCGTCGCCGATGGCCATCCAGCCGTCCCGCCAGGTGAACATGCTGTCATCCGGCAGGTTGAACAGACCGCCGAACAACAGGGAGGGCATGCCTCTCCATGCGAACGGCAGCACGGCATTCTTGTATTCCTTGAAAGAGGAGAGCCCGGTGCCACGGAGGACCAGTTCCGCATCCGCCTTGCCGGGACGGATGAACAACAGGGCCCTGCGGGTCTCGCCATCCATGAAAACGGCTTTCGCGATCTCCTTGATATCCAGGCGTTGCGCCCATTGCTCAGCCGTCAGGCCGGCCGATTTCTGGAAATTCGCGTTGCCCGTTTTGTAGCGGCCCAGTTTCTTGGCCGCGTCCACATACTTACGATACGCTTCCATCCAGGCGGAAATGTCCGCCACCGGCAGATCGACGGCAAACAGCGTCGTAGCCGGCAGGACGGAAGACGCCTTCGACTCGCCCGCCGTCGGAACATGGAAGAAATAAGAGGTGCTGCTCCCATGGACGGCCGCCGCCTTCATTTTCACCGCGCCCCCCGCGGAAGGGAGCGAGAACGCCGACCACTGCGCCAGCGTCGAGAAGAACCCGGCGGTCTGGGAGTAAGGACGGTTCAGCCAGGCAGAGAACAACTTGTCTGCATAGATATTCGAGAAAAAGACGGCATCTTCCCCGCCAAGGCGGTCCGCCGCCTCCGGGAAACCGTCCTTGTCCAGGATGGAAAGTCCGCCGTCCAGATGCCGGACGGCCGTCTTGACCAGGGTTTCCGAAGGAGAGACCAGGACCACGGAAGAAACATAGCGGCTGCTCATGCGGGCGGAATCCGCCGCCGCCAGCAGCGTCTGTACATCCGTCGAGGTATCCGCCGGCGCCGAGAGCACCAGCAACGGTACCAGATCCCCGCTGTAATGCAGGGAGATGGTCATCGCAGACTTTTCCAGGGAATGGAAGCGACCGGAAACCAGCCGTTCCACAAAGGAATGGAAACCACGCTTGGAAGCCCCCTCGACCAGCGCGCCGAAAATCTTCGTGCTGTCGGACAGGAGCCGTACGCCATCCTCCATGTTGCTGAAACAGAGGAGCATCGCCGCATCGGAAGGCACGGCTCCCAAAAGCGGATACCGTTGCCGCACGTCGGTCCGCCCCGCAGGGTCCGAGACATCCTTGCCGGAGCCGGAATAAAGAAAACCGACCGCTGTCGCAATCCCGGCCAGCAGGATGACGAGCAGCACGATACAAGCAATGAGCGTTTTCTTATTCATCGATGCACACTACCACAAAGTATGCAAATATACTGAGAAAACGGGAAAAGGTCAATATTTGATGAGCTTATCTTCAATGCCCGGAAGGAAGCGGTTCAGGGTGGCAAGCAGGGCGGATTCCCCTGTATCCTGGCGGAGGATCAGCAGCAAGGTGTCGTCGCCGGCGATGGTGCCCATGACGCCGGAGCCGACGGAGGCATCCACGACGGCGCCCAGCATGTTGGCATAGCCGGGTCTCGTACGGATGACGGCCAGTTGGCCGGAGACCTCGAGGGAGACGATGCCGGAAACCGAATGGGCTGCGTCCGGGACGACATGCATGGCGTCTACGGGGAGGGAGAAGAAGTAGCCGCCGTCCTGGCGGTGAAGCTTGACGACACGCATTTCCTTGAGATCGCGGGAAAGGGTCGCCTGGGTTGTCATGATCCCCTCGTCCGAGAGAAGATTCAGCAATTCGTCCTGGTTCTGTACCTGGCGCTTGCCCAGAATCTTGCGAATTGCACGCTGCCTGATTTCCTTCATGATTGTATATTTATCCGATTATATCGGCAATATACATGATTTTTGTAAATATTCAAATAAAATTCAATTATTTGCCCTTTTTATTCAATGAATCCGACTTTTCTTCATCAAACTTGCGGTCCCATTCGCGGTAATACTCCATCTTCGGATCTTCAAAGAGCGACAACTGTTCAAAAGGATCGTGGGTCAGCTTGGACACCCCGACGCCCACCTGCCGGACGGGCGTCTTCCCGTCCCAGACATCCGGCAGCAATTGTCGGACGGCATTCAGGATCACCGCGGTCACATCCGTCGGCTCGGAGAGGCTGCACTGACGCTGGGAAGTGGTGAAGTCCCTGTATTTTACGAACATGGAGACACAGGATGCCCGGAATTTGTCCCGCCGGATCCGGTGGGCGACGATACAGGCGACATGGAACAGTGCCCTGTCGATATCCTTCGGGTCCGAGAGGTCATGCTCAAAAGTCCGCTCCGCACTGCAGCTCTTGGCTTCCTGGAACTCCGTCTCGACCGGGGCGTCATCCCGTCCGTTGGCATTTTCATGCAGCTGGCGGGCGTATTTCTGTCCCACCAGCCGGGCCAAGGCGCCCGGATCGAGCCGCGCCAGGTCGCCGATGGTCCGGATGCCATACATCAGCAGACGCTCTTCCGTCTTCTTCCCGACCCAGAGCAGATCCCGCACCCCCAAGGGCCACATTTTCTCCGGAACCTCTTCGAGCCACAAGGTGTGAACCTTGTCCGGCTTCTCGAAATCCGAAGCCATCTTGGCCAGCAGCTTGTTGGAGCCGATGCCGACATTGACCGTGAAACCGAGTTTCGTCCGGATCTCGTCCTTCAGCCGGGCCGCGATTGCGACCGGATCCTCCCCGTAGCAGCGGAAAGACATGTCCAGGAAACATTCGTCAATGGAAAACTGCTGAAGCACAGGGGAATAGTTCCGGCAGATCGCAATGAATCCCTCCGAACAATCCCGATACCACGGCCAGTCGCCCCGCACGATGACCAGGGACGGGCAGGTGCGCAGCGCCATCGACACCGGCTGCGCAGTCTTGATGCCCAGTTTCTTGGCCGGCAGCGAGGCCGCCGTGATGATGCTCCGCCGGTCATTCGGATCGCCCGAGACGACGGAGGGAACCAGCCGGATGTCCTCCTTCCCTTCACGCACCATCTTGACCGCCGTCCAGGACAGGAAAGCGGAGTTGACATCGATATGGAAGATGATGCGTTTCACGGGTCGCTCCGGGAACTATTATTAAGGATTTATAAGGATTTTGTTGTCCATGATATATATACATTCATCAAAAGCGGTGTTCCATTCTTTGATGATTTTATCGAGGTCCTTTTCATACCAAAATGGAACTGGGTTCTTCTTTGATTGCCTTTTCTTTGGCCTGCTTATCGACAAATAGGATTTCTTCCCTTCTTTTGATTTATTTAACGTCCAACTACCATATTCTCCCGTATCCACTTTTTTCTCACCATCGGTCAAAGTAAAAACCTTCAGCCATCGTTCAAAGAAAGATGACGGATCCTCTTCTGCAGCAATCTGGATCTTGAACGTCCCATTTTGGAATTGGAAGCCATAGGTTGTATCACCGACTATCTTGTATGTGAAATCTGCCAAGGCGGTTCCATGGGTTTCTGAAACAGAGATCTTTATAAAATCATGTTTTCCGAATTTGGTTTTGGGATTGTGAATAATCGTGGATAGGAAACATTTCTGGAAAATCGTTTCCAAGCCATTTTCGGAGATATAACGTGCAATGCCTTCAGAATATGTCGGCTTATCTTCTCTTTTCAGGCATCCGTCGGTGAAAACATTGAGACAGGTTGTATGACCTTTCAAAAACTTATCGACCGCTTCACTCATTTTCTCGATGCATTTCTGATACTCAACCACGAACGGATAATCCTTCCCCTTTTCGTTTTTCTTCGCATTTTTAAGAGTCTCAGCCAAGGCCGAATACCGGGCGCTTTTCCATTCTACTTCCTCAACCGTTATCTGTTTTTCATCAATCAGCGTCAAAAAACAATATGCCTTTTCACACTCCTTATAAGGATTATCTGTTAGTTTCTTCACTTCCTCCTCTGATAGGCGGCGCGAAAAATAATCATCGTACTGTTTAGAAGACATTAATTTGGGACAATTCATGATCTTGACATAGCGGTTAAGCTGATCCGAATGTTGCGAAGACTTGATCTTGTTCTCTATCACCCAGCATTTCTTCTCGCCATTCAAGGATTCCGTTACGATGAGAATATCAATATTACGCCACTCCAAATGTGATTCTATCGTCTTAAACTTCTGAAAATCACTCTGTATTCCAAAGAGACGCCGAAGCAGTTCCGAACGGATCTCGCGTCCCTCATCGCCGGTTCCGAAGGCGTCACATTTATCAGAAAGCATCCAGCCGATAACGGCGGAATGGACCTTTTCCATATCGGCGACGCCTATCGCGTCAAAGAAGTTGTACGTGGCATTCATGGGGTGTTGTCGTTATAGTTTTGTATTGTAAATATAGCCACAAAAATATCATAATTCAAATCCCGGATCACGGGCCACAGGAGCACGCCATACCCATATACGAAAAAAGCACCGCCTTAAGGCAGTGCTTTTTTCGTAGCCCGACGTGGAATCGAACCACGATTTAAAGTTTAGGAAACTTCCGTTCTATCCGTTGAACTATCGGGCCATGACGCCGGATGTTTCACGGCGGAAATTGCGTCGCAGGATGTTACTCGACGTCCTTGACGACGATCTGACGTCCACGGTAGTAGCCGCACTCAGGGCATACACGGTGATAAATCACAGTAGCGCCGCAGTTCGGGCAGGTAGCCAGGGTCGGAACGGCCGCGTGGTCGTGCGTTCTTCTCTTATCTCTCCGCTGCTTGGAGAGTTTGTGTTTCGGATGTGCCATTGTTATTTGTTTTTAATTATTATTCTTTGTCAAACAGTCCTTTCAACGCTGAGAAAGGGCTGTCCGTGAGTTCCTTGCGATCTTCGATATCCTCCCGGGACAGGTAACGGGCGGCCGCCGGATTGCATCCGCCTTCCGGATGCACCCGCTGCAGGGGCAGCGCCAGGCAGGCATAATCATATACCGTCTGGGACAGGTCGATGTCCGATCCGTCGGCGGGCAGGTAAACGGTCTCCCGCTCCCCTTCCGACGCGTCTGCCTCACCCTCGGCAGGCTCGCTGCCGAACTTGATGCTGAGCAGCACCGTCTCGTCCACCGGCATCCCGAGATCTTCCAGACAGCGGTCGCATGCGACCGTCAGCGTGCCGCCGATATGCAGGTCGACACCCAGATAACTGCCTGATTTCTCGACATCTGCGCGGACATTCAAATCCGCGTCCAGGATTTCGGAGTTATCGAAAGACTCAAAGAACTCTTTCCCCGCATGCCATGAAAAATCGCTTTTTCCGGCAGGCAATCCATTCAAAGGGATGATCATTAAATCCATCATGAACCTGTAAACAGATTTTAAGGGTTGCAAAGGTAAGAAAAAGATTTGAAATATCAATCTTCTTGGTCACTTTTTCTCTTCCGGTCCAGCGGATCCAGCAGAATCTTGCGGATGCGCATGAAGTGCGGAGTCACCTCGACCAGCTCATCTTCCTGGATATATTCCAGGGCCTCTTCCAGACTGAACTTGACGGCCGGAGGGAGAACGACCTTCTCGTCACTGCCCGACGCACGGACGTTGGTCAGCTTCTTGGTCTTGCAGATATTGACGTTCAGGTCCCGTTCACGCGTATGTTCGCCGACGACCATGCCACCGTAGATTTCCTCGCCCGGCTCCACGAAGAACCGGCCGCGGTCCAGCAGCTTGTTCATGGAATAGGCGACGGCCTCGCCCGTCTCCAGGGAGACCAGGGAGCCGTTGTTGCGGCGCTCGATCTCGCCCTTGAACGGCTGGTACTCCTTGAAGCGATGGGCCATGACGGCCTCGCCCTGGGTGGCGGTCAGCATGTTGCTGCGCAGTCCCATGATGCCGCGGGTCGGAATCTCGAATTCCAGGACCGTACGGTCGCCGCGCGGTTCCATCCGCAGCAGGGCGCCCTTGCGGCGGGTGGACAGTTCGATGGCCGTTCCGACGAATTCTTCCGGCACCTCGATGGTCAGTTCCTCGATCGGCTCGCAGCGCTGTCCGCCGATGGTCTTGTCGAGGACTTTCGGCTGGCCGACCTGGAGTTCGAAGCCTTCGCGGCGCATGGTCTCGATCAGAACGGAAAGATGCAGGACGCCACGGCCGTAGACCACGAAGGAATCGGCGTTCAGGCCGGGCTTGACCCGCAGGGCCAGGTTCTTCTCGAGTTCCTTGTCAAGACGGTCCTTGATGTGGCGGGAAGTCACATACTTGCCGTCCTTGCCGAAGAACGGGGAGTTGTTGATGGAGAAGAGCATGGACATGGTCGGCTCGTCGATCGCGATCGGCGGGAGGGCCTCCGGATTCTCGAAATCCGCGATGGTGTCACCGATTTCGAAGCCTTCGATGCCCACAACGGCGCAGATGTCACCGCACTGTACCTCGTCGACATTCTTCTTGCCCAGGCCGTCGAAAACCATGAGCTGCTTGATCTTGTGCTTCTCGACGACGTCGTAGCGCTTGCACAGGCTGACCGACATTCCGGTCTTCAGCATGCCACGGGTGACACGTCCGACGGCGATACGGCCCACGTACGGGGAATATTCCAGGGAGGAAATCAGCATCTGCGGCGTCCCTTCGTTCATGGCCGGAGCCGGGATGACTTCCAGGATGGCATCCAGCAACGCAGTGATGTCGGAGGTCGGATTCTTCCAGTCCTCGGACATCCAGCCCTGCTTGGCGCTGCCGTAAATGGTCTTGAAATCCAGCTGGTCTTCCGAAGCGCCGAGGTTGAACATCAGGTCGAACACCTCTTCCTGGACTTCGTCCGGGCGGCAGTTCGGCTTGTCAACCTTGTTGATGACCACGATCGGCTTCTTGCCCATCTCGATGGCCTTGTTCAGTACGAAACGGGTCTGCGGCATGCAGCCCTCGAAGGCGTCCACCAGCAGGAGCACGCCGTCGGCCATGTTGAGCACGCGTTCGACCTCTCCGCCGAAGTCGCTGTGCCCGGGGGTGTCGATGATGTTGATCTTCACATCCTTGTACATCACGGACACGTTCTTGGCCAGGATGGTGATACCTCTTTCACGTTCGAGGTCGTTGTTGTCGAGGATGAGTTCGCCCAGGTTTTCTGGGCGGCGCACCAGGTTGGCCTGGTAGATCATCCGGTCCACGAGCGTCGTCTTGCCGTGGTCGACGTGGGCGATAATCGCAATGTTCCTAACGTCCATATACTACTGTTCCAAAAATAAATCTTGCAAAATTACGGATTTCCGCCCACAATATGAATTATTTGTCGTATTTTTGTTTTTCCAAACCCACCGACATGACAGAACGGATCATCATTCTCGATTCCGGGTCCCAGGTGACCCAGCTGATCGGCCGCCGGCTGAGGGAACTCAATGTCTTTTGCGAAATCTACCCCTATAACAAGATACCCGTCCTCGACGAAAGTGTAAAAGGCGTCATCCTTTCCGGCAGTCCCTGCTCGGTCCGCGATGCCAATGCACCCCAGATGGAACTCTCCGCGATCAAGGGAAAAATCCCGCTGCTCGGCATCTGCTACGGAGCCCAGTACCTCGCCCACAAATACGGCGGCAAGGTCGAAGGGTCCCTCGCCCGGGAATACGGCCGCGCCATGCTGGATGTCGTCCGTCCGGATTCTCCCCTGCTGAAAGGCGTCAGTCTTCACACGCAGGTCTGGATGTCCCACGGAGATACGATTTCCGCCCTGCCGGACGGAGCCAGGGTGATCGCCTCGACCAACCGTGTCGCCAACGCCGCCTTCCAGATCGACGGCGAGAAAACCTACGCCGTGCAGTTCCACCCGGAGGTGTTCCATACGACCGAAGGATCGAAGATGCTGGCGAACTTCGCCCTGGGGATCTGCGGCTGCAAGGGAGACTGGACACCGGATTCCTTCATCGAGACGACCGTGGCGACGCTCCGTGCGCAGATCGGAGACGACAAGGTCATCCTCGGCCTGAGCGGCGGCGTGGACTCGACCGTGGCGGGCGTGCTCCTCAACAAGGCCATCGGCCACAACCTCACCTGCATCTTCGTCAACAACGGCCTGCTCCGCAAGAACGAATTCGAAGATGTGCTTGCCTCCTACCAGGACATGGGCCTCAACGTAATCGGAGCGGACGCCTCGAAGGAGTTCCTTTCCGCCCTGGCGGGTGTTTCCGAGCCGGAGGCAAAACGCAAGATCATCGGACGGCTCTTCGTCGAGACGTTTGACAAATATGCCAGAGGCATTGAAAATGCCCGCTGGCTCGCCCAGGGCACCATCTATCCGGATGTCATCGAATCCGCCGGCATTGCCGGCATCGCCTCCAAGATCAAGTCCCACCACAACGTGGGCGGCCTGCCGGAGGAGATGAACCTCAAGATCGTCGAACCGCTGCGCATGCTCTTCAAGGACGAGGTCCGCCGGGTCGGCCGCGCCCTCGGAATCCGGGAAGAACTCGTCGGGCGGCATCCCTTCCCGGGACCGTCCCTGGCCGTCCGCATCCTGGGGGACATCACCGAAGAGAAACTGCGCGTCCTCCGCGACGCGGACGACATCTTCATCCGCGGCTTGCGCGCGTATGACTGCACCGGCATGGGCTTTCCGTCCGCTTCGGATCCGCGGGTCATGGCGACCAACCTGTACGACGCCATCTGGCAGGCCGGGGTTATCCTGCTGCCCGTCAGGAGCGTCGGCGTCATGGGAGACGAACGTACCTATGAGAATCCGGTGGCTCTGCGCGCGGTCGTATCGACCGATGCCATGACCGCCGATTGGTTCCCGCTCCCCTACGACTTCCTGTCGGACATCTCCAACGAAATCATCA
>JBGUXJ010000143.1:0-6127 GCA_045222055.1 Candidatus Cryptobacteroides sp. | reverse complement strand
TTTTATTCTCCCTTCAGCAGAACGTTGCGGAGGAAAGGCGTATGATGCAGGTAGGGAATCATGGTAAGGTTGAAGCCCGGCCGGCAGATCAGCAGGTTGGCCCATTTCCCCGGGGTGATGGAACCGCAGGTGTCGGCGACGCCCATGGCATAGGCGCTGTTGAGGGTGCAGGCGTTGAGCGCCTGGACCGGCGTGAGCCGCATCTTGATGCAACCCAGGGCCATGACGAAACGCATGTCGCCGGACGGGGAGGAGCCGGGATTGTAGTCGGATGCCAATGCGACGCCCAGTCCTGCGGATATGTAATCCTTGGCACGGCCATAGGGAAGGCCGAGGAAGAACGAGGATCCCGGCAGCATGGTCGGCATGGTCGCTGAACCCCGCAGGGCCTCGATCTCGGCATCCGTGGTACGCTCCAGGTGGTCTACGGAAAGCGCCTCGTGGCGGACGCCGACCTGGACGCCGCCGCTGACTGTCAGTTCGTTGGCATGGATTTTCGGGCGCAGCCCGGCGGCACGTCCCGCCGTCAGGATCCGGTCGGTATCATCGACCGTGAAGAACCCTTCGTCGCAGAAGACATCGACATAGTCCGCCAGTCCTTCGGCCGCGACGCGGGGGATCATCTCTTCGCAGACCAGCCGGACATATTCTTCATGGGAATACCCGCGCCCTATGGCGTGTGCTCCCAGGAAGGTCGCCCGGATCTCGGCGGGGACATTGTCCCGGACCCGCCGGATGACCCGCAACATTTTCAACTCGTCTTCCGTCCGCAGCCCGTAACCGGATTTGATTTCGATCGCACCGGTTCCCATAGCCATCATCTCACGGACCCGCTCCATCGTCTGGGCGAACAGTTCGTCCTCCGACGTCTCGTGCAGGCGGTCGGCCGAATTGAGGATACCGCCACCCCTGGCCGCGATCTCTTCATAGGAGAGGCCTTCGATCTTGTCCAGGAACTCGCCCTCGCGGCTGCCGGCATAGACGATATGCGTGTGGCTGTCGCAGAAGGCGGGAAGGACCAGGCTGCCGCTGCAGTCGAGGATTTCGCCGGCCTCCGGCATGGGACGGCCCATCGGGCCGAACGCCGCGATCCTGCCGTCCTCGACCAGCAGCCAGGCATCTTCGATCGTGCCGGCCGATGCCATTTCAGCGCCCTGTTTCCGCAGGACGCCTTCGGGCACGATACCGGTCAGCGTGGCGATGTGGGTCAGGAGTTTACGCATGGTCTAGAAGTATTGTTCCCGCTTGATGAAGCGGACGGACGCCTCGATCAGCGGATGCATGTACTGGTCGTTTTCGATGAACGGAACCATCTGGCGGAAGTCGGAGAAGATCCGCTCCAGCAGGGGAGAGGAATGGGCCGGACGGCGGAACTCGAGCGCCTGGGCGGCGTTGAAGAGTTCGATGGCCAGGACGGTCTCGACATTGTCTGCAACCCGCACCAGTTTGGTGGCGGAATTGGAACCCATGCTGACATGGTCCTCCTGTCCCTGTGACGACGGGATGGAATCGCAGGATGCGGGCCAGCAAAGGCCCTTGTTCTGGCTTACGATCGAGGCCGCGGTGTACTGCGGAATCATGAATCCGCTGTTCAGGCCTGGATTGGCCACCAGGAATTTCGGCAGGTTCCGCTGACCGGAAATCAGGCGGAAGATGCGCCGCTCGGAGATATTGGCGAGTTCGGACAGGGCAATGGCGAGCGTATCCATCGGAATGGCGATCGGTTCGCCGTGGAAATTGCCGGCGGAGATGATCATGTCCTCGTCCGGGAAGACGTTCGGGTTGTCGGTGGCGCTGTTGATTTCGTTTTCAATGACGGATTCCACATAACGGATGTTGTCCTTGACCGCTCCGTGGACCTGCGGGATGCAGCGGAACGAATACGGGTCCTGGACATGTTCCTTCGGCCGGCGGATCAGTTCGCTGCCTTCGAGGATCTCCATGAAGCGCTTGCCGGTGTCGATCTGGCCTACGTGCGGGCGCAGGAGATGCGTGAGCGGGAGGAAGGGTTCGATGCGGCCGTCATAGGCATCCAGGGACATGGCGCCGATCAGGTCGGCCCATTTCGACAGGCGGATGGCCTTGAGGATGGACCAGACCGCGTGGGCGCTCATGAACTGCGTGCCGTTGAGCAGGGCCAGGCCTTCCTTGGACTGGAGATGGATGGGTTCCCAGCCCATCTCCGCCCAGACTTCGGTGGAGGGACGGACTTTTCCCTGGTACAGGACTTCGCCCAGTCCGATGAGCGGCAGGCACATGTGCGCGAGCGGGGCAAGGTCGCCGGAGGCGCCGAGAGATCCCTGCTGATAGACCACCGGCAGGATGTCGTGGTTGAACATGTCGACCAGCCGCTGGACGGTGATGAGCTGGGCGCCCGAATGGCCGTAACTCAGACTCTGGGCCTTCAGCAGCAGCATGATCTTGACGATTTCCGGGCGGACGGTCTCGCCGGTGCCGCAGGCATGGGACATGACCAGGTTGTGCTGCAACTGGCTGAGGTCCTCGGCAGGGATGGTGATGTTGTACAACGAACCGAAGCCGGTGGTTACGCCATAGATGGGTCGGTCGATGTCTTCCATCTTGCTGTCCAGGTATTTCCGGCATTTCTCGATGGCGGCGATGCTTTCCGGAGAAAGCGCCAGCTGCTCGTTGTTGTCGATGATTTCCTTGATCCGCTCAAGCGTGAGGCGTGCACTGGAAATGAAATGGGTCATGTCTTTAGTCTTTCAATATGTCTCTGATCAGGTTTTCGTCGGCGAGGTTGGGGACCGTCACTCGGAGGCCGGGCGTGCGCTCCATTTCGCGCAGGATGGCGAACCGGGCCCCCTCGTTGCGGGCCCAGCTGCGGCGGGCGATGCCGTTGTTGACATCCCAGAAGAGCATCTGGCGGATGTGGCGGTCCGCATCGGCGGAGCCGTCGATGACCATGCCGAAGCCGCCGTTGATGACTTCGCCCCAGCCGACGCCGCCACCGTTGTGGATGGACACCCATGTCGCTCCCCGGAATCCGTCCCCGATGACGTTCTGGATCGCCATGTCGGCCGTAAACTGCGAACCGTCATAGATGTTGGATGTCTCACGGAACGGCGAGTCGGTGCCGGAAACGTCGTGGTGGTCACGGCCGAGCACGACCGGTGCCTTGAGTTCTCCGTTGCGGATCGCCTCGTTGAAGGCCAGGGCGATCTTGGTGCGCCCTTCACAGTCCGCATAGAGGATGCGGGCCTGGGAACCGACGACCAGGTGGTTGCGTCCGGCTTCCTCGATCCAGCGGATGTTGTCGTGCATCTGTCCCCGGATCTCCTGCGGAGCCGTGGCTGCCATTTCCTGCAGCACCTTGACGGCCAGCGCATCGGTCTTGGCAAGGTCTTCCGGATCCTGGCTCATGCAGACCCAGCGGAACGGGCCGAAACCGTAGTCGAAATACATCGGGCCCATGATGTCCTGGACATAGGACGGGTAGCGGAAGGAACCGTCCGGACGCAGGATATCCGCGCCGGCGCGGGAACTCTCCAGCAGGAAGGCATTTCCATAGTCGAAGAAATACATTCCCTTGGCGGCCAGCCGGTTGATGGCGGCTACATGGCGGCGGAGCGAGGCCTGGACCGCTTCCTTGAACCGGGCCGGATCCTCGGCCATCATCTGCTTGGATTCCTCCAGGGTGTATCCGACCGGGTAGTATCCGCCGGCCCACGGGTTGTGGAGCGAGGTCTGGTCGGACCCCAGGTCGACATGGACGTTCTCGTCGGCAAGCCGTTCCCACAGGTCCACGACATTGCCCACATAGGCGAGGGATACGACTTCCCGGCCGGCCGTGGCCTTGCGGATGCGGGCGATCAGTTCGTCCAGGTCCTCATGCAGTTCGTCGACCCAGCCCTGCTCGAAACGCTTGCGGGCGGCGAGGGGATTGATCTCGGCGGTCACGCTGACCACACCGGCGATGTTCCCCGCTTTCGGCTGGGCGCCCGACATGCCGCCGAGACCGGCGGTGACGAAGAGCATGCCGGCCCGGTCATCTCCATTGAGCCCCTTGGCCCTGAGTTGCTTGCGAGCCGCGTTCATGACCGTGATGGTCGTACCATGGACGATGCCCTGCGGACCGATGTACATGTAGGAGCCGGCGGTCATCTGGCCGTACTGGGAGACGCCGAGGGCGTTGAATTTCTCCCAGTGGTCGGGCTTGGAGTAGTTCGGGATGACCATGCCGTTGGTGACGACCACGCGCGGGGCATCCTTGTGGGACGGGAAGAGGCCCATCGGGAAACCGGAGTACATGGACAGGGTCTGCTCGTCCGTCATGTTCGCCAGGTACTGCATGGTGAGGCGGTACTGGGCCCAGTTCTGGAAGACGGCGCCGTTGCCGCCGTAGGTGATGAGTTCGTGCGGATGCTGGGCGACGCGGGGGTCGAGGTTGTTCTGGATCATGGCCATGATCGCCGCCGCCTGCCGGGATTTGGCGGGGTATTCGTCGATGGGGCGGGCGTACATCTCGTAATCCGGGCGGAACCGGTACATGTAGATGCGTCCGTAACGCTCCAGTTCCTCGGCGAACTCGGGGGCGAGGACGGGGTGGTGCTTTGCTGGGAAATAGCGCAGGGCATTCTTCAGGGCGAGGACTTTTTCCTCATGGGAGAGGATGTCCTTGCGCTTGGGAGCGTGGTTGATGGAGGTGTCGTAGGGCTTGGGCGCCGGCAGGACGTCCGGAATGCCCGCGAGGATATCTTCCTGGAACTTATTCATGGTCGATATGCTGATTGACGAGTGTAAGGATTTCGGTTTCAAGTTTCTGCGCGGTCGCAACGATCTCGGCGGCCCGTCCTGTCAGCCGTGCGGCGGCCTGGCGGTCCTTGAGTCCGGCGGCGTTGATGCGGACATTGAGGGCGGCGCCCCGGATGCCGGCGACGGCGGCCAGCGCTCCTACGCCGGCATCGGAAGCGGAAGCGGGATTGCCTTTCTCCGCCATGGCTTTGCAGACCGGAAGGGCTCGGAGGGCTGTCTCCATGGTGCGCAGCGGGACCTGGGTGGCATACAAGGTCGCGGCTTCGAGGGCTGCCGCCCGTGCGGCCTTTTCCTCTTCGGTGCCTTTCGGCATGGAGAAGACATCCATGATGCGGTTGAAGGCGGCGGTGTCTTCATCGACCAGGTCGAGGAGTTCGTCCATGACTTTCTGGCCTTCCTCCGCCACGTCGGAGAATTCTTTCCAGCGGTCGTCCCAGCCCCGTTTGTGGGCGGAGAGGTTGGCGACCATGGTGCCGAGGGCTGCGCCGAGCGCCCCCATGTATGCGGAAATGGAACCGCCGCCCGGAGCGGCCGATTCGGACGCGGTCTCACGGGCGAAACCTTCCGCAGTCATCCGGACCAGCCGGTGCCTTGCGGCGAGTTCCGCCTCGTCTTCCATCAGGAATTCGATGACCTTCTCCTTGGGGTTGAACGGTTTCAGGTCATCCAGGCTCATGGATTTCACGGCAATCTGGATGATTTCTTCTTCGCGGATTCCGAGGGAGCGCTGCTGTTTTTCCAGGTAGTATTTTCCCGCATCGGTCAGGACGGATTTCGGAATCAGTCCCACGATTTCCGCACCGGTCACTTTCAGTCCGCGTGCCGCGGCGGCCCGGCTCACTTCCTCATAGGCGACGTGCAGCGGAACTGCCTTGATGTCCGTGATGTTCATGGATACCTGGGCGATGCCGTATTCGTCGATGTACCAGCCGATGGCCTTGCAGCCCTTGAGCGTGCCGGGAATCCAGATCTGTTCGCCGGCGGCATCCTTGAGCAGCTTGCCGGTCAGCGAGCCGCCCTCGCGGGCCTTGCGGCCCTTCTCGCGCACGTCGAAGGCCACGGCCATCGCCCGGCGCGTGGAGGTGGTGTTGAGGTTGAAATTGACGGCGATCAGGAAGTTGCGGGCGCCCACGTTGGAGGCGCCGCTGCGCGCTGCGGTCTCGTCGTACGCACCGCCGAAGTCCGGCTTCCGGTCGGGATCGGCCATCTTCTCGGGCAACGCCTCGTATTCGCCGGCCCGGCAGACCGCCAGGTTCTTGCGCTCGGGCTTGAAGGCGGCGGCTTCGTAGCAGTAGCACGGGATGCCGAGCTCGCGCCACATCCGCTCCGCCAGGGCGCGGGCGAGCGCGGC
>JBGUXJ010000142.1:0-4833 GCA_045222055.1 Candidatus Cryptobacteroides sp. | reverse complement strand
GAGCGTACCTTCGCTTCGTCCAGCCAGACACCGTTCTGGTCATAGAACTCACCGTGGGACAGCTCAATCCGGTCCGGACTGGACAGTTCGGGCTGACCGGGGTGTGACAGCCCGATTTGATCTGAACCTGACAACTCAGTCCGGTCTGTACGGTACTGCGCGGTAGCGGTCAGCGGGAAGATAAGGGCGCATGCCAGGCAGAAAAGCATAGGTACGACTTGTCGGCCCCGGCAGAGGAAGTCTTTTACGAAAGTCTTCATTTTTTATTTTTTAGGTTGATATAAATTGTTTTGGGGGCCTTCAAATATACTTCAAATATAAACGGACGCTGCGATAATCTGCTTGAAGCGAAATTGGAAATGGTCAACACTCGAGTGATGGATGCCGAATTGTTGCGAGTGACAATTACTCATTCTTCCACCCAGAGGAAGACCTTGTCGCCGCGCCGGAGTTTCGGAACCGCCAGGGTGCCGCCCGGCAGCGAAGCGCCATCGCGCTTGTCGGACGGCATCGCGCTGTCGCCGGTGAGGTTGTCGGCGCGGAGGGCGACGGAGCACCGGACGCCTTTGGGTGCCTCTTCGACCGAGGTGAAGTCCACCCGGATGTCATCGGCACGGAACGTGACGCATCCGGTCGTGGGACCGATGGCCATGACTTCGTCCCCCTTGTGCAGGGGATGTGCCTCGACGAGGATTTCCGCCACGCCGATCCGGTCGAACCAGTTGGTGACCTTGCCGAAATAGACCTTCCGTCGGGTGGCCTGGCTGCCGTAGATGGCGCTCCACTGTCCCAGTTTCGCTCCCATGTAGTACCCGTCCCAGAAGCCCCGGTTGAAGACTTCCGCGAGCGAGGCCTTCAGGGAGGCGGTCAACTCCGGGGTATAGGTTCCGTCGCACACGGCGTCGGCGGCCCGGCGGTAGCAGGCGGCTGTCCGGCGGACGTATTCGGCGCTGCGGGCCCGGCCTTCGATCTTGAAGACCTTGACGCCCGCCTCGATGAACTTGTCCATGAACTCGATGGTACAGAGGTCCTTGGGGGACATGATGTATTTGTTGTCGACGACCAGTTCCTCGCCGCTTTCCAGGTCGCGGACGGCATAACTCCGGCGGCAGACCTGCAGGCAGGCTCCGCGGTTGGCGGAAGAGCCGAGCCGGTCCAGACTGAGGTAGCATTTCCCGGAAACGGCCATGCAGAAGGCCCCGTGGGCGAACATCTCGATACGCACGAGGTTCCCGGACGGGCCGCGGAGGTCCTCGGTGACGATCTGCTCGTGGATGGCCTTGACCTGTTGAAGGTTGAGTTCCCGGGCAAGGACGACGACATCGGCGAACTGGGCGTAGAATTTCAGGGCCTCGTAGTTGGAGATGCTGAGTTGGGTGGAGATATGGACTTCCAGCCCGATCCGGCGGCAGTAGAGGATGGCGGCCATGTCGGAGGCGATGATGGCGTCGACCCCGGCGGCCTTGGCCGCATCGAGGGCCTGGTGGGCGGCGGTGATGTCTTCTCCGTAGAGGATGATGTTGAGGGTCATGTACGTCCGTACTCCGGCCGCCCGGCAGATCCGGACGATCTCCGGCAGGTCTTCCGGGGCGAAATTGTTGGCCGAATGGGACCGCATGTTGAGCCGGCCGATACCGAAATAGACGGAATTGGCTCCTCCCTGTATCGCGGCCTGCAGGCATTCGAAGTTGCCCGCGGGCGCCATGATCTCCAGTTCTCTCTTGTCCATGAAAAACGGCGCAGTTCCAACAGGGAACCGCGCCGCAAAGATAGCGATTAAGATTGGTAAAACCTTATTTCTGGTAGATCCGGATCCAGTCGACCTTCATGGTGATGGGCAGGGCGCTGTCATCCACGCCGCGCATGCCGCCCCAACTTCCGCCCCAGGCGAGGTTGAAGATCGGATAGAACGCATAGTGGAAAGGCCACTGGTCCTGACCGTCACCCATCTCGGACTTCTTGACGGCGAGCTGAACCTGTCCGTCAACATAGGAAGTCATCGAATCCGGAGTCCATTCCAGGCCATAGACGTGCCAGCCGCCTTCGGCCTTGTCGATGGTCATCCGGTGGGTCTTCTGGGTGCCGCGGGTGTGGTTGTAATCCCACGTGTGGAAGGAAGAGGATACTTCGTTCGGGACGACGCCGACTTCTTCCATGATGTCGATTTCTCCGCAGCGCGGCCAGCGATAGCCATGGCTGTCGACCGGCATCATCCAGAAGGCCGGCCAGGTGCCCTTGCCTTCCGGGAGCCACATGCGGGCCTCGAAATAACCGTAGAGCCACCCGGTGTCGCGGTGGGCATAGACACGGCCGGAATAGATTTTTCCGTCAGCGCCCTTGAAGCAGTGGATCAGGAGGTTTCCGTCCTTGATCTCGGTGACGCGCCGGCCGTCGGGCGCGGCGCCATTGACATAGTTCTGGAGTTCCTGGTTGACCCAGTGGTCGGGCTTGACCTCATGGACCCATTCGTCGCTGAGTTGGGTCCCTTTGTTGAATTCATCCTGCCAGACCAACTTGTAGCCGGCGGGCGCGGTGACGGCTTCTCCGGCATTTTGTTTCGGCTGAACGCCGCAGCTGACGGCGAGTGCCGCCAAAAGCAGAAGGGAAAGACGTTTCATATTGGTACGGGTTTGGTTACTGCATCAAAATTAAGGATTACCCCGTAAAGATGCAAGGTATTCCTTAACTTTCAGTGAATTGGCCTTGTTATTTCGTACGGCCGACAAGCCGGTCGGCGAGGCGGCGGAGGGTCATCAGGCGGATGCCGGAGAAACTCTGGGCGGCGAAACCAAGGGCTTCTTCGGTCAGGCGGATGATCTCGTATTTGGCGTCCTCGTCGACGTGGAGGGTGGTATAGAAACCTTTGAAACGGGCGATCTTCTCGTCCCGCTGCTCCTGGGTGGCTATGGGCATGTCCATGGCGCCGAGGATCTCCTCGCGCAGCAGCGGGTCGGCCTTGGCGAGGGCGCGGGTGGTCAGCCAGCATTTCTTGTTGTTGAGGATGTCGCCGCCGATGGGCTTTCCGAAGACCTTTTCGTCGCCGAAAGCGTCGAGGTAGTCGTCCGCGACCTGGAACGCCAGGCCGAGGGAGTAGCCATAGTCATAGAGGTTGTCACATTCATCTTCGGAGGCACCGGCGATCAGGGCGCCCATCTTGGCGGAGCAGGCGATCAGGACGCCGGTCTTCAGGCCGATCATCTTCATGTACTGGGACATGGGCACCTCGGGCAGTTGTTCGAAGTCCATGTCGAGTTGCTGGCCTTCGCAGACCTGGGCGGCGGTGGTGCTGAAAAGGTTCAGGACCTGCGGGAGGACGGCGGAGGGGGCCATGGCGATGCGGCGGTAACTGTCGATGCACATGACGTCGCCGGAAAGGATGGCGCCGTCTTCTCCCCACTTCGTCCAGACGGTCGGCTTGCCGCGGCGCAGGGGAGACTTGTCCATGATGTCGTCATGGATCAGCGTGAAGTTGTGGAAGACCTCGAGCGCGGCGGCCGGCTGCAGGATGGATTCGTCGAATTCGTCCTTGAAAAGGGCGTAGGCCGTGAGGCAGAGGCGGGGACGCAACTGCTTGCCGCCCAATGAGATCATATAGCGGAGCGGATCATACAGACCTTTCGGTTCCTCGGTGAATTGTATTTTGGAGAACAGTCCTTGGGTAAGGGTGCGGATCTGGCTTTCAGTGATCATGAGAATAGATTTTAGTGTTGTCCACAAATATAATTATCTTTGTACAAAAATTCAAGGGATGATCCTTCGTGGAGAAGCAACGGTGATCAAGAATGCGGGCAGCCATTTCCTGCTGTCCGCCCTTCCGGAATGGGCGCCTTTCCCGGCGGTCCTCAAAGGGAAGGTCCGGCTCGACGCCGGCACTTCAACCAATCCGGTGGCTGTCGGCGACCATGTCCGCTACGAGGCGGAAGTGCCTGAAGGACAAGGGACCGAAGCCGTCGACATGCTGCATCCCGCCACGATCTCCGAGATCCTGGACCGGAAGAACCACCTGATCCGCAAATCCACCAACCTGTCCCGCCAGAGCCATGTCATCGCGGCCAACCTGGATCGTGCCTACCTGGTCGTGTCCCTGTATTTCCCGCAGATCAAGCTGCCTTTCCTGGACCGGCTCCTGGTGACCTGCGAAGTCTATGGGATCCCGGCCACGATCGTCATGAACAAAGTGGACCTCTACCGGGAGGAAGCCGCCGACTATGTCGCTGACTTCCACCGGATCTATGAAGGTGCCGGCTACCCGGTCCTCGAGACTTCCGTCCTGACGGGCGAGGGGATCGCCGCCCTCCGGGAAGACTGCCGGGACAAGGTCTGCCTCTTCTCCGGCGAATCCGGCGTGGGCAAATCCTCCCTGATCCATGCCCTCGATCCGACCCTGGACCCGAAAGTCGGACGGATCTCCGACGCCCACCTTCAAGGCCGCCACACGACGTCGCTCTATGAAATGTACCGCCTCTCCAGCGGTGGCTACATCATCGATACGCCCGGGTTGAGAGGCTTCGGCCTGGTCCGGCTCGAAAAAGAAGAGATCGCCCTGTATTTCCCCGAAATGCTGAAGGCGGCGCAGGAATGCCGGTTCACCCCCTGCACCCATACGCACGAGCCCGGCTGTGCCGTCAAGGCCGCCGTCGAAGCCGGCACGATCAGCCCCGAGCGCTATGCCTCCTATCTCGGCATGCTTGAGGAAGACACCAAGTTCCGTCAATGAGGGCGCTCAACAAAGAAATCCTCCGGCTCGCCGTCCCGAGCATCCTGGCCAACATCACGATTCCGCTGGTCGGCCTCGTGGACCTCGCCATCGCCGGCCACCTGTCGGCCGGGGAG
>JBGUXJ010000141.1:0-7118 GCA_045222055.1 Candidatus Cryptobacteroides sp. | reverse complement strand
TCCTAAAACGCCTGTAGTTATACGAATACTCTTTATCTAAACCAGAGAAAAAAAGAATCATAAAACGTTCATCCGGGAACAACCATTCCCAGACAGCCTTTACAAAAAGAACTAAAGCGATTACAAGACACATCAATTCTACTCAAATTAACTAAATGCAAAGATAGTATCTTTTATGATACATACAAATTAATTTGACTGGCTCGCTACAAAAAAGAAGAAGAGACCTCGCTACGGGGTCTCTTCTTTTTCGGTAACGTTCTCTTCAGTTGGAGGGGTAATTGCCTCGAAGACGGAGGCGTCTGTCGGATCAGTCACAGAAGGATTGACTGTAGAAGGATCGGTCGCAGACGGGTCGGGAAGTTTCGGCTGGTCCGGCACATCGGGTGCCTTGGCGGGCAGCCCTTCCTTGGCGGCCTTCCGGGCATCCTCCTTGGCCTTCTTCTTCTCGTATTTCCGGAGGTATTTCTCCAGCTTGGCCTGGTCCTTCCGTGCCTGTTTCTCCGCAGCACGGAGAGCCTTCAATTTCTTCTGCCGCTCTTTCTCCGCCTTTTTGTCGGCCTTCAGCTTGGCCTTGGCCGCATCCAGGCTGTCCAACTGTGCCCAACGCTTTTCCCGGGCCTCGATTCTCGCGGCACGGGCCGCTTCCCGGGCGGCCTTCGCAGCCTCCCGCTCGGCCTTCTTCTGCGCCTTCGGATCCAGTTGTACCACAGGAGCGGCAACGGAATCGGCCGCGACCTTCAGGCTGTCCGCACCGACGGCCAGCGAATCGGTGACAACGGCAGACAGGCTGTCCGACAGCGTCTTGACTGTATCCGGCAAAGACACATTCAGGGAATCGCGCAAAGCCAGGGAGTCGGCAGCCAGTTTCCGGACATAGTCCAGCGAATCCTGGACGAAACGCTCTCGCTCGGCCTTTTCCCGCTCACGGCGGGCCTTGGCCTCCTCATTCTCCTGAATCTTCTTGTAGACCCCGGACATGTAGCCCGGATAGTACCGGTCAGTCTCCTTGAAAGTCGCACGCGGACGCGCGGCATACGTCTTCCGCTCGGTAGGACGGAGCGTCAGTTCCGTGATGTCCTGCGGACCGTTCGGACGCAGGTCCGGCTGCCAGTTGAAGCCCTTCAGGGTACGGTCTTCCTGCTTGAGTTGCGCCAACGGATAGGCGTCGTTCTTGGCCGTGTCGAAATAATAGACACGGTCGATCTCGCCGTTCTTGAACTGGGCATAGAGCATCTTCGCCTGG
Organism: Candidatus Cryptobacteroides sp.; assembly: GCA_045222055.1. GTDB lineage: Bacteria > Bacteroidota > Bacteroidia > Bacteroidales > UBA932 > Cryptobacteroides. The sequence goes on along the minus strand of JBGUXJ010000141.1, from coordinate 5,872 downwards.
CTCTTGTTGACCGTGGCGAACGTGCTGTCCTCCTTGAGGTAGAACACCGCATTCGCCTCGCCGAGGGCATCGAAACGCCGCAGCGCGCCCGTCGAGTCGAAATAAGCCAGCATTTCCGTACTGCGGATCTGGTCGTAGCAGCGGTCCGGCTCCTCTTCTATGATGATGAAGGCATTGGACATGAGACTTGCCTTCTCCATCGCCCGGTTCCTGATGACGGCATAGAGACTGTCCGCCGCATACTGGCGGTTGCCCTCGTTCCAGACAATCGGATCCTTGTAGAGCCGCACCAGCGAATCCAAGTCGCTGTACTCCAGCGAATCGCAGGCGATCTGGACATCCCTGCGGAACAGTTTCACATGACCGGTCGCCGTCAGGAACGCCTTCTTGGTCGAATCCAACGGCGCCAGGACCGTGGTATCGGCGAGCGCCAGGGCGGTCGTATCCATCGGAGAGAGCGCCGTCGTATCCGCAAATGCCAGGCCGGTCGTATCGACAGGCATATTCGTCAAAGTATCGGCGAGTGCCAAAGCCGTCGTATCCATCGGAGGCAGTACCGTCGTATCTGCCGGCGTCTTCAACGGCATATCGGCCGGAGGGTCCTCAACCGGGGGCTTGGCGGCAGCATTCCTGTCTGCCGCGGCGGCCGCCGCACCATTCCTGTTGGGATTGTTCGGATTATTCGGGTTGTTGGGATTGTTCGGGTCGTTGTTCAGCGCTTCCTGACGGGCTTTTTCCGCCTCTTCCGCCGCTTTCTTCCGATAGGTCATGACCGCATCGGAGGCCAGGTCTTCCAGCCGTTTCTGCGAAGCCGCGACCGTGCCTTCCGCAATGTCGCACATCGGGAAAGTCTGATAGACCATCTTGTCCGAGCCGAACCAGACGGTATCTTTCTGCGCCTCTTTCTCTCCGGTGAGGCCGATGACGGCCGGATCCCGCGTGAGGGTCATCCGCGCGAGGGAATCCTCATAGAACATGTGCCCGGCCAGCGCAAAGACGCTGCGGGTCGTGTCGGTGAGCTGGGAAGCGCCGGACATCTCCACGTCACGGGTATTCCGCCAGAAATAGAGGGAGTCGGTCCAGACTTCCTGGTCCTGGGTCATGCCATGGACCCGGTTCCGGAAGAAGAACAGTTCGCGCGACCGGTCATACCAGCCGGCGTCAGAAGAAAGCATGTCGTCTTCTTTCCAGGCATCGGTCGAGACGCCGAACGTGGCGAAACTGCGGTCCGTGTCATAGGTCAGGCGGCTCGTCTTGACGAAGATCGAGTCCGTGAACATGTTGACCTGGTCCGTGAACGTGAACAACTTGACCTTGGCGTCGTACGTGCCGGTCTGGCTCTCGATGATCTGCCCGTCCTTGTCCTTCATGGAGCCGCCGTTCTGGAAGACGGCCACGCTGTCGCGGGTGTTGTAGTCCAGGAAACGGGTACGGAGCATGTTATGGTCCTTGTCCTCCAACTGCACGAGCGTACCCCGGAACTCCGCGAGGTCGCGGTCGATGAAATACGTCAGGTTGTCGCCGGACAGGACCGTCTGCTCCTGGAGGATCCGGACATTGCCGATGGCTTCGATCTCCTGCCTGTCCACGTGCCAGTAGGCCGTGTCGCAGATCAGGTAGGTGTTGTTATGCAGGAAACGGGCCGGGCCCGTGACTTTCCGGTAATTGCTGCCGTTCCGCTCCACCAGTTCCATCTTCTGGGCGCTCATCAGGCGCACCAGCGAATCCGTCCGCTCCGTTTTGATCTGGGCGGACAGATTGAAGATGCCGGTCAGAGCCAGCAGGAAAAACAGGAAAAGCCGTTTCCGCATTATTGTTCTGCGCTCTTGCGGGCAACCTCCTTCCAGCCCTCCCGGGTGAAGTCGCAGTCCGCGAAGATCGGATCGATATAGATATCCGTCGTCTTCAGTTTCTCATTCACGAACGCATCAAGGGCGGCCATCGCCTTCTCCTGCCGGACACTCCCTTCGAGCTGGCTGTAGTCATTCTCGAACGTGGCGGTATGGGCGGGAAGGATCTTGTCCACCTTGATGATCTTGTAGACCGTGTTGCCGTTGCGGCCCTCGTTGTCGAGGGATTCGACCGGTTCGGAGATCTCGCCTTCCTTCAGGTCGCGGATGGCGCGGTAGTCCTGAGGCTTGAGCTGGTCAATCTCGAAATAGGAAGAACCGGTGTTCGGATCCGCCATCTGGCCGCCATTGGTGCGGGAGGCGGGATCTTCGGAATAGAAGCGGGCCGCCAGCGGGAAGGTCACGGCGCCGTTGACCAGTTCGGTACGGAGGCTGTCCAGGGTCTTGAATGCCTTCTCCATGTCTTCGGAGGTATACTGGGGCCTCAGCAGGATGTGGCGGGCGTTGAACATGTCGCCCTTCTTCTCGAGGACCTCGATCAGGTGGAAGCCGTCGGGGGTCTCGACGATCTGGGATATGATGCCGGGCTTGAGGGCCATGGCGGCATCGGAGAAGGCCGGCCAGAAGATGGACTTCGACGCCATGCCCAGTTCTCCGCCGCGGCGGGCGCTGCCCGTATCCTCGGAATAGATGCGGGCCAGGGTGGCGAAACGTTCCCCCGCCAGGATGCGCTCGCGGATGTCCAGGAGTTTCTCCTTGACGGCGAGGTTGGCGGCTTCACGGTCCGGGTACAGACAGATCTGGCTGAGCTGGTAACGGATCGGGACGACCGGAAGGTCGGCGCTGTCGGTCTTGGCGATGTACTGCTTCACGTCGTACGGGGTCAGGTCCGGGATATCGCTGGCGATCGTGGACTGCATCTGCTGGGTGAGACTCTGGTCCTCCAGGGTCTTGCGCCATTCCTGGCGGAGTTTGTACAGCGGTTTGCCGAAGTACTCCTCCACCTGCTCGTCGCCGCCGAGCTGGGAGCGGATCTGGTCGATCCGGTTGGTAAGTTCGCTCGAGACCATGTCGTTGTTGACACTCAGGGAGTCCACGCGGGCCTGCATGAGGAACAATTTCGATTCGAGGATGCGTTCGAGCAGTTCGCAACGCATGTTACGGTCTGACTGGAATCCCTGCTGGATACGCGCCATCTGGATTTCTTCCTCCAGCTGGCCGATGGTGACCATTTCGTTGCCGATCACGGCGATGGTCTTGTCCACGAGTCCTTTCGGGTAGGTCTGGGCCTGGGCGGAAACGGCGGCAAGCACCACCATGCCGGCCAGGATGACTTTGAATGCCTTCATATCAATATATCACATAATTTTCCTGTGTCCGGGCCTTTTCTATCAACTCTTGTTCCAAACCGGACAGCAGGGATTGTTTTCGGGTACTGAGAATGATCTCGCGGATCTGGTCCGCATAATAGTCCACCGGAGCGGTTTCCCCTTCCTTGATCAGTTCCGAGACATGGGCGATGCCGATGTTCCCGTTGGCGTCTTTCTGCTCGATGACACCTTTCTTCATCGCCGCCTGCAGGGAGACATGGTCCATCTCGAACTCGCGGGCGAGGAGGGCGATGTCCACCCATCGCTTGCCGAAGTCCGTATAGCGGAGGGCCGAAGCGTAGGTCAGGGAATCGGAGACAATCATGTCATCGTCGTCCGGACCTTCGGACAGCAGGTTCTTGCGGACGGCGGAAAGGTTCGGGGAATCGCCGGAGATGCGGGCGAAACGGGCCTTGACGATCGGACGGACCAGTTTGAACTGCTCCGGATGATCCTGGTAATACTTCTCGATCTCGGCCTCCGTCACGGCCGTGTCGAGCCGCTGGTTGACGTATTTCTGTTCGTAACGGTATTTCAACAGCGAACGGCGGTAGGATTCGATCTCCCGGGAGACGTCCTTCTCCGTCTTGGACAGTTCCGCTTCCGCCATGTCCAGGAACAGCATGTCGGACGCCCACTTGTCGATGTACTGGAGCGCCAGGCGCGTGCTGTCCTCCGGCGAAACGCCGCCGGGGATGAACTCCTCCAGTTCGGCGGCATACAATTTATGCTTGCCCGCCTTGGCGACGACCTCCCCGTCATGCACGAACGAAGAGACGGTCTTGCATGCGGGCAGCAGCGCTGCCAGGAACAGAAGGATCAGCAACTTTCTCATCGGGAGTAGTTCGGGGCTTCCTTGGTGATGGTCACGTCGTGCGGATGGCTTTCCACAAAACCGGCCTGGGTGATGCGGACGAACTTGGCGCTGCGGAGCGCCTCGATGTTCCGGGCACCGACATAGCCCATGCCCGCCCTCAGGCCGCCGACCAGCTGGTAGACGACTTCGGCGACGGAGCCCTTGTAAGGTACCTGGGAGACGATGCCTTCCGGCACGAGTTTCTTGATGTCGGCCTCCATGTCCTGGAAATAGCGGTCCTTGGAACCGTTCTCCATGGCCTCGAGCGAACCCATGCCACGATAGGACTTGAACTTACGGCCGCTCAGGATGATGGTCTCACCCGGAGACTCCTCGGTCCCGGCGAACAGGGAACCGGCCATGATGGTGCTGGCGCCGGCCGCGAGGGCCTTGGTGATGTCACCGGAATACCGGATACCGCCGTCGGCGATGACCGGGACACCGCTTCCCTTCAGGGCATCGGCGGCCATCATGACAGCCGTCAGCTGCGGCATGCCCACGCCGGCGATGATGCGGGTGGTGCAGATCGAACCGGGGCCGATGCCGACCTTGACGGCATCCACGCCGGCGTCGGCGAGGGCCTTCGCACCTTCGGCGGTGGCGACGTTGCCGGCGACGATCTGGATATCTTTCTTGCCGAAGGCCTTGCATGCCTTGGAGATTACTTCGAGAACCCCGGCGGAATGGCCGTGGGCGGTATCGATGACGACAGCATCGGCGCCGGCGGCCTGCAGCATGCCGATCCGGTCGATGGTGTCCGCCTTCACGCCGACGGCGGCGGCGACCAGGAGCCGGCCGCGGGAATCCTTGCTGGCGATCGGGTTGTCCTTGATCTTCATCAAGTCCTTGTAGGTGATCAGTCCGACCAGGCGGTTGTTCTCGTCCACGACAGGAAGTTTCTCGACCTTGCTGCGCATCAGGATTTCCGTCGCCTCGGCGAGGCTGATGCCCTTGCGGGCGGTGATCAGGTTCCTGGAAGTCATGATGTCGGAAATCGGACGGCGGTTGTCGACATGGAACCGCAGGTCGCGGTTGGTCACGATGCCAATCAGATAACCCTGGGCGTCGACCACGGGGATGCCGCCGATATGGTGCTTGGCCATCATGGTGAGGGCGTCACCGACGGTCGCCTCCGGAGCGATGGTCACGGGATCGTAGATCATGCCGTTTTCCGCCCGCTTGACGCGGCGTACCTGCTCGCACTGGGCCTCGATGGTCATATTCTTGTGAATCACGCCGATACCGCCGGCGCGGGCCATCGCAATGGCCAGTTCCGCCTCGGTAACGGTGTCCATGGCCGCCGAAATGATCGGGGTATGGATGGTAATGTCGCGGGTGAAACGGGTCGTCACGTCCACGTCACGCGGAAGCACCTCCGAGTGGGCGGGTACCAGTAAAACATCGTCAAAGGTCAGGCCTTCAGGGATTTCCGAAGTAATAAAACGCTGCATGGTCTTGAATCTTTTGGTTATATCTTGCAAAGATAGCACATTTTCCGGAACTACGTTCCGTACCCCTCCGAGATTTGGTCGTTTTGCGAAGATTCCGTAATTTAGAAGCATGGTTTTCCCTGACGGCAAGCGTTACTTCTCCATGACGGATTCCGACTTCCTTCCGGGCGGAAGGCTGCAGCGGCTGGTGGTCGATGCCGGCTTCACCTGCCCGAACCGGGACGGGACCCTCGGCACCGGGGGCTGCAGTTTCTGCGACAACGCCGCCTTCCACCCGGCCTACAGCCATCCCGGAAAACCCATCCGCCAGCAGTTGGACGAGGGCATTGCCTTTCACCGTGCCCG
>JBGUXJ010000140.1:0-11735 GCA_045222055.1 Candidatus Cryptobacteroides sp. | reverse complement strand
CGGGTGCAGCAGATCTTGGTCTGCCCGCTGTAGCGGCTCTTGGCCACGGCGATCTTCTCCTCGATGGCCTTGGTGATGCCCATGGCGTTGATCGGGTAGGCGGCCTTGTCGGTGGAGAGGCAGATGACGCATTTCACGCCGGCCTCGATGGCGGCGTCGAGAGTGTTGTCCGTGCCGATGACGTTGGTCTTGACGGCTTCCATCGGGAAGAACTCGCAGGACGGTACCTGCTTGAGCGCCGCGGCATGGAAGACATAGTCCACGCCCTGCATCGCATATTTCAGCGTGCTGCGGTTCCGGACGTCGCCGATGTAGAATTTGACCTTGTGCGCCACTTCCGGCATCCGCGCCTGGAAGTCGTGGCGCATGTCATCCTGCTTTTTCTCGTCCCGGCTGAAGATGCGGATCTCTCCGATGTCCGTCCGGAGGAAGCGGTTGAGCACCGCGTTCCCGAAACTACCGGTGCCTCCGGTGATCAGGAGCACCTTGTCCTTAAAAATCGACATATATCAAGTATCTAATTATTAATCAATTATTTTGCCTCAATCCCGCTTGAAGATGTCCCGCGTGTAGACCTTGTCCGCGACATCGTCGAGGGCGGTGTCGTAGCGGTTGGCGATGATGGCGTCGGACTGGGCTTTGAAAGAAGCGAGGTCGTTGACGACGAGGGAGCCGAAGAAGGTGGTGCCGTCTTCGAGGGTGGGCTCGTAGACCACGACCGTGGCGCCCTTCGCCTTGATGCGCTTCATGATGCCCTGGATGGCGCTCTGGCGGAAGTTGTCGGAGTTGGATTTCATCGTGAGCCGGTAGACGCCGATGGTGACCTCGCGCTCCTTGGCGGTGTCGTAGGCGCTGTTGGCGCTGTAGTAGCCGGCTTTCTCCAGCACGCGGTCGGCGATGTAGTCCTTGCGGGTGCGGTTGGAATCGACGATGGCCTTGATGAGGTTCTCGGGAACGTCGTTGAAGTTGGCCAGCAACTGCTTGGTGTCCTTCGGGAGGCAGTAGCCGCCGTAGCCGAAGGAGGGGTTGTTGTAGTGGCTGCCGATGCGGGGGTCGAGGCAGACGCCTTCGATGATGGCCTGGGTGTCAAGCCCCTTCATCTCGGCGTAGGTGTCGAGTTCGTTGAAGTAACTGACGCGGAGGGCCAGGTACGTGTTGGCGAACAGTTTTACGGCCTCGGCTTCGGTGGTGCCCATGAACAGGACCGGGACGTCTTCTTTCAGCGCACCTTCGGCGATAAGTTGGGCAAAGGTCCGGGCGGAACCGGCGAGCCCTTCCTCGTCGTATCCGACGATGATGCGGCTGGGATAGAGGTTGTCGTACAGGGCCTTGGACTCGCGGAGGAACTCCGGGGCGAAGAGGATCTTCGGGGTGACGACGCGAAACGTGCCGTCGGAGAGGCGCTCGCGGTAACTGTACTTCTCGCGGACGGACTTGGTATAGCCGACCGGCACCGTGGACTTGATGACCATCACGGCGTCGGGATTGACCTCGAGCACCAGTTCGATGACCTCCTCGACATGGGAGGTGTCGAAGAAATTCTTCTTCGGGTCATAGTTGGTCGGAGCGGCGATGACCACGAAGGTGGCATCCCGGTAGGCGGCCCGCCCGTCGAGCGTGGCGACCAGGTCCAGCGGCTTCTCCGCCAGGTATTTCTCGATGTATTCGTCCTGGATCGGACTGATTTTCCGGTTGATCTTGTCGACTTTCTCAGGAATGACATCGACGGCCGTGACGCTGTGGTGCTGCGCCAGGAGGGTCGCGATGGACAGGCCGACATAGCCGGTACCGGCAACTGCAATTTTCATAGTTCGGGCGTTTTCAGCAAAGATAGGATCTTTGTCCGTATATTAAAAGATAATTTACTTGGTGTCATACTCCGCGAACCGGGAATTCTCGCTCTTGTACTCGGGAACGGTCTTCTTCATGAGCCGGACCATGTCCGGGATCATCACCTCACGTGAGAGGGCGGAGAGCCGGTCGACGACCGACAGGGCATCATCATATGCATACTCGCGGACCTTGGCGATGCGGATGCGTTCGTGGAAGGCCGGCAGGGTGTTCTCGGAGGTGGCGAGGACTTCTTCGTAAAGTTTCTCGCCGGGGCGCAGGCCGGTATAGACGATCTTGATGTCCTCGTCGGGCTTGAATCCGGCCAGGGAGATCATCCGCCGGGCCAGGGTGTCGATCTTGACGCTCTCGCCCATGTCGAAGATGAAAATCTGGTTGCCGGAGGACATCGTCGCGGCCTCCATGACGAGGCGGCACGCCTCGGGGATGGTCATGAAGAAGCGGGTGATGCGCGGGTCGGTGACGGTCACGGGACCGCCCTTGGCGATCTGCTCCCGGAAACGCGGGATCACGGAGCCGTTGCTGCCCAGCACGTTGCCGAAACGGGTGGTGACGAATTTGGTGCGGCCGGGGTGCTCGCCCTTCTCGATGGCGAGGCCCAGGCTCTGGACATAGATCTCGGCGAGGCGCTTGGTGCAGCCCATGATGTTGGTCGGGTTGACGGCCTTGTCGGTGGAAATCATGACCATCTTCTCAACGCCGTATTCGATGCACTTGTCCGCCACGTTGCGGGTGCCATGGACATTGACCAGGACGGCCTCGCAGGGATTCTCCTCCATCAGCGGCACATGCTTGTAGGCCGCGGCGTGGAAGACCACCTGCGGATGCCAGGTCCGGAAAGCGTAGTCCAGGCGCTGCGGCTGGCGCACGTCGCCGATAACCGGCACGAAATCGAGCCCTTTGAACTTGTCTTCGAGGTCGAGGCGGAGTTCATGCATCGGGGTCTCGGCGTTGTCGAAGAGGATGAGTTGGCGGACGCCGAAGCCGGCGAGCTGACGCACCAGTTCGGAACCGATGGAGCCGGCGGCGCCGGTGACCATCACGACCTTGCCTGCGAAATTGGCCTTGATCTCGTCCATGGAAATCTTAATCTCCTGGCGGCCGAGCAGGTCTTCGACCTTGACATTGCGGGGACGGAGGAGACTCTCCCCTTCCACGACTTCGTCCAAGGTGGGGACGATCAGGGTCTCGATGTGATGGGCGAGGCAGTATCGGATCAGGCCGTTTTCTTCCCGCTGGGCGTCGATGTCCCGGGAGAAGAGCACGGCGTCGAAGCCGCGGCGGCCGGAGATATCGTCCAGGTCCTCGTCTGTCTCGAACGGGAAGACCGGAGTCCGGTCGATCTGCAGGTTCTGCGTAACATTCCCGGGAATCAGGAAACCGACGACGGCGTAGTGGGACGAGTTCTTCAGGCGGGTCAGGGTGGCCAGACTCTTGTCGGTGGTGCCGTAGACCATCAGGCGCTTCCGCCCGGAACGTTCACGCAACTTGTTGTTGTACAGGGCGTAAACCTGAATCATCAGGATCCGTACGCCGACCAGCAGGAAAAACGTCAGGAGGAAGTCCAGCAGGGCCAGCAGGGAAACGATGTCCAACTTGTACCAGGCCAGCAGGGGCGCGATGACAGCCAAACCCTTGCCGAGAGCGACGATGAAGAAGATGAAGACGTCACGAACGACCAGGTGCCGGATAATAATACGGTAACTCCTTGTCAGCCAAGACATCAGCGCCGTGGCAGCGAAAGAGACACCGAGATAGGGACCGATGAAACGCCAGCGCAAAAGGTTGCGGCCGGCGAGCGCATCCGCCGCCAGGATCACCACGAGTGAGGCGAACAGGGACAGGCACATGTCAAGCAAGAAGATGGCCTTCTTGCTGAGATATCGGTCCGAAAAATGGATAAGGGGGAAATTAAGCATCAATGGGGGGATTGGAACGTAAAAAGGGTCACCCAGGGCCTACGCCAGGGCGAACCGGATTGCGCGTATTTCTGCCTTTTTCCGGGAGCCGCACTGTCCAGCAACGGCATCCACGGGAAAGGACTGGATCATTAAATAAATCTCTTGCCGGTTAGATTGGGTACAAATATAACCAAGTTATATTTCATCCGCAACGCAAAAAGCCCGATTACATACGTAATCGGACATTTATGAAGAAAAAAAGACGATTCGGAGTGGTATTTCAACCCGGATCTTGCCCGGGAAGCAGTTCCAGATAGTCCATGGGAATGTACGTACCGGCCACGGCGCCGAGTTGCGGCAGTTCCACGAAGATGCGGCGCGACTTGCGGATCCGGACCACCTTCCCTTCCACGCCGGCCAGGGGGCCGAAACGGACGCGCACCCGCGTTCCGTCCGGGAACTGGTCCACGTCGGAGAGATAGATGGCATCGTCTCCGGAGGCCTCGCAGACCCGGATGAAATCGTCCATCTGCTTGTCCGGGATCATCAGGGGCTGCCGCGTGACGCGGTCCCAGATGAAACGGGTCATGGAAGCGTCTCCCTCACGCTGCATGAACGCGTAGAGCGTCTGCTGGTCAGACTGGGCGAAGACCAGGTTGTTGATGGCGGGAACGGTCTTGTGAACGACCTTCCCGTCTTTCTCCTCACGGAAGGAACGCATCGGCACGAAGGTCCGGATGCCCTTCTCTTCCAGGGCTTTCTGGACTTTCAGTTCGCGACAGTAGGTAATCCGGAGCGCGAACCAATGCTGCCCCTCCGACTGGATCATCGGCCTTTGTACATGTCTTCGTAATACTTCTGGTAGTCGCCGGAAGTGACGTTGTCCATCCAGTCCTGGTGGTCGAGATACCAGCGGACGGTCTTCTCGATCCCCTCCTCGAACTGGAGGCTCGGCTCCCAGCCGAGTTCGGTCTTGAGCTTGGTCGAATCGATGGCGTACCGCAGGTCGTGACCGGCCCTGTCCGTTACGTACGTAATCAGGTTAATGTCCTCATTTTCAGCCCGTCCGAGCAGTTTGTCGACCGTGCGGATCAATACCTTGACCAGGTCGATGTTCTTCCACTCGTTGAAGCCGCCGATGTTGTAGGTCTCGCCGTCGCGGCCCTCGTGGAAGATCAGGTCGATGGCTCTCGCGTGGTCCTCGACATAGAGCCAGTCGCGGATGTTCTCGCCCTTGCCGTAGACCGGGAGCGGTTTGCGGTGGCGGATGTTGTTGATGAAGAGCGGGATCAGTTTCTCCGGGAACTGGTAGGGCCCGTAGTTGTTGGAACAGTTGGTCACCACCACCGGGAGGCCGTAGGTGTCATGGAAGGCACGGACGAAGTGGTCGCTGGAGGCCTTGGCTGCGCTGTACGGGCTGTGCGGCTGGTAACGGGTCGTCTCAGTGAACAAAGTCCCGTCCATCTTCAGCGCGCCGTAGACCTCGTCCGTCGAGATGTGGTAGAAACGCTTGCCCTCGAAACGGCCGTCCCAGGAAAGCCGGGCGGCCTGCAGCAGACTGAGGGTCCCGAGGACATTGGTCTTGGCGAAGGTGAACGGATCCTTGATGGAACGGTCGACATGGCTCTCGGCGGCCAGGTGGATCACCCCGTCGACCGCATAGTCCTTGAAGACCTGGAGGATCGTATCGAAGTCGCAGATGTCGGCCTTGACGAAGACGTAGTTGGGGGCGTCCTCGATGTCTTTCAGGTTGGCGAGGTTGCCGGCGTAGGTCAGCTTGTCGAGGTTGACGATGCGGTAGTCCGGATATTTGTTGACGAGGAGGCGGACGACGTGGCTGCCGATGAAGCCGGCACCGCCGGTAACAAGGATGTTTCTCTTGAATTCCATGGTTATCGTTTTGTGGAAAGCGATGCTACAAACTGTTTGAATGATGGATGGTTACGGTCCTTCTCAGAGAGGATTGCCCGATCCGCGGGAATCTGCCAGTCGATGCCGAGGTCAGGGTCGTCCCAGGCGATGGCGCCTTCCGCCTGCGGACAGTAGAGGTTGTCGCATTTGTACTGGAAAATGACCTCATCGGAAAGGACGCTGAAACCGTGGGCGAAGCCGCGCGGGATGAAGAACATGCGTTTGTTCTCTCCGCTGAGGACGGCCGCGACATGCTGTCCGAAAGTCTCGGAGCCCGGCCGCAGGTCCACCGCGACGTCAAGGACGCTACCGCTGACCACGCGGACGAGTTTGGCCTGGGCATGCTCCCCTGTCTGGAAATGCAGCCCGCGGACGACGCCGTACCGGGACTTGCTCTCGTTGTCCTGGACGAAGTCCACCGGCCCGACGAGTTCCTCGAAAACCTTTTTGTTATAGACCTCGAAGAAGTAGCCCCGGTCATCCCCGAACACCTTGGGTTCGAGGATCAGCAGACCGTCTATTTCTGTATGTATCAAGTTCATGATTGCCTTCTTTATTTGACGCCCAGGCGTTCCAGGCACCTCTCCAGACTGTCGCGCCAGTACGGGACGGCCCAGTCGAATGTCCCGCGGACCTTCGCCTTGTCCAGGACGGAGAAATGCGGACGCTCCGCCTTGGTGGGATACTCGGCGCTCAGGCAGGGCGCTACAGGGCATTTCCGGAGGCCGGCGAGGTCCCGGATGGCCATGGCGAAGTCGTACCAGGAGATGGCGCCATCATCGGTGAAATGATAGATTCCGGTCTTGCCGAAGTCGCGGGTTCCGATCACGTGGGCGATCAGGTCCGCAAGGTCGGGCGCATAGGTCGGCGAACCGACCTGGTCATAGACGACTTTCAGCGAAGGCCGGGTCTGCATGAGTTGCAGCATGGTCTTGACGAAATTTTTCCCCCAGGGGGAATAGAGCCATGCCGTCCTGAATATCAAATGCTTGCAACCGGATTCCAGGACCGCGCGCTCCCCCGCCAGCTTGGTCACGCCATAGACGCCCGTGGGATCCGTCTCGTCCGTCTCGGCATACGGGACGGACTTGTCACCACGGAACACGTAGTCAGTCGAGACATGGATCAGGACGGCGTTCCGCTCCGCCGCAGCCGCAGCCAGGTTCGCAGGGGCCTGCCGGTTGAGCAGGTCGGCCGTGGACTGGTCGTCCTCGGCTTTGTCGACGTTGGTGTAGGCGGCGCAGTTGACGATCACGTCGATCCGCTCGGATTCGCAGACGATCCGGACGGCATCGCAGTCCGTGATATCGAGGAAGACCGTCTCGACGCCCGGCAACTGCGTGACGTCCGTGAAGATCCAGCGGTCGTCACGGCTCTTGGGAGCCTCCCGCAGGGCGGTTCCCAACTGTCCGTTCGCTCCGGTGACAAGGATATTCATGGATTCTCTGCGGTTGTCCTACAAATATAAACAAAAAGTCCGTCCTGCGGAAGAACGGACCGTGAATTTCTATTCAGCGCCTTGCTTGAGGGCTTCCAGCTTACGTAGCACGTCAGGTTTGAATACCGGTGCGTGGACCTGGGAATCTAGGGCGCGGGAACGGTGGCAGTCAGAGCCGAACATGCAGTAGAACCCTTTGTCCAGCAAGGTTTCCGCCTTGGCCCGGGTCTCTTCGCCGTACACGCCGACGATCGAGGGAAGATTGAGTTGCAGCAGGCAGCCCATGTTCTTCAGCCGCTCGTAGTCCTTCATCCGCATGTAGCGGTAGCGCTCAGGATGGGCGATCAGCGGGCGGTAGCCGACATGGAGGGCCTCTTCGATGATCTCCCACAGGTCGATGGGCGGGGACCAGGTGCTGGTCTCCATGAGGACGCGGTCGCCGCCATGGAGAAGCAGGTCTTTCTCGCGGAGCCGCTCGACGAACAGGGTGTCGATCATGTATTCCGCTGCCAGTTTCAGGCGGATCGGGCCCTCATAGGCCCCCTGCAACTGGGCGAAGCGGCTTTTAAGTCCCTCGGTCGTATTGGGGACATCCTCCATGACATGGGGCGTGAGCCAGAGGGTCTGCAGGCCTGCTTCTTCGTAGAAATGCAGGATCTTCATACTCTCTTCGACGGTCTTGACGCCGTCGTCCACACCGTACAGGATATGGGAATGATTATCGGTGGCACCCTGGAGGATGCCACCGTCTAAAAGGGATTTCTTTTTGCTGCCGAACAGGCCGAACATCAGGCTTTCTCTCCTTTCTCTTTCGTGTCTTCGTCGTCGGTCTGGTTGCCGTAGCCGTAGCCCTGGCCGTAGCCGTAGCCATAGCCGTAACCGTAGCCATAACCATAGCCGTAGCCACGGCCATAGCCGCTGTGGTAACTTTCGACGCCGTTGAGCACGACGGCCATGCGGTTGAACCGTCCGTTCTCGTACATTTCCTCGACGGCCGGGATGGCGCGCTTGTCGAAGAGGTTGGCACGCATGATGAACAGGGAGATGTCCGCATGCTTGGAGATGATGGAGGTATCGGCGACGATGTCGATCGGGGCGCAGTCGATGAACATGAAGTCGTAGTGCTTGGCCAGTTCGTCGATCATTTCGCCGAAGCGCGGGCTGTCAAGGAGTTCGGCCGGGTTCGGCGGCAGTTTGCCGACCGGGATGAGGTCGAGGTGATCCTGGACGTTGTGGATGGCCTCGTTCAGGGAGATCTTGCCGTTCAGGTAAGCGGCGACGCCATCCTTCTTGTCCATTTCGAGGGCCTTCGAAAGGGTACCCTTGCGGAGGTCGAGGTCGATCATGAGGACCTTCTTGCCCTTGAGGGACATCGTGGCGGCCATGTTCATGTCCGTGAAGGTCTTACCGGCGTTCGTATTGAACGAGGTGACCATAATCTTGTGGCAGCCGGGCTCGTTGCCGACCATCAGGTCGAGGTTGGTACGCAAGACGCGGAACGCTTCGTTCATCATGTCGCGCTTGCCGGCCTTGACGATAATCTTGGAATTGTGGTTGTTGAACCGGTCGGCACGCAGGCGTTCCCACCACTTGAGGCCCTGGAGGCCCATCTGCGGGATTTCCGCGAGGAACGGGGCCTGGAGTTTGGCGATATCGCCGCGGGTACGGACGCGGGTGTCAAGCTGGTTCATCAGGAAGAAGATCGCGAACGGGATGCCGAGGCCGAAGATCAAGGCGATCAGCATGATCATCTTGGAGTTCGGTGCGACAGGAGCGCTGCCGCCGTTCGGGTTCATGATCAGACGGGTGTTGCCGACGTTGACCAGGGAGGCGATTTCATTCTCCTCTCGTTTCTGGAGGAGGTAGATGTACAGCTGCTGCTTGACTTGCTGCTGACGCTCGATGCTGAGGAGCTGGAGTTCCTGGCCGGACACATTGGAAATGCGGCCCATGATGGCGTTCTCCTCGCTCTGGATCTTGTTGGCCTGCAGTTGCAGGGTGGCGATCAGGTTGTCGATGGACCGGTTGATGGAACTCTTCAGGGCGTCGAGGGCGTCGTTCATGTCGGCGACGACCGGGTTCTCGGCGCTGGAGGCGCTCAGGAGGCGGTCACGGTTGAGCATCTGGGAGTTATAACTCGCGATCTGGCTCTCGACGGAGGAGTCGATGCCGGTACCGGCCGGAATCAGGGAGTTCGCGTGGGCCGGGTCATTGAGGTAACTCTTGACGTAGCGGGCGATGGACAGGGCGTTGTTGACTTCGAAGAACTTGGAAGCGTAGGCCGAGGACTGGTTGAGATAGTTCTGGGAGATGCTTCCGATATCGGTGATACCGTGCTGTTCCTTGTAGTTCTTGAGGTCGGATTCGACGCCGCCGAGTTCCTGCTCGATGACGGTCAGACGTTCGTTGATGAATTCGGAGGTGTTGCGGGCCGCCCGGTTCTTGTTCTCCACCCACTCCTCATTGTAGATGTCGATGAGGGTGGAAATGACGTTGGCGGCGCGGGCCGGGAAGAGGTCCTGGAGACTGAGCACCAGCACGGAGGACTGCTTGTCGGAAAGCCCGACGGACAGGCGGGAGTCGAAACTCTTCGCCATGGACATGGAATTGCGCCAGTTGACGGTCACGTCGCGGCCCCAGTTCTTCAGGTGGGTCGTCGGGGTCAGGATGACCTTGCCGACCGGGGTGACGAGGGTGTCACCGAAGGCGCCGGTCACCTTGGGGGCCTTGACTTCGTTGCCCGCGACGACGAAGTCGCTCAGGACAAAGGTGCTGTCCTTGTGGCGGGCGGCATTAAAGGAGAAGGAGGACGGCGGGTTGTCGCCGCCGAGGGCCAGGGTGAACGGGGTGTTGGAAAAGAGTTCGCGGGTGCGGAACTTCTGGTTGTCGATGTAGGAAGTCTCATAGCCCAGGCGCTCGACGACCTTCTGCATGAGGTCCGGGGAGGTGAAGGCCTGGATTTCGTTCAGGACGTTGGTACCGCCGTACCGGCTGCGGACGGCAGTGTTTCCGAAGGAGGCCAGTTCGCGGAGGGAGGCGTTTTCGGCGCCTTCGTCGACGATGACTTTCGCGGAGCGGCTGAAGGTCTTCGGGGTCCGGTAGAGATAGAAAATAGCCAGGAAGAGGCAGATGGCGACGGAGATGATGTACCAGATCCGGTTGTTCCAGATCATTCCCCAGATATCGGCAAGCTGGAGGGTATTCTCTTCTTCTTCGCGGCCCCAGACGGGCTGGCGGGTGGTGTTTTCTTCAATCATGGCTATCGGGTGGCAATGAGGATGATCATGTTGACGATGGACAGGACCGTGGAAGTGAGCGAAGCCCAGAAGCTGACGCTGCGGAAGCTGTTCTCGTTGATGGTGGACTGGCCGGCGCGGACCTTGTTGGGTTCGACATAGATGATGTCGTTCTGGCGGAGGTAGTAAGCCGGGGAGTTGTAGAGATCGGAGTTGCGGATGTCGACCACGTAGATGTGGCGCTTGCCGCCTTCCTCACGGGTGACCTGGATGTTGTCGCGGCGGCCGAAGATGGTCATGTCGCCGGCCAGGCTGAGGGCCTGCATGAGGTTGATCTTGTCACCGGTGATGTTGTAGGTGCCCGGACGGGAGACCTCGCCGAGGACGGAGATCTGGAAGTTCATGAATTCGACGGTGACGACGGCGTCGCGCAGGAGGTTGCGGGAGGAGAGTTCGTTCTTGACGGTCTCGGCCACTTCCCAGCGGTTCATGCCGGCCACATGAATCTTTCCGACGATCGGGAAGTCGATGTCACCCTCGTTGTTGACGCTGTAACCGAGGAGGCGGTAGGAACTGTTACCGGTCGAGCGGGTCTCGGCGCCTGCCTGGTATGAGGCGTTGGACAGGTTGAACATCGCGGCGAGTTCCGGGTCACGGTGCGAGACCACGATGGCGATCATGTCCTTCGGCTGCACGAGAATGCCCTCGTTGGACTTCATGTTCATGACAGTCTCCTCCTGGATGTCCTGCATGTAATTGATGTTCTTGTAGGTCTGAGAAGGGCCGCATGCCACGACTCCGGCGAACATCGCCATGACCATCAAGCATCTGACTAAGGTCTTTTTCATTATTTATCAATCAATTAATTATCTCTTCTGTATCCGCCTCCTGGCCGCCTCCCGACTGGCGTTCGTCTTTCGGCTTGCGTTCGCCTCTCGGCTTGCGCTCGCTGCCCGGTCGCGCGGCACTCTTGCTTGCGTTCGCTGTCCGGTCGCGCTCGTCTCTCGGCTTGCGCTCGCTGCCCGTTCGCGCGGCACTCTTGCTTGCCTCATCTGCTGTTAAGGCGGTCGTCGGCGTCAGGGCGCAGTGCACCCTATAAGCGGATTTGCAAAATTACGGCTATTTTTGAACTAAACAAAATTATATTCGGCCTTTCCCCTACGGGGACCCCTCGTTTTTTTCCAATCACTGCCTCCGTTTATTTCCTATATGACATTCCCGCTTCACAACAGGACCTTTCCACGAAATCAGCCGCCGGAAGCTGTGCGGGTGGAAAGGTCCTGGTCAATAGGGGCGTTCTGCGGGTTTTCTGCCGGAACCTTTCCACGAAATCGGCCGCCGGGAGCTGTGCAGGTGGAAAGGTCCTGGTAACAGGGGCGTTCTGCGGGTTTTCTGCCG
>JBGUXJ010000139.1:0-7749 GCA_045222055.1 Candidatus Cryptobacteroides sp. | reverse complement strand
ACGAACCGGTCTATGTGAACGGTGTGTACGAGCGGTACCGCAACCCGATCCTGACGGGGGACCATGCCCCGCTTTTCTGGCGGTATGACCTGGACAAGGAGACGAATCCCCATCTGCTGGAGCGTTTCGGAATCCATGCCGCCTTCAACTCCGGTGCGGTCAAGTGGGGCGACAAGTACCTGCTCTGCGTACGCGTGGAAGCGGCGGACCGCAAGTCCTTCTTCGCGATGGCGGAGAGCCCGAACGGCATCGACCATTTCCGGTTCTGGGACCGCCCGGTGACCCTTCCCGACTATGGCGAGCCGGCGACCAACGTCTATGACATGCGCCTGACCCCGCATGAGGACGGCTGGGTCTACGGCATCTTCTGCGTGGAGCGCAAGGATCCGGAGGCGCCGGCGGGCGACCTTTCTTCCGCCGTGGCATGCGCGGGCGTGGTCCGGACCAAGGATTTCATCCACTGGGACCGCCTGCCGGACATCATCAGTGGCAGCCAGCAGCGCAACGTCGTGCTGCATCCGGAATTCGTGGACGGGAAATATGCCCTGTACACCCGTCCGCAGGACGGTTTCATCGACACCGGCAACGGCGGCGGCATCGGCTGGGCATTGGTGGACACGATGGAAGGCGCTGTCATCCGGGAGGAGAAGATCATCAACCTGCGTCACTACCATACCATCAAGGAGTGCAAGAACGGCGAAGGCCCCGCTCCCATCAAGACCCCGCAGGGCTGGCTGCACCTGGCCCATGGCGTCCGTGGCTGCGCCAGCGGCCTGCGCTATGTCCTCTACCTGTACATGACGGCCCTGGACGACCCGTCCAGCGTCATTGCGGAACCCGCGGGCTTCTTCATGGTCCCGGAAGGGGAGGAGTATGTGGGCGACGTGATGAACGTGCTCTTCACCAACGGCTGGATCGCCGATCCGGACGGCAAGGTGTACATCTATTACGCGTCCTGCGATACCCGGATGCATGTGGCTACTTCGGATGTCTCCCGCCTGGTCGATTACTGCCTGCACACCGAGCCGGACGGCTTCACCACGACCGAGACCGTACGGCGCCTGAACCGGCTTATCGACCGGAATCTCGGAAAATAATCGTATATTCGCACAGATTTAACCGCATGTATAATGGCTAAAACGACGATTTCCGACAAACCTACCCTGAAAGAGAAGATCGGCTATGCCCTGGGCGACGCCGCTGCCGGCGGCATTACCTGGAAGGTGATGTCGATTGCATTCCCGCTGTTTTTCACCAATATCTTCGGACTGACCGTGGCGGACACCGCGACGCTGATGCTGGTGGCGCGACTCTTCGATGTCGTAACCGACCCGGTGATGGGTTCGCTGGCTGACCGGACGCAGTCGCGCTGGGGTACCTACCGGCCGTGGCTCATCTTCGGCGCCATTCCGCTGGGTGTCGTTTTCGCCTTGCTGCTCTTTACGCCGGACTTCGGTCCCGTGGGCAAGCGCATCTACGCCTATACGCTCTATCTGCTCATGATGGCCGTCTATACCGCCGTCAACGTGCCGTACGGTTCGCTGCTGGGCGTGATGACCGACGATGACAACGAGAAGAACGAGTTTTCGTCATACCGCATGGTCGGTGCCTATGCCATGGGCTTCGTCACCCTGCTCTCTTTCCCGTACCTGCAGAAGATGGTCGGCGGTACGCCGGCGCACCAGTATGCGGTCCTGGGCGTGCTGCTGGGCGCCCTGGCGGCGCTGGGAACGCTTGGCTGCGGCCTGCTGACGAAGGAACGGCTCAAACCGGTCCGTGCGGAGAAATTCTCCTTCAAGCCGTTTGCGGACCTGTTCCGCAACAAACCGTGGATCTACTTGACGCTCGTCGGCATCTGCATGAACTTCTTCAACGGCTTCCGCTATGCGGTTGCCGGCTATCTGCTGGAATACTGCCTGCATGGCGACGTGACCGTCTCCGGCCTGATCATCAACTATACGGTCTTCATGACCTTCGGCGAGGTGACCTGCATGATTTTCGGCGGCGTTTCCCCGAAGTTTACAAAATGGGTGGGCTCCAAGCGCAAGGCCTTCTCCTGGGCCGCGCTGCTGTGCGCCGTGTCTTCCGTGGCCTTCTTCTTCATTCCGATGGATCCGTCCAGTATCTGGCTGATGGTTGCGAATGTCATCATCACGTCCATCGGCATCGGCCTGTTCTCGCCGCTGCTGTGGTCCATGTATGCGGACGTGGCTGACTATGCCACCGAGAAGAACGGAACTTCCTCCACGGGCCTGATCTTCTCTTCCGGCACGATGTCCCAGAAATTCGGCTCGGCCATCTCCGGCGCGCTCGTGGCGCTGCTGCTCGGCCTTTCCGGCTTCATCTCCGGTACGGATCCCGCTACGGGACAGACGGTCGTGACGATCACCAACGAGGCCTCCGTCCAGCATATGATCTGGTCGCTGTTCTCGCTCTTCCCGGCGGCCATCGCCCTGTTGATTGTCTTCCTGCTGCATCTGTATCCGATTGATAAATAACGAGAAAAGCCCCGGACAATCCGGGGCTTTTCCCTATATGAAAAAAGGTTGACATTCCGTCAACCCTCATTCTCTCTTCAGGCGCGGTTCCTAGAACCGGTCTTCGGAAGAAACGGTCAGCTTCTTGCGGCCATGACGGCGGCGGGAAGCCAGCACGCGACGACCGTTGGCGGAAGCCATACGCTCGCGGAAACCGTGCTTGTTGACACGCTTGCGGCGGGAAGGTTGGAATGTTCTTTTCATTGTATGTCGTTTTTATTATTATCGTCTTTGGCGAAATGGATTGCAAAGGTAGTGATTTTGCATGGATTTGCAAATTTTTTTTTACCTTTGATGAATGATGACTGACAAACTCTACCTCATCGACGGCCACGCCCTCGTCTTCAAGATGTACTACGCTTTCGTGCGCCGGCCGATGATCAATTCAAAGGGGATGGACATGTCCAACCTGTTCGGATTCACCAAATACATCCTTGAATTGATTGAACGGGAGCAACCCACCCACCTGGCGGTCGCCTTCGACCCGCCGGGCGGCACTTTCCGCAATGAAATGTACCCGGCCTACAAGGCCAACCGCTCCGAGACGCCCCAGCTGGTCATCGATGCCCTGGATCCGCTGATGGAACTGTGCCGGGCCCTGGATATCCCCGTCCTCATGCTCCCGGGCTACGAGGCCGACGATGTGATCGGAACGGTCGCCCGCCGCTACGGAGCCCCCGGTACGGACGTATACATGGTCACTCCGGACAAGGATTACGGCCAGCTGATCGCCGACCATGTCTTCCAGG
Source organism: Candidatus Cryptobacteroides sp. (assembly GCA_045222055.1). Lineage (GTDB taxonomy): Bacteria > Bacteroidota > Bacteroidia > Bacteroidales > UBA932 > Cryptobacteroides. The sequence goes on along the minus strand of JBGUXJ010000139.1, from coordinate 4,463 downwards.
TCAAGCCCGGAAAGGCCGGCGGAGAGGACGAACTGGTGGACAAGGCGGCCATCTGCTCCAAGTACGGCATCAGCGACCCTTCGCAGGTCATCGAGATGCTGACCCTCTGCGGCGATACGGCCGACAATGTCCCGGGCGTGAAAGGCGTAGGAGAGGTCGGAGCCGGCAAGCTCATCGCCCAGTACGGAACGGTAGAGAACATTTATGCCCATCTGGATGAACTGACCGCCCGTCAGCAGGTCATGTTCCAGGAGGCCCGGGACCACATCGCGCTCAGCCATGAACTCGTGACCATCAAGACGGATGTCCCGGTAGAAACGGACCTGGACCAGATGCGGCTGACACGGGACTACAGCCCGCAGATCGCTGACCTGTTCGAGAAATACGAGTTCAATTCCCTGAAGAAATACATCGCCCATGTCGCTCCCGCCCGTCCGGCGGAGGAGCGCAAGGAACTCCGGTATGACATCGTCACCGTTGACAAGGTGGCGGCGGCCGCCCGGAAGACCGGCCGGATGTCGCTGGTCGTCGAGCCGATGGGGGCGGACATCTTCACCCCTGTCCAGTATGTGACAGTGGCGGCCGGGGATCCCTGCCTTGTTGCCGTCGGCGATCCGGCCGGCCTGAAAGCCGTCCTGGAAGATCCCGCCATCGATAAATGCGGGGATTACCTGAAATACCAGTCCAACCTGCTGGACCATGCCGGCATCCGGCTCGAAGGCCGTTTGCTGGACATCGGGCTGATGCATTACCTGATCAATCCCGAGAAGAGCCACAGGCCCGAGATCCTGTGCAAGAGTTACCTGGGCGTGGACCTGGAAGTGAGAACCGATGAGGCCCCGCTCTCCCTGTTCGATACGCCTGACGAGATGCTTCCCAGCCGGGAGCGTGAGGCTGCGATCCACCTGTTGCTCGCCCCTGCCGTGTGCGAGGACATGAAGAAGCAGGGCGTGGCGGCCCTGTACGAACAGATCGAGGAGCCGCTGATCGGCGTACTGGCACGGATGGAGCGTAACGGCGTCCGGGTGGACCTGGAACAACTCCGCCTCTATGCCGAAGGACTGCGGCGTGAAATGGATGCGCTGGAGGCCGAAGTGCGTGACATGGCCGGCGAACCCGGCCTTAACGTTTCCTCGCCCAAACAGGTCGGCGACGTCCTCTTCGACAAACTGAAACTGGACGCCAAGGCGAAGAAAAACAAGAACGGCAGTTATTCCACGGACGAGACGATCCTCCAGTACCTGACCGACCGGCATCCGATCGTCGGCAAGATTCTGGAATTCCGGGCCGTCAAGAAACTGCTCAGTACCTATATCGAACCGTTCCCGGGGTATGTCTCCCCGGTGGATGGAAAGATCCATACCACGTTCAACCAGGCACTTACGGCCACCGGGCGCCTGAGTTCCTCGGGTCCGAACCTGCAGAACATCCCGATCCGGACCGAACGCGGCATGCAGATCCGCAAGGCCTTTGTCCCCTCGACGCCGGACGGGCTGATCCTCTCGGCCGACTATTCCCAGATCGAACTGCGGATCATGGCGCACCTCTGTGGTGACGAGCATCTGCTGAAGGCCTTCCGGGACGGTGTCGATGTCCATGCCGCCACGGCCGCCAAGATTTTCGGCATTCCCGTTTCCGAGGTGACCCGGGAGCAGCGCGGCATCGCGAAAACGGCCAATTTCGGCATCATGTACGGTATTTCTTCCTTCGGACTGGCCCAGCGCCTGCAGGTGTCCCGCGCCAGTGCCAAGAAGATTATCGATGACTATTTCACCGCGTTCCCGTCAATTCGTACCTATATCACGCAGACCACGGAAAAAGCCCGGGAGACCGGCTATGTCGAAACCCTTTTCGGCCGCCGGCGCTATCTGCCCGACATCACCTCCCGCAACCAGACCATCCGTGCCCTGGCCGAACGCAATGCCGTGAACGCCCCGATCCAGGGAACGTCCGCCGACATTATCAAACTGGCCATGATCAGCGTCCAGCGCCGCCTGGATGCGGAAGGCCTGCGCAGCAAGATGGTCCTGCAGATCCATGACGAACTGGTCTTCGATACCTTCCCCGACGAAGTGGAGGCGCTGCGCCGGCTCGTCGTGGAGGAAATGGAACATGTCATCACCCTTTCCGTCCCGTTAACCGTTGAATGCAACCATGGCAAAAACTGGCTCGAAGCACACTGAAAAAACCGACATGGAACTCGTCAGCATGGCACTCGGCGCACCCGAGGCGGAGGCTGCGTTCTTCCATCTGTACACCCGGTACCATGCCGGCGTCTCCGCCCATGTCGCCAAGTATGTAAGCGACCCGGACGAGATCGAGGATATCTGCATGGAGACTTTCGAGAAAGCCTTCAAGCAACTGGCGTCCTATAAGCCGGAGAACCGGTTCTCGACCTGGATCTACCGGATCGCCCGCAACACCGCCTTCGATCACCTGGACAAGGAGAAGGTGCGCGGCCAGAAGATCGAGAAGATGACCATCGACTATTCGGACCTGGATCCGATCGACGTCCCATCCGACAGCGACAGTCCGGAAGAAGAGATCATCAGCAGTCAGGACCACGAGCATTTCCTTTCCTGCCTGGAAGGCCTTCCGGACCTCTACCGGGAGGTGGCGAAACTGTGCTTCATCGAGAACCTGGAATACAAGACCATCGTCGAGAAGACAGGCCTTCCGATGGGGACGGTCAAGACCCGGATCAGCCGGGCCAAGAACCTTCTCATCCGGATGATGCTTGATATGGAGGAATAGCCCTATGGATTTCGAAGGATTCAAGACAGCCGCCCTGGCGGCCTTCCCGGAACTGACAGCGCCGCAACTGGACCGTTTTGCGGCCCTGGACGCCCTCTACCGTGACTGGAATGCCAAGATCAACGTAATCTCCCGCAAGGACATCGACGGGCTCTACCCGCACCATGTGCTGCATTCGCTGGCCATCGCCGCTTATCTGAAGGAAGAGAAGCCGGAGGAATATGCCGGTCTGGCCGGCCGTACGGTGCTGGACCTGGGGACCGGCGGCGGTTTCCCGGGCATCCCCCTTGCCATCCTGTGGCCGGAAGTGACGTTCACGCTGTGTGATTCCGTGGGGAAGAAGACCCTGGTGGCTTCCGAGGTAGCGAAGGCGCTGGGCCTGGAGAATGTCGCCGTCGTCAATGCCCGGGCGGAGACGTTGCCGCAGACCTTCGATTATGTCGTCTCGCGGGCCGTCGCCTCGCTGGAGGATTTCTATCCTTGGGTGAAAGGAAAATTCGCCCGCGCGATCCTGTATCTGCGGGGCGGGGACGTTGCCGAGGAGACGGCGCTGCTGATGGCCCGGTTCCGGCTGCGCCCCGGCAGCGTGGGGACCTGGCGGATCGACCGTTGGCTGGACGATCCTTATTTCGACGGGAAATACGTCATCTACATACGGAAATAAAAAAAGCCGGTCCGCTTGGGACCGGCTTTGATCTTTCAGGATCAGCGTATTAGTTGAGCTTGAAGAGGACCGGGAAGGTGTAGGAAACCTTGGTGGCCTGGCCGTTCTGCTTGCCGGCAGCCCACTTCGGGGAATTGGAGACCACGCGGACGGCTTCTGCGTCGAGCGTAGGATCCACACCCTTGAGAACCTTCACATTCTTGACCTCACCGTTCTCGTCCACGACGAAATTGAGGACGACACGGCCTTCAACGCCTTTCTCCTTGGCAAGTTCCGGATAAGTGATGTTCTGGTTGACCCACTTGGAGAAATCATTGGCATCGCCGCCATTGAAGGTCGGCTTCTCTTCTACTGCAGCGAAGGAGATCGCACCGGCAGCCTCGGCAAGCGCCTTGGCAGCAGCTTCTTCAGCAGTACCCTTAATTTCATCGAGAGCCTCGAGAGCGAGGTCACGGGCGGCACCACCGGCGTTCTGGGCATCCTGACCCAGCTGGGCGGCAGCATCCTCGACCGCTTCGATCGCTTCGTCAAGACCTTCGCCTTCAACCGGCTTCGGAGCGTTCTTGTTCCCATTCTTGCAACTGACGGCCACCATCATGCAAAGGGCCATCGCGACATACATTACTTTTTTCATAATACTGTTGTTAATAGGGTTGTTCATAAAACCGGGGTCAAAGATACAAATAATTGTCAAAGATTGTTTCGTTTTTTGACTATCTTTGTAATCGAAAGGAAGATACGCATTATGCTGTTTGTCATCGAAGGCTTGGACGGAGCGGGTAAATCGACCCAGGTCCGCAGGCTCAAACAATATCTGGAAGAGCGTCTGGGGGCGTTGGAGTACATTCATTTCCCACGCTATGACGCCCCCGTCTATGGAGAATTGATCGGAAAATTCCTGCGTGGCGGTTTCGGCACCCTGGATGCGGTCCATCCGCAACTGGTAGCCTTGCTGTATGCCGAAGACCGGCATGGCGCCGCGCCGCAGATGCGGGAAAGCCTCCGTGCCGGACGGCCGCTCCTTCTGGACCGGTATGTGTATTCC
>JBGUXJ010000138.1:0-11151 GCA_045222055.1 Candidatus Cryptobacteroides sp. | reverse complement strand
CATCTGGTTGAACTCTTCGCCATGCAGCCGGTTCTCATCTCCCTGCTGGGCCTTCTGGCCTTGAGCACTTAATACGCCGATGAGTATACGAAGCAGATTGCCGTGAGAAAGGTGTTTGGTGCCAATGTCAACAGTGAGACGTGGCGCAACGTCAAGAGTTATATGATTCTGACCGGAATTGCATGCCTGCTGGGTATCCCGCTGGCCGTCTGGGCCGCAAGGGTGTATCTTGAGCGCTTTGCCTACCGCATCGAGGGCTACGGCTGGGTTTTTGTGGTGGCTGTAGTCATTTCCCTGGCTATCGCTTTCGGCACCGTGCTTTGGCAGACGCTGAAGGCCGCGAAGACCAATCCGGCAATCGAACTCAAGAAGGAATAGGCTTGCGTTAAGGGGAATAAATAAGAAAGCGAAAAAAATGAAGATTCTGAAAACATTGTTCTTTGCCGTGCTGTTGATGGCAGGGCTGTGTGGATGTGAGAAAATCGACTTGAACAAGCTGGAAGGAACATGGTCCGAGGAATATGACTCGTCGGACTTCGTGATGGACGGTTCCGTGGCATACACCTTCGATGGAAGCGGACATTATCTGCTCCACGTTTATGATGCCCTCAGCGGCGAATCACATGACTACAGCGGCAGCTATGCCATCGACCTGACCGACAAGAATACCATAACCATCAATCCGCAGATGTCGGACGATAGCAATGTCACCTATAAGTTTGTGAAACTGACATCAAGGGAGATGGAGTGGCAGAAGGAAGGGACGACCTATTCCAAGGGGACGTGGGGGTCTGACTACCGGCACTTCGTGAAAGCGAAGTGAAACGGCGGATCCTGTAATCCGCTATAAATCAGCGGTCGATGAGCGGCTTTAACTCTTTCTCGAAGATGTCGCGTGCAATGATCCGGTAATGCGGGTGATAGGCCTGTCCGAAGGCCGGACTGTGGTGCATGATGAGATTGCCGCCCACGATGAGGGAATCCAGTTGCCGGAGGTCCTTCTCCGCGGACGGAATCCCCGGAAAGTCCTTGCGGATGATTCCTGCAAGGACTTTCCATTTCTCTACCCATTCATTCGCAGAGACCTTCCTGCCTTCGTTGGCGCTACGCACAAAAGCATCCAGCAGCGCCTCCTTGCTGACCAGGCCGTCCAGCACCACGGCGAGGTCCACGCGAATGTAATTGCCCTGGTCTCCCACGGGCCAGTACATCCGTTCCGGCTTTTCATAACGGAGACTGTCCAGATCCTCGCGGAAGGTGGCGAGTTCCGTTTCCAGATAGTTCCTTGCAGACTGCGGGTCCGGGATGAGATGCTCGGGCCCGAGGTTGTCCTGGCAGAAACTCTTGTAGATGTCCTGGACGCGGGATTCCGGATAATCCCGCAGCTGGCGCTCGATGGCTGCTTTTTCAGACGAATACCGGCAAGAGGGGAGTAGAACAACGAGGAGAAGGGATAAAAGCCTGAATCGCATGAAATCCTTTGAATAAGTGATAGTTACGGATAATACCGACCCAATACCTTCAGTTTGTCGCCGGAGTCGTCCACAAGGAAGAAAGCGGGGATGCGCAAGGAATCTGAAGGTCGGTGGGAATGGCAGCACAGGACGCGTTTGCCATCGAAGGTCGTGAAAATCATACCGTGTCCGTAGTTGGGGGGCGTAATGGGCTTTTCCTCCTGGATCCAAGGACCGGCGAGGGTACCGCTCTGGGAATAAGCCACTCCCTGGGTATAATCATTATAGACCCAGCTGGTCCAGATCATACCGAGCCGGCCGCTTCCGGTTCGGAAAACGAAGGGACCGTCCGTTACCTTGTTGGGTACCTCGTTCCCGTTTTCATCTTTCTCCTTGCTCCATGGGGAATCAAATGCACGGAAAAGCAGTTTACGACCTTCCGGATAGGTCCCCGACAGATCGGGTTTCAGCGGAATGCTCTCCACGGTACCGTTCCAGTTCTGCAACCACTCATGGCAGAAGATGAGGTAAGGTTTACCTTCTTCGACCCAGAGTGTCGCATCGAGGGTCGGCTGGTCAGCAGGCAGATAGGTCTTATCCTGCATAGGATAGAATGGCCCTTCCGGGCTGTCGCCCACAAGGATGTGACATGCCCGCCGGTTTATGACATTGCCTCTGTATGTCTGGATGATTTCATTGCGGTTGGTGAATGTCCCGAAATAGTAATACCGGCCGTTGTATTGATGGATCTCAGCAGCCCAGATCATCGGTCGGGGGCCCATCCATGAATCGGGGTCTGTATGAGTAACCTGGAAAGGTCCTTCCCACGTCTTCAGGTCGGAACTTTTCCAAAGCATTCCTCCCGTTCCTGTCATGTAATACATGTGGGAAGCCTTGTCTGCGAAAATGAAAGGGTCGCTCAGACGGATTGCTTCCGTCGGAGTAAATGTCTGTGTTTCAGACTTTGAAAACTTATATATGATCGTATGATGATAGGTCTCGCCAGGGCGCAGGACCGCGTTGCCCGGGAACTCGGGACGATTGGGCGTGTCCGGATACAGTTGTGATTCCATGGCAAAAGCGAGCCGGTTGCCTGTATAGAACTGAAGGCCGGGCTGGTCGTTGAAAACTTCCATGTATCGTCCGGATGCCGGAGAATAAACGGAAGCGACTTTTTCGACCGCTCCGTCCACGGTATGGTTCAGACAGAAATTGTGATCGAATACGCGTACCTTCCCTTCCGGAATCACAGGCGCCGGGGCACCAGGTTCCCCACGGCCGGCAGGAGATGAGACCTGACGGTCGCCGATGGCCGCAGGACGGCCGAAATCGAAGGGAGTACCTTGTACGGGAAGAAGTTTGCCTGTCGGGAGGAGGGTGTTGTCCACTTCGGTTATGGCATCGGCATTGATCCATACGATGTGGTTGAGGTAACTCTCCGCCGGGAATCCATCGAGGTTGAAATAGACGTGATGGGACAGGTTGCATACGGTCGGTTTGTCCGTGGTCGCCTTGAATCCGATCGATACACCGTCGTCATCGGTTATGGAAAAGGTGAGGAAGGTTTTCAGATTTCCGGGGAAACCGTCCGCTCCGTCCTCCAGAATACAGCTCAGCACGACGGATCTTTCGTTTACCTCTTCTACGTCCCATACCGTGTGGTCGAATCCATTCCTGCCGCCATGAATGCAATTCTCTCCGTTGTTCTTGGTCAGATTGTACGTCGTGCCGTCCAACGTGAACGTTGCATTCCCGATCCGGTTCGCGTACCGGCCAAGGGAAGCGCCGGCAGGGTTGCGGCTGAAGGACTGGTATTGCTGGATACTGTCGTTATGACCCACGACATTCGTGTAGTTGCCGTCCTTGTCCGGGGTGTAGATGCCCACGATATAGCCACCGTAATTGGTGACCTGGGCCGTAATCCTGCCGTTCGTAATGGTGAAAAGGGATACGGGTTTCCCGTTGATCTCCGTCTCGAAAGCCGATTTGTCCAGCAAGTCGCCGGGGGCCGTTGTCTGGGCTTTAACGGATATGCAGCAGAGCAGCGCGAGTGCGCACCCGGCAACACGTTTGAAAAAGGACGATTGTTTCATATCAGTAGTTTTGGTTCTTCTAAGTTACACTTTTTTTCGCTCACACAACCATTATACCATAGGATTCCGGCAATAATATGTGAAAATGCATCTGGTAAACGGGTCAGCCGGCATCTTCAACCTTGAGAGAGTCCAGGATACCGGCAGTGTCCTTCAGCTTGTCCGCCAGCTGGTCCAATGGAACGATGATTTTGGCCGACAGGGACTTCCTCAGATCCATGACGACGGTGTCTCCGGTCTGGACATGATAAATGACGGACAGCCCCAGCGGCTTGAGGTATTGGTCGACCAGGGACTGGATGAGTTTCTCCTTGATTTCCTGCTCCAGTTCATTCTTCGTCCGTTCCAGTTCCCGTGCCCGGATCGTTGCCATGATGGTCGGGACATGACTCACGATGGAAGGTATTTCCTCATCGAAACGGAGCAGGAAATCAGCGAGACGTTCGCCCGATGCGAGGAGCTTGAATCTCCCTTCAGACGGCCAGGGACATGCATAGACATCCGTTTCTCCCTGTTTATAGATCCGGTACTCCGCGTTGTCCAGCCGGAGCCGGAACGAACTCTTCCTGAATTGGATTTTTTCCTTGGCGACTCCTTTTCTCATCAAGAAAGCCAGGGCTTTCTCAACGGCCAGGGGGCCGTTGCCCCTGTCGTCTTCTTCCATGAGTTTGCAGCAATTTCCCCAAATCTCGGATATAAGCATCCGCTTGACCATACCGGGCGTGAACTGGATCTTGCACAGATGAATGCAATGCCAGCCTCCCGTCTTCTTTTCAAGGGGCATATTCATGAGTTTCGATACGGCTTCTGCCGTGACCGCTTTGATATCGATGTTCTCCATTTGTTCCATGTTTACGTCATTGTAACTCCATCGTGCAGACACGTCCGGTTTTTTCCATCCAGCCGTGGTGCTCTTGATAACTGTCTTTGTCCTGGCATACCCAGAGTATTTTGCAGCGCATGTTGTCCGGGACCCGGGGCTCGCTGGCATAGCCGTCGGTCAGGATGATAAGTCCGTCATAGCCGTTTTCGGCTGCATGGTCGACGGGTTCCTGAAAACTGGTCCCTCCACGGCCGATTGCAATGACATCCCGCATCGCTTTCCTGAGATTCTGCACCACACGCACCCCACAGTCGAACTGGATGACGTCAATCGACTCGAATCCATAACGGAAAGCGCTGTTGATCACACCATAGAAATAACTGAGGCTTTCACTGGATATGGATCCGCTGACATCTACGGCGACAAGCAGTTTCGTGTCGAAACATCGGATGGATCCCATGTTGTCGAACCCGGTCCTGCGATTGGGCTTCATACGGGTGAGCTTCCGTTTTGAAGAAAGGATGTTCGAACGGAAGCCGCTGAGCGCATAGCGCCAGTTGATCCTGGCTTTCGTCGAGGCGGCCAACTGCTCGGCGAAGGCGCCGGCAAGGGATCCCCAGGAGGTACAGCCTTCGATGATGCCGTTGATCATGGCTACGATCAGGTCATCCTCGTCCCACAACGCGGACAAGTCCCGGTCCTTGTCTGCATCCTTGTCGAAACGCTCGTCTCCGCCGGGCAGCATGGACTGGATCTGCCTTGCATACCACTCGTATGTCCTCCCCGAGGGAAGGTCATAATCCGCAGGCCTTTCAATCCTGAAGAAACGATAGATGTAATTGTCTCCGACCACCAGGTTTGAACCGATGGAGACAGCCTGCAGGCTGCACCCGTCCGGCTTCCGTTCATACGGATGCTTGAGCAGGATGCGTACGGCCTCTGTACGAAGCGCCTCTTCCAGTCCCTGGTCCGTCATCTCGCGGAGATAGTCCGGATTGTATTCGATGCGTCTCCGGCCGCTCCTGACGGGACACGCCATCCGTGTCTCCGGCACCAGTTCATGGGTGCAGAGGACCTGAAAGAGCAGAGGATCCTGGATGAACCAGTGTTCCAGAATCGTCGTGATGCGTCCTTTCATTTACTTGATCCCCCTTACATAGGAAATGAACATCATGCTCAGCACCTGACATTCCCTGGCGATGAAAGCCACGGCGTCGGGATACGTGTTCTGGACGAAGAGACTGGAGAAGTGTGCCGCCGCCTCCTTCTTGTTGCGTGTCAGGTACTCGAAATAGTCCTCCAGGTTCTTCTTGACCGTCTCCTTGTCCTTTTCAGGCACATTCTCGACCTCAAGATAGCGGTAAATGCCGTCATTGACCACGGAGAGCTGGTGCAATTCATACCGGTCGAGCACCATCCTGACGTTCGGGAAATCCAGTACCACCTCGCGTCCGGAGACGATCTTGCGGTTGGAGACACTGCTCACGAATGCGCTAGCCGCTTTCGGACCTACGATGGAGGAGACCGCCTTTGTGAGCAGCGGGTTCAGCTCGCCGGACTGCCTGATGATGTCCGACACCCTTTCCCAGCCGCGGCGGTCCGGGGTTTTGTCCATGCCGGTGTCTTCACCCTCTTTCGCGTCGGGATCCATGTCCAGCCAGATCGGGTTCTCCTGGATGAAGTCGGTCACGCGTTCATCTATTCCGGTCTTGCGCGCCCATAGCAGCCATTCCTGTACGGTCGGACGGAAGTTCACGATATTGAAACGGCTGACCAGGGCCGGATCCAGGTCGGTCAGCTGGTACTGGTCGCCGGCGTTCACCGCACTGATGATGCGGCTTCCCTCCGGGAGCCTGTGCCCTGCGAGCGTCCGGTTCAGTGCCAGGTCCAAGATAGTCTGGAGGATTTCCGGACGGGCACGGTTCAGTTCGTCCAGGAAAAGGACGATGGGTTTGCCGTCCAGCGGGAACCAGTAGGGGGGCATGAAGTCTGTCTTCCCGGTCTTCTCATTCTTGGCGGGGATTCCGATCAAGTCGCCAGGGTCACTCATCTGGCCCAGGAAGAGTCCCACGACGGGCATGCCTTTACCCGTGTAGTACTCGGTCAGGATTTCGGACTTGCCGATGCCGTGTCTCCCGACCAGCATGATGTTGTGGTCGGCAGGCGTGATGTCAAGGAGCTGGATCAGCTCGGTCGTATTGATGTTGATGTTTGCCATGGTAACTGTATATGCTTAGAATCCGATTCTGTTGCGATTCGCCTTTCGGTCAAGGAGTTCTTCCTGACAGTATCCTTCTAGGGAAGAAAGTGCAGGCACGTTTCCGGAAAGGACATATTCGACGGTGCTTTTCCGGGCGATGTTCTCGATATTGCCTCCGGAGAAAGCGTATTTGCCGGCAAGGACGGCCGCGTCTTCGTCCGATAGACTCGGAATCATGGACTTCCAGATTTTCGCGCGGGCGTCCTTCTCGGGCATCCTGAACTCGACCTTGAAGATGAAACGGCGCTCGAAAGCCGGGTCGAGATTGGAAAGGAGATTGGTCGTGGCGATAAGGATGCCGTCGATGTTCTCCATCTCTTCCAGGATGATGTTCTGGATGGCATTGTTCATCTGGTCGACGCTCTGCTCGACATGCTCGATGCGCTTGGTGAAGATGGCGTCCGCCTCGTTGAAGAGCAGGATCGGCGCCTTGTCAGCGGACTTGCAGAGAGAACGGTAAATCTTGAATACGGCGCGGACGGTTTTCTCGCTTTCACCGACCCATTTGCTCTTGAGCTTGGCCATGTCGACGCGGAAAATGTCCCTTCCGCTGCGGCGGGCAAGCTCGTATACGCTGGCCGTCTTGCCGGTACCGGGGGCTCCGAAAAAAATGGCATTGAAACCCTTGCGCATTCCTGACGTGAGCAGGCGCTTCTGCACCTCCTTGAAGTTCTCCGCTTCCAGCAGATTCTCCAGACGTGCGACCTGAGCGTTCTCCGTCTCGTTGAAGAAGAGTTCCTTCGCCTGGATGGACCCGGCGCTGATTATGTCGCGGTGGTGGACGCTGGCCTCCGGGGTCAGGTCGACATCCTCGAAGAACGACGCCCTGACCTTGTCGGAGAGGGACAGGGAAGTCGTGTCGACGAAACCGTCCTCGATGGCGAAGCATACGAGGCCGTTCCGTTGCATGGGCATTGTCTCGTTGGAAATCCTCCGCTTGATGCTCTCGTCATCTTCCATGAACTCGGTCAGGCTCGTGAGCTTTTCGATTTCCACCGACTTGTTCCCGTAGGTCACGTAGCGGTGGCAGAGGTAATAGAACATCCGGCGCTCCGTGTTGGAACAGGCAGAATAGAGCGCAGACTCCAGCACTTTCTTGCAGAAGGCGAGATGCTCGTTGTAGTTCACCAGGCAGTCCAGTTCATCCAGAAGCTGGTCGGTGTCGATGTTGTCGTTGCGGTAGGAACTGAAGAACTTGCGGAACCGTGAAAAGAGTTCCTCGGAAGTCAGCCCCGTCATCTTGACCGGCTTGAACTCCCCGTCACTCTCGACCGCCTTCATTGTCTCCGGAGTCACCCGGTAGCAACGCCGGCCCGTACGGCCTCCGCCTGTCTGGATGATCCCAGCCTTGTCCATGCCACGCAGTTTCTCATGAAAGCGGATGAATTCTATGTTCGTGCAGCCGAGGTACATGGCCAAATCTTCGTCATCCATGAGATTATGGGTGGCCGATTTCTCCAGGATGGCAGCAAGCAGCACGGCCCCCGGGATGTCGATGTGGTAAAGCCCGGTAACACAGTCTATGTCGTCCTGCAGTTCCTGGACGGTCTCGGTGGAAAAGCCCGCCGAACTGACCTTGCGGTAGATACGGTTCAGGCAGGCCGCCTGGGTCCGGACGCTCGCGTCTTCGGACAGGAATTTTTTCTCTTGACGGATGCTGGATTCTCTTCTATCTCTCATGTGGGTAACTTCGTTTGTCTGATACATATACCTGCGTCCATCCACTTTCTTGCAGATGCATTGGAGGAAAAGCACAGATGTATACGCAAGAATTGCCAAATTGTTTCGTACTTGAATGAAAAGACATAAATTTGTTCAGGCAAAACAAGATCATCGGTATATGTTATCTTTTCACGGATCCTCTGCTGAACCGTTCGACCGGTTCAGCCTGGACCATGCCCTGGAAGGGGATGGCAAGGTCAAGTTCGGATGGGGCGTGTACGTTACGGAGAAATACACGACGGCGGCCCACTATGCGTTCAACAAGCATCGTCCGGAGAACAAGGACTTCTATGTTTATACGGTCGAGATTCCCGACCGAACGCCGGACAACTGCCTCTCCTTGCTGAAAGGAGTTCCCGTCGCCGCATCCATCGTGAGCCGGGTCGAGGCAGGACTCGGGGAGTCCGTCCCTGCGGAAGCGAAGGAGGAAGGCATTCCGTTCCGGAAATACCTTGCCAACAAACTCACCGGCGTGGACCTGCCCGTCCGGAAGATGGTTGCCAAGGCGACCGTGGCAGGGGAGAAAGCCGCTTCGGAATTCCTGAGCATCCTGGGGGTGGACCTGATTGAATGGCCCTATAACTGGCGTAAACCCGAAGCCGGGAAGAATATGGCCGTTCTGGATGACAGAAACGTGCGCATTATCCGTATAGATAAAGTGGAGCTTACCCCGAAAGGTCATCGGCTGATTGAAGGTTCACAAATCATTGTCAAGGAGTTTTAGCATGAGACTTGAAGGATTCATCAAGGAGAATTATCCGGAATGGTATGGCATCTGTACCTATCCGGCCGACAAGACGGCCGCTTTCTGCAAGGTGGCGGATGAATGGGGGATTCTCGGGAATTTCGCCCCGACACCCATCGTCGTGGACGGCGTTCCTTTCAACTGTACGGAAAAACTTTTCCAGGTGATGAAGTTCTCCGACGCTGTGTCCCGGGGGATCATCTATGCCCAGAAAGGCCAGCCCATCAAGATGATGGCCAGGCACCAGGAGAAAGTCGGAGTGGTCAGGGAGGACTGGGGCAGGATCTTCATCGATGCCATGAAGTTCTGTCTCATGCAGAAATACACGCAGAGCGAAGCGTTCAGGAAGGAACTCGAGCGCTCGAAGGGCCTGTTCATCGTGGAGCGGCAAGCCAATCCCCGGCGTCCCGCGGGTGCGTACAGCGCCCGGCTGGACGAGGATGGACAGACCTGGACGGGGCCGAACATCATGGGACGGCTCCTGATGGAACTTCGTGACAAGGGGGCGCTGGAGTACAATCTTCCGCCCGATGCCATGATTTTCTCTGATCTTCGCTGAAAGAATCCGTGGAACTTCCGGTATATATAGGAAAATTACCCAGCAGCATGACAGATATCAAGCAGACTCTCCAGGCAGTGATCGACCAGACTCTTTCGGCTGACCTCGATCCGATCAAGGCATTCTTCTTCACCAACCCGGGTGAACCCCTCGTCGCGACCGGATCCGGCGGAGCCGAGACGGCGGGAGATTTCGCGGCTCTCCTCTACGGCGCACGTGGTGGTGTGGCCACCAGTGTCTCTCCGTACACGTTCAACTCCTTCGGCGATGCGGCCTTGAAGACGGCCAAGATCTTGCTGGTCAGCAAGGGCGGTCACAACAACGACATCGTCTTTGCGACCCGTCGCGCACTGGAAGCCAATCCGGACAAGACGGCGGCGGTCTTCTTTTCCGATTCTGACCGTAACGAATCCCGGAAACTCTTCCTGAAGGCAGGTTCCGACAAGTCCTTCGTCGTCCCGATGAAGAACGTGCACGATGGCTTCGTGTCCACCGGGACCTCCTTGTCCTACTTCTCAATCTTCACCCGGATCTTCCAGCCGGACGTGGACCTGGTGAAGTACAGGACCCTTCCGGAAGTTCCGTTCACCCTTTGTCGCAATGACGGTTCACCCCTTTCTCCGGACGACTTCAAGGTGGTGAAGAACTACATCGTCCTTCATGGCAGCTGGGGCCGTCCCGTGGCTCACAACCTGGAAGGTAAACTGGTCGAGTGCGGCATGGCCGGAGCCGGAGTCTATGACTACCGGAACTACTGTCACGGTCGTTTTATCTTCACTTCCAATCACTTGGAAGATTCGGCAATCATCCTTTTCGTCTCCCCGAGAGAGAAGGACATCGTGGCCCGGACCCGTGCATTCCTCCCTCCGACGGCCAGACTGGTCATCATCGAGACCGGACATGACGCACCGGAAGCATCCCTGGATCTCCTGATCCGCAGCACGGAGTTTTTCCATACCCTCTGCACCACCTGCGGGGTCGATCCGGAGTGTCCGAAGAACCCGGGACGCATCGACAAGCGGAAGCCCATGTGGGTACCGTTCATGGCTGAGCTGAAGAGGCGTGGACCTCTTCAGCTCCCTCAGGAATAGCGGCCTAACTCAGATTCCCTTTGCTTCCGAGGTGGGAAACCTTCTCGGAAGCAATGCGTTGTGCCTCATTCAGAATCGGGACGAGATCCTCTTCGTCCAATGCTTCGAACGGCTTCCCGCTACGGACGATTCCGTAGATGATCGCGGCTGTGGTCCAGTCACCGGCCCCTTCCGTGTCGACGACATGGTCGTTCGGAACGCCGGGGAGCGTTTTCCATGCTCCGTCGCGCAGTTTGTAACGCAATCCGTCTTTCCCGCACGTCTGGATGAACAACTTGTCCTTGAAACCCTCCGCGAAGGACGTATCCGGCACGTTCTCGTCCGAGAACTTGACGATGTCGCTGAGAAAGATACATTCCATGTCCGCATTCGTGGAGACGCCGGACGGCTCGTAATACACGGTC
>JBGUXJ010000137.1:0-2004 GCA_045222055.1 Candidatus Cryptobacteroides sp. | reverse complement strand
GACTGGATTTCGTCCAGGACCAGCAGGGTGCCGGTCTTGTCACAGAGCGCCCGGAGTTCCTGCAGGAAGGCATCGGTCGGAACATGGATACCGGCGACGCCCTGGATTCCTTCGATAAGGACGGCCGCATATTCCTTCGTGGCCAAGGCCTTGCTCGCCGCTTCCGCATCGTTCAGGGGAATGAAACCGACATGGTCGGTCGCATTGAACGGTGCACGGATGGCGGGGTTGTCGGTAGCTGCGACGGCACCGGAGGTGCGGCCATGGAAGGCTTCCTTGCATGCCAGCACCTTCGACCGGCCGGTGGTGAAGGACGCCAGTTTCAGCGCATTCTCGTTGGCTTCGGCTCCGCTGTTGCAAAGGAACAGGCTGTAGTCATCGTAGCCGCTGGCTTTGCCCAGACGGGCGGCCAGTTCCTTCTGCAGGCTGTTCTGGACGGCGTTGGAATAGAAACCCAGTTTGTCGAGCTGGTTCTTGACCCTCTCGATATAGTGGGGGTGGCTGTGCCCGATGCTGATGACGGCATGCCCGCCGTACAGGTCCGTGTAGACGTTTCCGTCCTTGTCCCAGAGGGTGGTGTCCAGTCCGCAGACCGGTTCGATGTCCCACCGTTTGTATACGTCGAATAGATCCATATCCTAAAATGCTGAGGCCTTCAGTCTGAGGCCGGTGTCTTCGGGAAGGCCGAAGATGAGGTTCATGTTCTGTACTGCCTGGCCCGATGCGCCTTTGAGCAGGTTGTCAATGATGGAGGTGACGACCAGCTGCCCGTCATGGATATCCGGATGGATCAGGCATTTGTTGGTGTTGACGACCTGCTTGAGGTCGAGGGGACGGTCGCAGACCCAGGTGAAGGGCGCCGATGCATAGTATTCCTGATACAGTTTCATGACGGCCTCTTCCTCGAGCGGGCAGGGCAGGGTAAGGGTAGCGAAGATGCCCCGGGTGAAATCGCCGCGCATCGGAATGAACCGGATGGGAGGCAAGGTGCCGGTCTGGAGCAGCCCCAGGGTCCGGTTTATCTCGGTCAGGTGCTGGTGCGTGAAGACCTTATAGGTGGAAAGGTTGTCGCTCCGCCAGCTGAAATGGGAGGTGGCACCCGGCTTGACGCCGGCCCCGGTGGATCCGGTGACGGCTGTGACATGGATATCTCCCTGCAGCATACCGGCGGCCGCCAGCGGAAGGAGGGCCAGTTGGATGGCGGTTGCGAAGCACCCCGGGTTGGCGATTTTGCCTGCGGACTGGATTTTCTCCCGCTGCCATTCGGGCAGGCCATAGACATACCCTTCCGACTCGTCCCGGTAATCCTGGGCCAGATCTATGATTTTCAATCCTTCCGGGCATGGATGTTCCTCCCAGAAGGCATGGCTCCTGCCATGGGCGCCACAAAGGAAAAGGACATCGATGTCTTTCAGGTTGAAGTTGTTGCAGAAGTGCAGGTCCGTGTCTCCGGTCAGTCCGCCGTGGACTTCCGACAGCGCTGCTCCGGCATGGCTTTCCGAGTGGACGAAGACCAGTTCCGCCGCCGGGTGGAAGACCAGCAGCCGGATCAGTTCGCCGGCGGTATACCCGGCGCCTCCGATGATGCCGACGCGGATCATACGGCTCCCTCCTCGTCCGGATGGTGGATCTCCAGGTGCTCCTTCGGGTCGTACAGCAGCCCGGTGCAGATGCACATCTTGAAGTCGTGGCTTTCCAGGATGTCATAATGCCGGCATCCCTGGCATCCTTTCCAGAATTCCGGATCGTCGGTCAGTTCGGTGAAGGGGACCGGGCGGAAACCGAATTCATAATTCATCTTCATGACGGCCGCTCCGGTCGTGATGGAGAAAATCTTGGCGTCCGGGAAGAGTTTCCGGGAGAGCTTGAAAGTCTGCGCCTTGATCTTCTTGGCGATTCCCATCCCGCGGAACTTGTGGGCGACGATGAGTCCGGAATTGGCGACGAAACTCTTGCCGCTCCAGGATTCGATATAGGAAAAGCCGGCGAATTCGCCTTCGTCCG
>JBGUXJ010000136.1:0-2161 GCA_045222055.1 Candidatus Cryptobacteroides sp. | reverse complement strand
TCGGTTGAATGAGATCCACCGGAAAGTTGACGGAAAGAAAGGACCGGCATTTTCCGAAGCGGTCCTGCAGGAAATGGACATCAGGCTGGATATCCCTGCGGAACAGTTGAACCTGATTCCCCAAACGGGAGGATTCATCACCATTTCCAACCACCATTTCGGGTCTATTGACGGGTTGATTCTGTCTCAGGTGTTCGGTTCCCGCCGTCCTGACTATAAGATCTTGACGACCTTTATCCTGTCTCTCATCCCAGGCCTGAAAGACACGTTCCTTCCGGTTAACAACTTCGGAGGGGCTCCCAGTGCCAGGAGTATCAATGGACTTCGGATGACCCTGGAACACATCGGACAGGGACGTCCGCTGGGCCTGTTCCCGGCGGGTGAGGTGGCAACCTGGCAGAAGAGAAGCCGCCGCACTTCGATGAGCGGCCATTTCGTAACGGAAGACATTCCCTGGGCGGACAATATCATCCGGCTTATCCGCGACGCGAAATTGCCGGTCATCCCGGTTTATTTCGAAGGAACGAATTCACTGCTTTTCCACCTGATGGGGAAGATCCATCCGAAGCTGCGGACCGTGCGCCTGTTGCATGAACTGGTCAACAAACGGGGCCGTGTCGTTTCGGTCCGGATCGGGCGTCCCATCAGCCTGGAGGAGATGGCTGCCTTCCCGCAGACCGATTTGCTGGGCCGTTATCTGCGGAACCGCTGCTATGCGCTGGAGTCACAGTGCGGAACGGCTGCCAACATTCCTTCGCTCGAGATTCATGAGGATATCGCCCCCGCAGGCAATCCTGCACTTGTCGCGGCTGAACTGGAGAGCCAGCGTGAGGGCATGCTGTTCGAAAGCGGTGACTGGCGCGGTTATCTGCTTCGTGCGGAACAGATTCCCTACACGTTGCAGGCGTTGGCCCGCCTGCGGGAAGAAACCTTCCGTCTGGTGGGTGAGGGAACCGGGAATGCATCCGATTCCGATGCCTACGACCAATGGTATCGTCATCTGATCCTGTGGAATATCCCGGATGGGCGGATCGGAGGGGCCTATCGTATCGGACTGGGATCTGAGATTGTTCCGGAGCGGGGAATTGAGGGCTTGTATACGACGAGCCTGTGCCGTTTTGGGAAGGATTGCGCCCCCTTGCTGGCGAGGTGCATCGAACTGGGCCGTTCCTTTATCGTTTCGGATTACCAGCGGGACGTGCTGGCGCTGAAATCGCTTTTCACCGGCCTTGCCCTGACGGTGACGGCACACCCGGAATGTGATTATTTCCTGGGCCCGGTGAGCATCAGCAATGCCTATCCCACCTTCTATAAAAGCTTGATGGTCTATTTCTTACAGAATCATTATCCCTTTACGGAAGAAGCCGGAGTGGCCGTCCCCACCCATCCTTTCCAGCCCGACTGGTTGAAGGTCAATCCGGCGGACCTGCTCGCTGGCTGCCGGGATGTGGAAGACCTGGACCGCTTGATGGCCCGCCTTTCCGACGGACGTTATCGCATACCCGTTCTGGTAAGACAGTATTTCAAGATGGGAGCCCGCCTGGTTTGCTTCAATATAGACAAGTTGTTCAACGACAGCCTGGACGGTCTGATCCTGCTGAAATTTGCGGATTATCCGGAGAACACCCTCCGTTCTGTGGTCCGTTGCCTTCCGGCCGGGGACTATGAGCGGGTGATGAAGCGCTTTGGTCTTTGGCCTTGACGTCGTCGCCCTTGGCGCCGCGGTAGAGGAAACGGCGGATTTTCTGGGTGGCGGTCTTCTCGAAGGGCTCTTTCATGACCTCCACATCGTTCACCTTGGACTGTTTGCTGACGCGTTTGTTGATGTAGTCCAGGATGGCTTGCTTGCGGGCGTTGAGGTTCTCGAAGAATTTGTCTTCGGAAGCCTGGTCCCAGTTGAGGATGTCATCGTCAAACTTGATGAGGGCAACCAGCTTGCCGTCGCGTTCCATGACCAAGGACTCGTTCACGCCCAGATGGCCGTTGATGACCTGCTCGATCTCTTCGGGATAGATATTCTCTCCGGACGGGCCTACGATCATGCTGCCCAGGCGTCCTTTGATGAAGAAACGGCCTTTTGCATCCACGCAGGCCAGGTCTCCGGTATGCAGCCACCCGTCGTCGGAAACGACGGAACGGGTGCGTTCGGGATCCTTGTAGT
>JBGUXJ010000135.1:0-4726 GCA_045222055.1 Candidatus Cryptobacteroides sp. | reverse complement strand
GAACTCGGCGAGACCTTCACGAAGAAGGTGGAACTCAAGGATTTCGGTCGTCGTGGCATCCTCAACATCCGGCAGAACCTGCAGGGCCGCATCATGGACATCGAGAAGGCCAACCTCTTCAACAAATACTCCGAGAAGATCGGTGACATCTTCACCGGCGAGGTCTATCAGACCTGGTCCAAGGAAGTGCTCATCCTCGACGAGGACGGCAACGAACTCCGTCTCCCGAAGAACGAGCAGATCCCGGGCGAGCGTTTCAAGAAGAACGAGACCGTCCGCGCGATCATCAAGAGCGTCGAGATGAAGAACAACACCACGCCGTACATCGTGCTGTCCCGTACTTCCGACGAATTCCTCGTCAAGCTCTTCGAGCAGGAGGTTCCCGAAATCTACGACGGCCTGATCACCATCAAGAAAGTCGTCCGCGTCCCGGGCGAGCGCGCGAAGGTGGCCGTCGAGTCCTATGACGACCGCATCGACCCGATCGGCGCCTGCATCGGCGTGAAGGGTTCCCGTATTATCGGTATCGTCCGCGAACTCCGCAACGAGAACATCGACGTCCTCCAGTGGACCTCCAACACCCAGCTGCTGATCCAGCGCGCCCTCAATCCGGCCAAGATCTCCGGCATCGACATGGGCGAAGGTCCGGATGACAAGATCAAGGTCTACATGCACCCGGACGAGGTCAAGAAGGGCATCGGCAAGGGCGGCTGCAACATCAAGCTCGCCGGCATGCTCGTCGGCCGCGAAATCGAGGTCTGGCGTGAACTTCCGAAGGACGAATATGACGATGAGGAGGATGTGCTCCTCGCCGACTTCAGCAACGAGATCGACCCGTGGATCATCGAACGGCTGCAGGCCATCGGCTGCGACACCGCGAAGAGTGTCCTCGCCCTGAGCGAAGCCGATATCGAGAAGCGGGCCGACCTGGAAGAGGAGACCGTCAAGGAAGTCTTCCAGATCCTTCGTTCCGAATTTGAATAATAGTTTCACCAACATAGAAAAGGGGTTTATTAATGGCGGAAATCAGACTTAACAAACTGACAAGACAATTCAACATCGGTCTTCAGACCCTCGTGGACTTCCTCAACGAGAAGGGAGCCGGCGTGGACCTGAACCCGAACGCAAAGGTTTCGGACGAATTCCTTCCCGCGATCGAGAAGAAGTTCGGCGACGACCTCAAGGCCAAGCAGGAAGCGGAGAAGCGCGACATCAAGATGAAAGAAATCATCGAGCGCAACACCCGCAAGCAGCAGGACGAAGAGGACGAATTCGAGCCCGTGCGTGAAACCATCATCAAGAATACCAGTCTGGGCGGAACCTTCCAGCGTCCCGAGCCCAAGCCGGAACCGGCGGCACAGCCCGAGCCGGAGCCGGTCCATGAGCCGGAGCCCGTCCCGGAACCGGTACCCGAACCCGAACCGGAAGTCAAGCCGGTGACGGAGACCGTACCCGAACCGGAACCGGAAGTGAAACCGGAGGAGGTATCCGAACCCGTCGTGGAAGTCCGGCCCGAGCCCACGCCCGAACCGGAACCGGAAGCAGAACCCGAAGCTCCGACCGCCCCTGCCCCTGAGGAGCCGACGGTGGAACCTGCCTCCGCGCCCCAGCCGACGGCCGAAGCGTCCGCCGCGGAAGCCGCCGGTCTCAAGGTCCTCGGCAAAGTGGACCTCAGCCAGTTCGCCCCGAAGAAGAAGGGCAAGCGCGAGCGTATCAAGGGCGGCAGCCAGAAGGTTGACGTGACCAAGGTCGCCGCGGATGACAAGGCCCGCAAGGCCGGTCCCGACGCCCAGAAGAAGGGCGGCAAGCCGGAGAACAACAAGGCCCGCGAGCAGCAGGCTGCCGGAAAGGGCCGCAAGCGTGACCGCGACCGCTTCAAGCCGGCCATGACCGAGGCCGAGGAAGAGGAGATGCAGAAAGAGATCCAGAAGCAGGTCAAGGAGACCTACGCCCGGATGAACGATACCAAGAAGAACAACTTCGGCGCGAAGTACCGCAAGGAGAAACGCGAGGCCGCGGCTTCCCGTGCGATGGAGGAGATGGAGCAGGAGATGGCTGAGAAGAAGGTGCTGAAAGTCACCGAGTTCGTCACGGTCAACGACCTGGCGACCCTGATGAACAACACCCCGGTCAACAAGGTCATTTCCGCCTGCTTCAACCTCGGTATGATGGTGTCCATCAACCAGCGTCTCGACGCCGAGACCCTCGTCATCGTGGCCGAGGAGTTCGGTTACAAGGTCGAATTCGTGACCGCCGAACTGACCCAGGAAATCGAGCAGGAGCAGGAAGCCGACAACGAGGCCGACTTGGTCACCCGTCCGCCGATCATCACGGTGATGGGCCACGTCGACCACGGTAAGACTTCCCTGCTGGACTACATCCGCAAGACCAACGTCATCGCCGGCGAGGCGGGCGGTATCACCCAGCACATCGGCGCCTACCATGTCGAACTGCCGGGCGGACGCCAGATCACCTTCCTGGATACCCCGGGTCACGAGGCCTTCACGGCCATGCGTGCCCGTGGTGCACAGCTGACCGACCTGGCCATCATCATCATCGCCGCCGACGACGCGGTCATGCCGCAGACGGTCGAGGCGATCAACCATGCCCAGGCCGCCGGCGTCCCGATGGTCTTCGCGATCAACAAGATCGACAAGCCGGGCGCCCAGCCGGAGAAGATCTACCAGCAACTCGCCCAGATGAACATCCTGACGGAGGCCTGGGGTGGCAAATACCAGTGCCAGGAGATCTCCGCGAAGAAGGGTATCAATGTCGACAAACTGCTGGACAAGGTCCTCCTCGAGACCGACATGATGGATCTCAAGGCCAACCCGAAGAAGCAGGCCGTCGGCGCCGTGATCGAGTCCTCCCTGGACAAGGGCCGCGGCTACCTGGCCACCGTGCTGGTCCAGGCCGGTACCCTGCGCAAGGGCGACATGATGATCAGCGGCTGCTACTACGGCCGTATCAAGGCGATGCTCAACGAGCGTGGCCAGATGGTCAAGGAAGCCGGTCCGTCCACTCCGGTATCGGTCCTGGGACTCAACGGTGCTCCGACCGCAGGTGAGAAATTCAACGTCATGTCCGACGAGAAGGAAGCGAAGGCGATCGCGAACAAGCGCGAGCAGCTGATCCGCATCCAGGGCATCAAGACGCAGAAGCACCTGACCCTCGAAGAGATCGGCCGCCGTATCGCGATCGGTAACTTCAAGGAACTCAATGTCATTGTCAAGGGCGACGTGGACGGTTCCGTCGAGGCGCTGTCCGACTCCCTGATCAAGCTCTCCACCGAAGAGGTGCATGTCAATGTCATCCACAAGGCGGTCGGTGCGATCTCCGAGTCCGACATCATGCTCGCGACCGCTTCCGACGCCATCATCATCGGCTTCCAGGTGCGTCCTTCCGCGGACGCCCGGAACATGGCCGAGAAGGAAGGCATCGAAATCCGCCTCTACTCCGTCATCTACGATGCGATCAACGAGGTGAAGGATGGTATCGAGGGTATGCTCGAGCCGGAGAAGAAGGAAGAGGTGGTCTCCACCGCCCTGGTCAAGCAGCCGTTCAAGATTCCGAAGGTCGGCACGATCGCCGGTTCCCTGGTGAAGGAAGGCAAGATGACCAAGGGTGTCAAGGTCCGCCTGATCCGCGACGGCATCGTGGTCTACACGGGCGTGGTCTCATCGCTCCGCCGTGGCAAGGACGATGCCAAGGAAGTGCCTGCCGGCATGGAGTGCGGTATCGGTATCGAGAACTACAATGACATCAAGGAAGGCGACGTCATCGAGGCCTTCCAGATCACGGAGATCAAGCGTACGCTCTAAACGAAGAACAGCAGGGCGAAGGAGTACAGGAAGAAACCCCAGAAAGTCTGACGGCCCTTCGTGCTGGCGCTCAGTTCCACCTCGGTCGCATTGTTCCGGACAATGCGGCCGAGTTTGTTTTCGGAAGGCAGCGCGCGACGGGCCCACTTCTCGATGAGACTGCCGTTGTGGAAGTACGAAGCACCGCCATTGGACCGGTTCAGCGAGACAAGTGTCTTGTAATCAGAATAGTACGTCGAGAAGAGCAGGACCTGGCGGGCCTCCGTGGGAATTCCTTCGGGGATCTTCAGGGTCTGCGGCGATGCGGCAACCAGCAGCAGCAGCGGGGTGAAACCTGCCTCGCCGGCGGCGGCGACGAACCTGCCGATATCCGTCCACTGCCCCTCGGACAGCCGGTCGGGACGATACACGGAGACAGCCATGACAAAGGGTCCGACGGCCAGGGAATCCTGCAGGTTGCCCTCGGCGTCCGTCAGGGTAAGGATCGGATAATTGTCAATCGGAAGGTTGTCTTCTTTCTGCATCGTTTCGGCACGGACGAAGGTCCAGGTCGAGTCCGGCAGGTTGTTCAAGGTAAAGACCCCTTCCTGTCCGTTTTTCTCATAGACGAACGTGGAGACGAATTCCGGTTCCTCCGTCACCTCGTCCCGGACCGACTCATACAGGCGGCTGGACAGGTCGAAGGGGGTGAAATCCACCGGAGGGATATACCGCCAGGTATAGACCAGCAGTCCCGCGAGCGAGACGGCGACGATCCAGAAAGAGACGGCGCGGTGTGCCCGGTGACGTCCCAGACTGCCGAGCGGGAAGAACGCGACGGCTTCCAGCACCAGCAGGAGGACATTCTTGGCAAACGTCTGGAAATGTGTCAGATGGATGGCTTCGCCGAAACAGCCGCAGTCCAT
>JBGUXJ010000134.1:0-3437 GCA_045222055.1 Candidatus Cryptobacteroides sp. | reverse complement strand
CCGTTCCACCAGCCCTCGACGATGGCCGGGGAATACTGGTCAAGGACGCGGAGGTCGCAAGGACCGCCGGAGATCAGGACGCTGACCAGGTTCGGATTGGCTTCATAGAGGGCTTTGACGACTTCTTCCTGACCGGTAGGGAGGTTGATGTTGGTGCGGTCGCTGCCTTCGGTCTCGATGTTCTTGTTGGTACCACCGAAGAAGATGACGACGTCGGCACCCTTGGCAGCCTCGACAGCTTCAGCGAGGAGGGCCGGATCGGCCGGTTCATCGATGGCTTCAGCTACCAGCGGGTTCGGGTTGGCGCCAGCGGGACCACGGCCCCAGCGACGACCGGCAAAGTTCTTGTAACCAGGTGCATAGACAACCTCGATGGCATCACCTGCACGCTTCTGGATACCCTGGAGCGGGGTGATTTCATAAAGGGCCTTGACACCGGCACCCATACCGCCGGACTGGGTCTTCAGGACAGCGTTCTGGCCGATGACGGCAATCTTCTTGATGTCTTTCTTGAGCGGAAGGGTGGCACCTTCGTTCTTCAGGAGGACGATGGACTTCTCAGCGACCTGGAGGGCAATCTTCTGCTGCTCCGGCTTGGAGGTCATTTCCGTGTTGGCGACATCGTCCGGGATAGCTTCGATGGCGAAGCGGACACGGAGGATCTGACGGACCTTCTCATCGACGAGGTCTTCGGTCAGGGCACCGGTGGCGATGGAGTCGATGACCGGCTTGCCAAGGTAGTTGCTGCCCGTCATCTGGACATTGAGGCCGTGGAGCATGGCACCCATGGTGCTGTGCGTGCCGCCCCAGTCGGAGACGGTGAAGCCCTTGAAGCCCCATTCGCCGCGGAGGATTTCGTTCAGCAGGTGCTCGTTCTCGGAGCAGTAGTCGCCGTTGACCTTGTTGTAGGCCGGCATGACGCTCATGGCACCACCCTTGACGACGGCGCTCTCGAACGGCTTGAGGTAGATCTCACGGAGGGTGCGCTCATCGACCTGAGCATCGACGCTGCCACGGTTGGTCTCCTGGTTGTTAACGGCGAAGTGCTTGATACAAACAGCGGTACCCTGATCCTGGACACCGAGGGTGTACTGCAGGGAGAGGGCGGCGCTGAGGATCGGGTCTTCGCTCAGGTACTCATAGGTACGACCACCGACGGGGAGGCGCTGGATGTTGACGGCCGGGCCGAGGATGACATCCTTGCCACGAAGGCGGGCTTCCTTGCCCATACCGGTGCCATAAAGGTAGGCGAGGTCCTTGGACCAGGTTGCGGCGAGGGCGGAGCCGGTCGGGAAATAGGTGGCGGAGTCGAGTTTCCAGCCAGCGGGGGTGAATCCGTTCGGAACACCTTCTTCACGGATGCCGAACGGACCGTCGGCATAGTGCATGTCGGCGATGCCGAGGCGCTCGACGCCGGCGGAAGACATGTTGGTCTTGCTGTGCAGCATCTCGACTTTCTCCTCGAGGGTCATCTGGGCGATGATCGCGTCGATCTTCTTGTCATTCACCGTCAGGCGGTCCTGCGGCGTGACCGGATGTCCGCAGGCTGCGATGAGCAGTGCGGCTCCGGCAAGGTAAGATAGGGTTTTGTACATGGTGCTATGAATGTGATTTAATAGTTTCTACTGCTTAAATTTAGGAAGAATCCCAATAGTATGAAAATGGTTGAAACATATAGTTGCTGAATTGAACAATCAGATAAGTTTTTGAATGAATCCGATGGTATTCCCAATCGTTTTGAACATCAGGACAACTTTTTTGTGTCTGGCGACTATCTCTGCTGACCGATGATTTCGTATCTTTGTAAAAGATGAATTCATTAACACTACACATAATATGAAAAAAGCATTGATCATCATGATGGCCCTGCTCGCAGCGGGCAGCGCCTTCGGTCAGGGTTTCCGTCTCCAGCCGACCCCGAACGACACCCTGCGGTCCACGGTCGTGGACGGAAACAGCGTGATTTTCCAGATTTATGCGCCTCAGGCACAGCAGGTCTCCGTTTCCGGCGACCTCCCGTACGGCGCTCCGGTCCGTTTCGTCAAGGAAGACAACGGCGTCTGGAAAGGCCGTGTTGCCAAGATCGATGCGGGCGTGTACCGGTATCAGTTCAGCGTGGACGGCATCCCGGTGTATGATCCGAAATCCGAACTGGCAGGGGAGACCCGCGCGCTTCTGAAAGTCCAGCCCTCCGGTGACGAGTTCTTTGCCATGAAGGATGTCCCGCACGGCGCGCTCGCCCAGCGCTGGTACTACAGCCGTACGCTGAAGTGCATGCGCCGCCTGCATGTCTGGACGCCTGCCGGCTATGAGAAATCCCAGGCCAAACTCCCTGTCCTCTATCTGATCCATGGCGGCGGAGACAATGATGCCTCTTGGCCGGGTGTCGGCGCTGCGGGCTGGATCCTGGACAACCTGCTGGCTGAGGGCAAGATGGTCCCGATGGTCGTGGTCATGCCGAACGGCACCGTGACCGGCGTTCCGAACGAGGTCCCGCCGTTCGCCGAGGACATGGTGACGGACATCATCCCGTTCGTCGAGAGCAATTACGCCGTCAAGACAGACAAGGACAGCCGGGCCGTCGCCGGCCTGTCGATGGGCGGCATGGAGACCATGGAGGTCGCTTTCCCGCATTACGACATGTTCTCCTGGGTCTGGGTCATGAGTTCATCCTTCGCTCCCGGCCAGGACCCCAAGGCCGAAGCCAGCCGGCTCAAGGTGTTCGAGAACATCGACAAGATCAACAAGAGCTTCAAGCTCATGGTCTTCTCCCAGGGAGGTCCTTCTGATATCGCCTACAACAACTGCAAGAACACCCTCAAGGTCCTGGACGAGGCCGGTCTGAAATACGACTATGTGGAGAATGCCCAGGCCGGACACAGCTGGGGTACCTGGCGTGCCGACCTGAAGGAACTGGCTCCGAAACTGTTCAAATAACCCAATGATATGAAACGAATCTTTCTGTTTTGCGCCGCGGCCCTCTGCCTGGCCGCCTGCGCTGAAAAGAACCCTGTCCTCTCCATCGAGGGCGGCCAGGTCCAGGGTGTCCCGACCGAGACCAAGGGCGTGACCGTTTACAAGGGCATTCCGTTCGCCGCTCCGCCGGTGGGCGACCTCCGCTGGAAAGAACCGCAGCCGGTCGTTCCGTGGGAAGGCGTCAAGGTCGCCGATACTTTCAGTGCTCCTGCCTGGCAGACCAAGCACACCCCGGGCGGTTATACGGATGAATTCTTCTATGACGGAGACCCGGAGTTCAGCGAGGACTGCCTCTACCTGAATGTCTGGACCCCTGCCGCCGGCAAGCCGGGCAAGAAACTCCCGGTCACTCTCTGGATCCATGGCGGCGGCTATACCGCCGGCTGGGGTTTCGAGCCTGAGATGGACGGCGAGGAATGGGCCAAGCACGGCGGCGTCCTCGTGACTTTCAACTACCGTCT
>JBGUXJ010000133.1:0-14717 GCA_045222055.1 Candidatus Cryptobacteroides sp. | reverse complement strand
TGACTTATCCTGATTTTGGTTGACTCGGGTTTATTGATAAAGACTGATATAACTTGATTTTTGGATGCTATCCCTAAGTTTTGTTTACTCTCCGAGTCTAATGACTGTCAGGAGTTGACTGGAGGCCGTAGGCCGGAAGGCGACTCCTGACTCGTCAGCAAAGATAAAGAGTTTTCAGGGATATCCACGTTATCACTGGATTTTATTGCCATCAACCGGTAGCTAGTCCATTTCATATCCCTGTCTCCGATTGACTCAGCCGCTTGGGTCGGTGTCATCATTCCGATGCTCATATGAGGTCTTCGGTTGTTATAGAAGTCGACGGCAACAGCCACGGCCGCAATGACTTCTTGGATGCTTCTGAACACCTTCCCCTTAAGCAACTCATTTTTCATCGTGTTGTTGATGCGCTCCGCTTGTGCGTTGTCTTTAGGATCCCCGCACTCGGTCATGCTGATGCATATTCCATTGTCAATAAGCGTATTTACATACTCCCGACTTGCATACTGACAACCTCGGTCGGAGTGATGGATGAGGTTGACATCCTTGCCTTTGATGCGTCTGAGAGCCATACGCAGGGCCTCCATAGGATATGTAGTGTCGAGCGTGGGACCGACGCTCCAACCGATGATCTCCTCCGTGTATGCATCCAGGATGAGCGACAGATAGCAGAAGTGATAGTGGTACTCGTCATCCACTATCGTAATGTAGGTTATGTCGCTTACCCACAACTGATTGGCCGCCGTAGGTATGAATGCCTTGATGAGATTGGGATATGTAGGAAGTCCATGTGTGGAGTCGGTGGTGCGCGGCTTGCGGACACGCAGGCGTACTCGAAGGCCATTCTCATACATCAGTCGGCAGAAGCGGTCGCGACCTATAGGCTGGTCACAGCCGAACTCAGACTGGTACATAACCCACATCTTCGGGCCGCCCATCCCGGGATCTAACTTGCGTATCTCTTTGATATACTGGAGAGCGAACTCTTCTCTGGCCGCCTTGGCCAAAGCCACATCCTCATCGTATTGATAATAAGCCTGCTTGCTTACGCCAAACAGCCCGCAGAGTTCCGCTATCGGATTGTCCTTAGCGGACTCTGCGTGCAGGTCTGTCACTGCTTGGCGCCAGCTTTTTTTCGTATCTGGATGTTGTACTTCTTCTCGGCTATCTCGATGATCTTGTCATTGAGCCGACTGCGCATCTTCTCCAGACGCAGCTGTTCTTCCAAGTCAGCAATCCTGGCCTCCAGAGCCTTGATCTCCTCGGCCTTCTCGGATTCTTTCTTTTGCATAACTTGTTCGGGAGAGACTTTTCCGTTCTCCGCTACAAAGTTAGCAATCCAACGGCGAATTGTTTTCCTGTTAACCGGAACTATCTGCGAAATACGATTCCCTCTATATCCGGTTTGTTGATATATCTCAATTACCTGATTGTAATACTTGACTCTTTTCTCTGTTTGATAAATGAACATGGTTTACTCTTTGTTTGTGAGTCAACCTTTTTCAGTTTAAGACATCGTCCTGATTTTTAGGACTGCGGGAGCAAAAAGCGCCCAAAATGCACCCGTCGTCCCATTTTTTAGGACCGCGGGAACAAATAATGCCCAAAATGTTCCCCTCGTCCTGGATTAAAGGACTGCGGGAGCAAAAAGTGCCCAAAATGTTCCCGTCGTCCCATTTTTTAGGACAGTGGGAACACTATAATTTGAGATCGGGCCCTTAATGGTTGCTTGTTGATTCAGGTTCACCGGTTGAGAGCGACCTGGCAGTCGTTGAGGTCTTCCGGCTGAGGGGGGCCTGTAGTTGAGGCCAGACCGTGGAAGTCGAGCCAATGAGGATGGCGGCTAAGCGGCAGAGACCTGACCGCCGAAGTCTACCGGGTGAGCCCGGCCTCGTAGCGGTCGAGGGCTTCGGACATGAGGCGGCGGCCGACGGCGATGATCTCTTCGGCGTGGGAGTAGCCGTAGACGCCGTGGTAGGAGTCGAAGGGGAGTTCGACGAGGATGTCGGGCGGGCAGAGTTCAATGCCGAGGCGGGCGATGGTGTGGTTCATGATGCCGAAACTGCGCTGGAGGATCGAGGCGTAGTTGTCGTCGGCCGACATGGGAATGTGCTTCTCCTTGCCCTGGGCCAGCAACTGCTTTTCCTGCCGCTGGATCTCCAGGCGTTCCTTGATCAACTGGCCGCCCTGGCGGACGGTCTCCAGGAGGTCTCCCTGGCGGACCATCGCCAGCAGTTCCCGTGTGTCGGAGGGCAGGGCGTCTTTCAGGAAGGTCCTGGCTTCGACCAACTGGGTCTTTTCATTCTCCGCCAGCGTCCGTCGGCTCTTCAGGAACTGCCGGATCTGCTCCGCGTCGATGCGGTTGACATTGAAGCCCACGAGGATGTCTCCTTCCGTGCGGGCCACCCGGTTGAGCGGCATGGTGTTGACCATTCCGCCGTCGATCAGGGTGCGCCCTTTCCAGCGTACGGGGCGGAACATGGAAGGAATGGAAATGGAAGCGCGGATGGCCTGGAAGAGCGGCCCTTCCCGGAACACGACTTCCTCGCCGGTGTGCAGGTCCGTGGCTATGGCCGTGAACGGAATCGGCAGGTCCTCGATATTGACTTCCGGCACCCGCTTCTTGATGGCGTTGATGACCCGGTCGCCCTTGACCAGGTAATTCTTGCTGAAGGAGAAATCCATCAGCGTCACTACCTGCATGGGATCCAGTTTGCACAGCCATTCCTTGAAGGCCTCGAGCCCGCCGGCCGCGAAGATGCCGCCGACCAGGGAGCCGGCGGAAGAGCCGGCGACGGAGGTGATTTCATATCCCCGCGCGAGAAGTTCCTCGATGGCGCCGATGTAGGCGAATCCGCGCGGACCGCCGCTGGAAAGCGCCAGCGCCACTTTTTTCTTACCTGTCACTGATTGTATGGTTGGTTCCACGTTTTTGTCAGACAAATTCTTGTTCAATAACGATTCTTGATAAACAATCTTTTATCAGACAATTTGTCAAATAACGGTTTGTTCAGAGAATGAAAACAGGCCATAAGCCCGTGTCAAACCTTATTCTTGATATTCCCCGTCGGCGGCAGGAACTTCTCCGGGAATCGCCCGAGTCCGCCGCCGCTGTAGTCATCCACGAGCGTCTGGAAGACCTTGTCCTGGTCCGACAGGTCTGTGATGACAGATTTGAATATTACAGTTTTATGCTTGTAGTCCAGGGCCACGACCACGATCGGCACCTCCGCCAGCCGGGCCATGTGGTAGAATCCCGCCGGCCATTTGTCCCGCGGCGCCAACTGGCCCTCGGGGCAGATCACCACATGCATGGACTCCTTGGACTTGAGCAGGTCCGCCACCTGGTGGATGGCATCCTTGCCACGGACGTTGACCGGAATAGCATGGATGACCTTCATCATGATGTTGAAGGGAAATTTCTTGAACAGGAACGCGTCGGCCAGGATGGTGTAGGGGATGCCGTATTGCTCCAGGGTGAGCCAGCCCCACCAGCCGTCCCAGTAGGTCGTATGAGGCGCGACGACGATGACGGACTTCGGGATGTCCGGAAATACTCCGGCGGTCTTCCACCCGAGCCAGCGAAACAGATGACGTTGGATACACATGCTCCAAAGTTACGGAAAAAATCGGGTTTGGAACAGATTTTGGGGCGGAAGGAAGGACAGAAGAATCTGAATGATGAAATCCGGACTTTTTCCCGCCCGCCGGCCATGTAGGTTGGTGCATGTTGCCTTGTTGTGCCTGACCCTGCTGCTGGCGGCCGTGTCGCAGCCGGCCATGGCCCAGGGCCGCAAGGTCGTCCTGTCAGGCTATGTCAGGGACGCCGCCAGCGGAGAGCCGCTGACCGGCGCGGTGGTCTTTACCGAAGACCGCTCCGTCGGCGTGGTCGCCGACCGAGTCGGCTATTATTCCCTCGGCCTGAGCGGCGGCACCACGACCGTCCTGTGTTCCTTTACCGGCTACAAGACTGCCAGTCAGACGGTTACCCTGACCGCCTCCGGCAAGTTGGACTTCCGGCTGGAGACCGACAGGGAGACCCTCGAAGCCGCCACCGTATTCTCCAAAAGCAAACGCGAGGAACTGAAACTTCCCCAACTGGGCCTTGAACGCGTCGACGCCACCATTGTGAAGAAACTCCCCGCCCTGATGGGCGAATCCGATATCATCCGCGTCATCCAGATGATGCCCGGCGTGCAGACCCCGAGCGAAGGCGCCACCGGATTCAGCGTCCGCGGCGGCGGCATTGACCAGAACCTCATCCTCATCGACGGCGCCCCCGTCTACAACTGCGGCCACTTCCTCGGCTTCCTGTCTATGTTCAACAGCGACGCCATCCGCAGCGCCGAACTCTACAAAGGCGACTTTCCCGCCTCCTACGGCGGCCGCATCGCTTCCGTGCTTGACATCGACACCAAGGACGGCAACCAGCACCGGTTCGGCGGCAGCGCCTCCATCGGCCTGATCACCTCCAAGGTCTTCGTCGAAGGACCCGTCGTGCCCGAGAAACTCTCCTTCATGGCGACGGCACGGCGCACCTATCTCGACCTTTTCTTCCCCCTGCTCGGAAACAACCTTCCCGACAAGACCCAGATGTTCTTCTACGACCTCAATGCCAAACTCAGTTGGATCGCAGGGGAGAAAGACCGCGTCTACCTGTCCGCCTTCAGCGGTCGCGACGTCTTCGGGCTCAGCATGGAAGAATTCGACATGGGCCGGATGAAATTCGGCTTCCGCAACAACACCCAGTCCCTGCGGTGGAACCATGTCTACGGACCCGCGCTGACCTCCGACATCACGCTCTACAACTCCATTTACAAGAATACCCTCGGCGGCGATATCAGCGAAGCGCAGTTCGACTATGTCCAAGGCATCCGCGAGACCGGCCTGCGCGCCGGATGGACCTGGTACCTCAACCCCCGCAACACCCTCCGCGCCGGACTCGGCCTCGCATACTTCTCCATCGCTCCCGGCGAATGCACCCCCACCGGCGGCACCACCATCGTCAACAACGTCAAGATGCCCGAATCCTTCGCCGTCCAGCCCTCCGTCTACCTCCAGAACGAGCAGAAGATCGCATCCCTTACCCTCCGCTACGGCCTCCGCTTCGCCACTTTCTCCACCCTCGGAGGCACCACCCAGAAATACTTCGACCCTGACACCCATGAACTTACGGAGACCGTCGATGTTCCGAAAGGCGAGGTCATCCAGACCTACTACGCCCTTGAACCCCGCTTCTCGGCCTCCCTCGCGCTGACCGAAGACCTCTCCCTCAAGGCCGCCTATTCCCGCACCAGCCAGTTCATCCAGCAGGCCCGCGTCAGCATCACCGGCAGCCCCGTCGACACCTGGTTCACCGCCTCGCCCAACACCAAGCCCCAGATCGCCGACCAGTTCTCCTTCGGCGTCAACTCCCTCTTTGCCGACCAGGCCCTCGAACTCTCCCTGGAAGGATTCTACAAGAAGAGCCACAACGCCATCGACTTCGTCGAGAACGCCGGCATCGTCATCGACGACGAAAACCGCGAAGGACTCCTCCGCACCGGGAAGGGCTGGTCCTACGGCGCCGAACTCATGCTCAAATATGACTTCGCCAAATGGAACGGCTGGCTTTCCTACACCTGGTCCAAGGCCTGGTATGACATCCCCGGCCTGAACGGCGGGAAAAAGTACCGCTCACCCCTCAACCACGAGCACGCCGTCAATTTCGTGCTGACCTACGACTTCTCGAAACGCCTCTCCGCCTCCGCGGAATGGGTCTTCTACAGCGGCGCCCCGACGACCTACCCGGTAGGCCGCTTCTCCTACAAAGGCACCTGGGTCCCGATCTACTCCGCCCGCAACGAAGACACCCTGCCCCATTATCACCGGGCGGACCTCTCGCTGACCTGGCGGACCAAAGGCCGCGTGCAGGAGAAACGCTTCAGCGGCGAATGGAACCTTTCCCTCTACAACGCCTACTCCCGCCACAACGCCTGGAGCATCGCGTTCAACTACAACCGCAAGGAGGACGAGGCCCAGGCCCTCAAGATCTACCTCTTCACCATCATCCCGTCCATCTCCTATAATATCCAGTTCTGACCATGAGACGTTTAGCCCTGTTGACCGCGGCCCTCGCACTGCTGGCCGCCTGTACGGAAAAGACCGACTTGCGGTCCGACGGAGAATACACCGAATACCTGGCGGTGGACGCTACGCTGACAGACCGGCCTGACCGGCCGCAGCAGGTCGTCCTGTCGCGGACGGTGCCCTATTTCGGCGATGCGGAAGCGCATGCCGCCGCCGCGGTGCGCGGCGCCGTCGTGACGGTCGGTGACGGGACCGAGACCGTACGGTTCGGCGAAAAGGACCCGGGTGTCTACGAGGCGCCGGAGGGCTACTGCACCGAAGCGGGGAAGAGTTACCACCTGCGGATCGAGGACGGCGATGAGGTCTATGAGGCCGATGCCTCCATGCCGGAGGCGGGCTTCCGGCTCGACGACATAGACTATGCCTGGGGCGGCAACAAGACCATGGGAGCCGACAGTCTCTGGACCGTCGCCATCTGGGGCGGCGACAAGCCGCAGGCGAGTTATTACTATGTGACCGTGGCCGTCAACGGGAAGTACTATCCCTTCGACCTATCGGTCGTGACGGATGACAAGTATTTCAACGGCAACGAGATCAGCGGATTCCCGATCGCGTCGCTGCTCCAGATCCATGAACTGCAGCAGCACTACGGCGACTGCTGCAAATACATCGAGAAAGACGATGTCATCACTCTTGAGGCCTACACGCTGGCGCGGGACTACTTCGACTATCTCGTGTCCGTGACCCTCACCGGGACCTTCTCTTCCATTCCGCTCTTCTCGCCCCAGCCCGCCAACTGCCCGACCAACATCCGCGGCGACCATGCCCTCGGCTACTTCGCCGTCTGTCCCGTGGTGAGCGCCAGTGTCACGGTCGACGACCCGCTGCGGCCCTATTACCAGAAACTGACGCCGTGACAATGTCAGTTTGGAACGGTATTTGCCCTTTAGGTAAGCAGAGATTAAAAATGATTGTCATGAAAAAGTTCCTTTTGGCCGCTGCGGTGGTTTGCATGGCCGTTTTGGCCACCTCTTGTACAGGTCACCTGGATGAGCAGACCGGCGACGAGTCCGGCTTGCTGTACGGAACCTGGGTCATGGATAACTATCGTTTCGACGCTGCCGGCACCGTCGATGGAGAAGGCGGAAACGTCCCTGTCATCATTCCCTACATCCAGAAGACTACCCTGAGATTCGAAGAAGACCCGCTGGTCGTCTATGCGCAGATGGGTTGGGAAACCAGCCAGTCCAAGTACACGGTCGATAACGACAAGAAGACAATCAAACTGGCCCGCATGATGGAAGTCAGCGACGACGGGCAGATCCTGGTCATGGCGGGCACCTTCGATATCGTGGAACTCACGCTGGAGAAACTGGTCCTCCGGCAGCCGTACAGTGATTTCGGCCTCGATCTGGGCGACAAGGTCGTAACCAACAAGGCGACGGCCACCTATACCTTCCACCGGCAGAAATAGTTTGAAATAACTTTTTACTACTGAGCAGGATTCGAGAATTCGGATCCTGCTTTTCTGTTGTGAATGTGGACGGAAGCCGTTATCTTTGTATCATGGCAAAAGAGAATATCTACCTGGAATCCAAGCCCCGTTACGAGATCCTGGACGGGCTTCGCGGCGTGGCGGCCCTGATGGTCGTGCTGTTCCACATTTTCGAGACCTACAGCAAAGGTCCTGCATACCAGATCGTCAACCATGGCTATCTGGCCGTTGATTTCTTCTTCGTCCTGAGCGGCTTCGTGGTCGGCTATGCCTATGACGACCGCTGGGACAAGATGACCACGTGGGGCTTCTTCAAGCGCCGTCTGACGCGCCTGCACCCGATGGTGATCGCCGGCACCGTGATCGGAGCGGCCCTGTTCTTCTTCTCCGGGAACGCCTTCCCGATGACGCAGCAGGTCGAGCCGTGGAAATTCCTCCTTTGCTTCGTGATGGGGCTGCTGATCCTCCCGTGCCCCAACAGTCTCGACATCCGCGGCTGGTCGGAGATGAACTCCTTCAACGGCCCGGTCTGGACGCTCACGCTGGAATACATCGGCAATATTCTCTACGTCTTCATTTTCAGGCACCTGCCCAAGATCGGGCTTGCCGTCCTGGCGCTTGTCTGCGCCTTCTTCACACTGGACGTCACGCTGGGCTGGAATGTCTTCGGCCTGTTCGACAAGCCGCATTACACCGTCATCGGCGGCTGGAGCCTGTCCCCGGACCAGATCTATATCGGCTTCACGCGGCTGCTCTATCCGTTCCTCTGCGGCCTGCTGATCTCCCGGATCCTGCCCGGCCGTCGCACCGCTGACAACCCCAGCGGATCCCCGATCCACCTGCGGGGCGGCTTCTGGTGGTGCGGCCTTGCCATCGCGCTGTTGCTGGCGATGCCGAACATCGGCGGCAAGATGGGCGTGGCGGACGGCCTCTATCAGGCAATCTGCATCCTTTTCCTGTTCCCGCTGATCGTCCTGACTGGCGCCGGATCGAAGACCACCGATGCCAAGAGCACCGCCGTGTGCAAATGGCTCGGAGATATCTCCTATCCCATTTACATCACGCATTATCCGCTGATTTACATGCAGATGGACTGGGTGGCGCAGCACGGGAACGCCCCGCTCTGGCAGCACGTCGCCGTGGGCGCGGGCATCATGACGATGGCGATCCTGATCGCCTGGGGTCTGCTGAAGGCCTACGACCTGCCGGTCCGCGAGTGGCTCAAGGAGCACTGGCTCAAAGGCCGCCGGGTGCAGGCGTAAAGAACGAAAGAAACTACTGCTTCTTATAGACTAGGGTGCAGGATTCAACGGTGACCTTGAATCCTGTACCCATATCTTCTGACAGGTATTCTCCGGTTTCTTCCCGCGCCTGTTTCGTCAACTCCACGACGAGTTTATTCCCCGTGTTGGAGAGGATTTTGAAAAAGGGGCTCTTTTCTCCGAGGGCGGAAAAAGTGATGATATCGTTCTTGACGGAATAACCGATCGGGACGGCGATGTCGTCCAGATCGTCCGCGTCGAACCACCAGTCCCAATACTCGACGTCGGCATACCATTCTTCCGGAAGGGCGACATAGACTTTCCCGTTCCTTTCGAATTCAAATCCGACAGGGGCAAAATCTTCCGCGAATTTTATCATAATCCGTTTCCACTCTTTGTCGGAAAATGTCTCTGGAAGAATACCTCCGCCTTCCTTTGGCTTGTAAACCTTGTTGGGGACATCCAGGAGGTAATCCATGTGGATAAGATCCTTGTCATACACACCTTGGGTGCTGTTGAA
This sequence comes from Candidatus Cryptobacteroides sp., assembly GCA_045222055.1. Lineage (GTDB taxonomy): Bacteria > Bacteroidota > Bacteroidia > Bacteroidales > UBA932 > Cryptobacteroides. The sequence continues at coordinate 5,371 of JBGUXJ010000133.1, read as the reverse complement.
TGTCAGACTGTATTCCGCAGACTGCAGGACATATCGTCCTTCAAGGTAGGAATCGCCGCCGTCCTTTTCGCAGGACAAAAGGCAGAGAACTGCGGAGAAAAGAAGAAGGATGGAAAGGATTTTTTTCATAGTTAGGGGGCTTTGTTACTTTTTATAAACGGCAGTGGTGGATTCGACGATTACTTTGAAGCCATCTCCGAGATTTTCCGATAAGATGTCGCTCGACTCTTTCAGCGCCTGCTTGGTCAGTTCCACCTTGAGGGTGTTTCCTGAGTTGGAGATGATCTTGAAAAACGGTAACGTGACATGTAAGAAGGTAAAAGTCACGACATCGTTGCTGACGGAATACTTGATCGGAGCCCTGAAGTTGTCCAGGTCTTCCTGGTCAAACCAGAAGTCCCAGTACTCCACTTCTTCATACCATTTTTCCGGTTCGTCCACCAGGGCGGATCCATCTTTGTGGAACTCCACGCCGACGGGAGCGCCTAATCCTGATTGCACCGTCTCTCTCATGAACGAAGTCCATTCTTTCTCGGGTAATGTCGCCGTAAAAGGCTCATAGCCGTCGATTTCCATCGTGTATGTCTTAGAAGGGATATCGATGGAGATGGCATATTGTATATAGTCCTTTTGATTTTGGGTCTGATTCATTTTAAGGTGAATCTCTTCCGACTGAAGGACATAGTACCCATCGAGGTAGGAACTACCGCCGCCGTCTGCTTCGCAGGACAAAAGGCAAAAGACAGTTCCAACGAGCAGGATAAGATAGGAGAGTGCTTTTTTCATAGTCAGGGGGCTTTGTTACAAAGATAAGGAATTTCTCCTACCGTTGCGCCTCGATCCGCAGGGTACCGTCATCCTCCCGGACGATGGTGTCCCCTTCGTTGACGGTCACGAAGCCCTCGCCCGTGTCGAGCGACAGCATGGAGAAACCCATGCAGAAGTACGGCGCCAGGACCTTGTCCCCGCAAAGCCGCTTGACTTCGTCGTAGTTCGTGCCGGTGTAAGTGAGGGTGGTCATGAAATCATCTTTTTGAAATACTCACGCAAAGCCGGGTCCTCGCAGTAGACGTAGCAACCTTTCTGACCACGGGTGAGGAGCGTCTTGTAAGTGTTGAGGATCAGGCGGCGTGCATCATCGTCGCCGGCGCCTCGGATTCCCGAGGATTTATCATCTTTGGAGATGGCAAGTTTGTTTACGACGACGCGGCCGGTTGTCTTGTCGTATGTGAGATCTTTTCCGATCAGGACACCCACATAGTCGAATTCGAGCCCCTGGGCCGTATGGATGCAGCCGACCTCGTCGAAAGAACGGGGATTGATTGCCCAGATCTTGTCGTTGGCAAGATTCCATTTTGCCTGGAATCCTCCCGGAAGATCGATGTCCACATCTCCACGGTGGAACTTTACATTCCAGTCATAGCAATAGCCGGCCACCAAACGCGCCTTGTTGTTGATGGCATTCTTTTCCCGCAAGGCCTCGCGCATTTCCGAGGGATCGTCGAACACACGAAAGTCGTAATTGAGATCCTGCAGGGAAACGGCGACGGTCTCTTCCTTCCTTTGCAACAGATTGTCAATGAATTGAATGTATGCATCGCTCCCATTGCACCGGAACTGGGAATACAGTTTGGTTTCTTCCCGCATGATAAGGGCGGATCCCAACTCTTTGCACCATTTTTTGATTTCCTGGACACTGCCGATGTCTTTTGTCGTGACGGCCTGGTCCTCGTCCAGCAAAAAGACGGTCAGGAGGGATGCGTTGATGCATTCTTTCACCTGGTTTTCTCCGTTCCAATCGCCATACATTTTCTTTACCAACCGATGGGCTTCATCGACGATCAGGCAGTCGTAGGAATTGGCTGGAACTTGTGAGAGTCTGAAAGGCGAACGGAACAGCTGAATGATATCGGCGAGGTTATCCGCCCTGTTTCCGGAAAGAAGGGACAGGAAGGCCTCTCGAGGAGCACTGTTTTTCGTGACATAAGCCGCGTTGCAGGCGCAGGTGATAAAATGCATGAGCAGGTTTACTGCAAGAACCGATTTCCCCGTGCCGGGACCGCCCTGAATCACGATAGTGCGTTTCTTCTGATCTTTCAGACATTGCAACATGGTGCGGATACACATGTCAAAGCACACCGCCTGTTCATCCAGCAAATCGAAAACGGGCGTACCCCGGACCATGCTGGAGAGGGCGTCCTGCAGAGATTTGGTCGGCCGGATCCTTCCTTTCTCAATCAGGTACAACAAATCTCCGTGGGAGGATTTCTTGGTAACGAATTTCTTTACGAAATCGGAGAACTGCTGCACTTCATTCATGATGAAGAAAGGCGCAGAAGTATACCACTCCTTATAGATTTCGGAGGATAGGGCGGATTTGAAGGCCGGCAGATAATTGTGCAGGTAGGCGCAGGGAATCAGGTGGATGCCCCTGTCGCAGATGGTCTGGGAATAGTTGACCAGAAAACGCGAATAAGAATATGCCTGATAGGAGGGATGGCAGACAATCCGGTTGTCGTTGGCCACATACGTGCGGACAGAGAAATGCATGTCGTCGTCAACCTTCTCCGCCTTGGTCCACTGCTTCAGTTCTACGATGACGATGTTTTCCTTGCCGTTTGCATCCGTTCCCAGAATGATGAAATCCACGCGCTTCGACGTCTGGGGAATATTGTATTCGATGGCAATCTGGACATCGTCTTCGATCTCAGAATCATCGACGATGTCGCGCATGAATTTCATGGAATTGTGCCAGGATGCAAATTCACGCTCCTGTCCTGCATTCAGCCCTCTCTCCCGGATGAGATCAAGAATCTTCGTCGCGATGACATTGGATTTGACATCCTGGACGAACTGGCGTTTATCGGCGTTGTAGACGATCATTTTCTTTTCCGCAATTAGAAAGTGTAATACAAAGTTAGGATTAATCTTGAATTAGTCATTATTGAGAGAGGAAAAGGCGATGGAGGAGAGAGGTTGTATCTGGTACTGGATACGGAGATAATCTTTTTAATATAAAGTATCATAAAACATACGAAATTCAAAAAAGTTTCTTACCTTTGCAAAAACCACCAAGACCATAAAACTATATTATTATGAAAACTACCACGCATTGTGAACTGAAATGCAGCGTTAGGTACGTGACGTCCACAAAACTTTATTCTTGGGCTGATGAGGTCGGCATTCCCGTAGGTGAAGTGATCGATTTGCTTGTCGAATCCTACGAGGCGGACTGTAACGGGCGGGAAGAGAGAGAGGTTCATCGGGAGATGAAGTAGCGAAGCACCGGGGAAGTAATTTTCCCCGGTGCTCAATTTATTTGATATTCAGTATTTTTAAGTCTTTCGGACAGGTCCGGTCAGAACGCCAGGAAGGGGAAGACGTGGAGGCCCTGGCCTTTGGTGAAGCGGGTGAAGGTGATGGGCTCTTCCTTGTCGGATTCCTCTTCGTCGGGATCGGGATCGATCTCGTCGTCCAGGAGGATGCTCCAGGCGTGTCGCTTGTCGACCTCGGTGCTGGTCTGGATGCCGTAGTACAGGTCCTCGTCATAGAAGATCACTGCGAAAGGATTCTCGTAGCCGGCTGCGATGAAGAGTTTGCCCAAAGTTTTGAGCGTGTTCGTGACCGGAATGTAGGCGGCATTGTCCGTGCCGACTTCCGGGGACAGGAACAACACCTCGGTTTCAGGGGGACTGTATGTGTTTTTCATCGTTCGGGCCTATCGTCCGGCCTTCTTGAAGAGGTTCTTCTGGAAACCTTTCTCAATCACGTTCTTGATACAGGCGTTCGTGCTCTTGTAGCCGTTGAACATGGTTGCGTCTGCCTTGTAGGTGTCGCCTTTCCAGAGCACGTTGCCTTCCTTGTCGAGGACGGTGGGGGTGAGCCAGGTGCGCGGGCTGTTGAAGACGACCTTCTTCTTTGCCACGACGTTGAGGATGAAATCGGCTTCGGAGGCCTCGGCGACGCTTTCCCAGCCGCCTCCTTCCGCCAGTCTTCCTATGACGTCTTCGAATTCGTCATCGGCGATGGGGTGCTCCTCGTCAACGACGAGTTGGACAAATACCTTGTTTCCGGCGGCAACGGCTTCCTGAAGGGAAGTCTGGGCGAAGGCGGCGGTGCAGAAAAGTCCCAGCGCCAAGGCCAGGAGGGATTTCATAATCTTCATGGTTGAGGTGTTTTTGTAAGTCTTGAAAAGATATGTATGGTCAAAAGGGCGTTTATTCCGTGACGGCGCGGATGCAATGGCCGAGGTACCGGTCTGTATCCATTACATTTGCAGATATGCCTCCCAGGACGCCAAATACTCTTTGCTTTTCATAGTCGTAACTGACTGTGTTTAGGATTACAAGAGGCGAAATTACGATTTTCTTGTAAAAATCGGAGGTCGTGTGGACAATTTCGTGTGACCTTAATCTGGGATTTCTTTCCTGAACACGAACATTTCGTCATCTTCGCTCCAGTTTTCTTCCATCTCCTCAGGAACGGCAGGACCGTGCCGGTACTTGTTCCAGAATTCGACGATATGGAAGCCGCAGCGGTTCACATAGAAGTGGATGTTCCGCTTCTCGAAGTAGGGGGTGATGGTTTCCCAGACCTTGATCTCCGGGTGCATCGCTTCCACCGCTTTCCAGGTGGCCTGACCGATGCCCTTGCTGTGGACCTCCGGCAGCACGAACAGCAATTCCAACTCACCTTTGGCCGCATCTTTGTCTATGCGGAGGACCACGCCGCCGACCTTCTTTCCGTCGAGTACGATCCGGTAGGCCTCGGCATTCTCTCCGTCGATGGAACCCTCGATGGTCTTGCGGGAGATGACCTCTTCTCCTTCCTCACAACGCTCGTCCCGCATCCCGAACTCCTGCTGCGCTCCGTACTTGAACGCCCATTGGTTGTCCAGGATGAACTGCTCCCGGTCTTCGGGTTGCAGGGGAAGAAGCATGACATTTGGCTGTTTCATAGATGCTGAAAAATTAGAATTTACTTCCCTCTTTTCTTCGCCCACGTATTAGCAAGGAGAACCGCGGCGATGGATAGTACCGCGACACAGGAAAGGTGGATAGTCACCGCCAAATCGGAATCCTTCATCAGGTAGAGGAAGAATAGGGCTGCCAACGCAAAATGGAAACAGGCCACGATGAGCCGAAGGCGTTTGATATCATACTCCTTCTGCTTCTCCGGGGAAGAGGTGTTGTAGCCTGCTATGAACCCATCACATTTGCCCCGAAGATAAGCTATCCCAACGAGAATCAGGATTACTGCGAGAAAGATGAACCACCAAATCATATAAAGTAACTATGTTTGTAATCCAAATGAAGAACGCTCTCAGGGGCTTGTCGGCCCCTGCCGCTTGGCAGACCCCCGAGAAGTTTTT
>JBGUXJ010000132.1:0-6468 GCA_045222055.1 Candidatus Cryptobacteroides sp. | reverse complement strand
CTGCAGGTAACTGGATGCCACCAGGAAAAGCGGCACGCAGGCCCGGACGAAAGAGTCCAGGAATGCCGACCAGAAAGCATCTGCGCTAGTCAGCACCAGCGAACCGTCCCCTCCCAGATAGAAAGGTTCGGTGCTGTGCACGACCATGACCATGAAACAGGCCACAACCCGCAGCCAGTCAATCCATTCTTCCCGTTTCCGTGAGGCAGTAGCCATCGATTCCATGAGCAAAAACGTTGTTTTTCAAAGATACATTTTTTTCCACTTGACCTCATCAGCCCTTGCCGGATTTTTCCAGTTTTTTTATCTTTGTATCTTAAATTACGGAATTGAATACATGAGGAAAATCTTTTTTACGGCCCTGGTCCTTTTGCTGACGACCCCCGCATGGGCGTCATTCGACCGCGGACTGGGCAACCTGAAAACTGTCTATATCCCCAAGGGGACCTTTTCCACCCATCTTACTGTCGGATACAACCGCTGGAACGCAAGCGGCGAGGATGCCGAACACGGGATCGACCTGGTCGGACTGGTGAACGAAACCAGCGGGAAAGTCTCCCTGTTCCGGGTGAACGCCGGCGCATCCTGGTTCTTCCAGGACAACCTTTCCCTGGGTGTCCGGTTCATTTATTCCGCCACGGAAGTGGACATCGACCACCTGGAAGTGATGAGCCTTCTCGACCTCTCCAACCAGCACACCCGCAGGGAGACCTGGTCCGGCGCCCTTGCCATGCGCGGATACCTGCCCCTGTTCGACAGCAAGATCCTCGCGCTGTTCTGCGAGGGCCGGCTGACGGGCAGCGTCGGATACAGCAAACAATACGAGGATACCGAGCGGGGCAAGGAAGGAACCTATTCCGACCTGTTTTCCGCCCGTCTCGGTCTCTATCCGGGCATCAGCGTCTTCGTGACCAACGCGATTTCATTTGAAGTATCGCTTCCGCTGCTGGAAGGAGGACTTCAGTGGGACAAGCAGATCAAAGGGCAGGCCCATGATAGCAAACTGGACCGTACTTTCGTCAGTTTCAAACCCGGGCTGACCGGCCTGAACGCCGGCATCGTCCTCCATTTCTAACGCCCTATGAAGAGAATCGCACTCCTGGCCGCCATCCTGGCCGTCGTATCCTGCAACCAGAAATGGAATGACCTGGTCCACGAGGAAGTCGTGGCCGAAATCACCGCGTTCGAAGTGGAAGGACAGGTATCCTCCCAGATCAGCAAGTCCTCCCGGAAAGCCACGGTCTTCGTACCGGAAGGAACGGATATGACTTCGCTGTCCGTTTCCGTGTTCACCGTTACGGAAACAGCGGTGTCCAGCCCGTCTTTCTCTGCCGGCGATGTCATCGACCTGAGCGAGCCGAAGACACTGACCCTGACCACCTTCGACGAGTATACCTGGACCTTGAGCGCCGAGGTATATGTTGCCCCGAAACCGGACGACCCGACGCCCGACGGGCCCACCTACAAGGACGGTCCCCAACTTTACAACATGGGGTTCGACCTGTGGAGCAAGGAGGACGGTTACGACGTCTGCTACGGAGCAGGGGCGACGGCGGATGAGAAAGCGACCTGGGGCTCGGCGAACAAGACCACGGCCAAGCTGGGCCTTCCCACCGTCGGTCCTGAGAAGAGTTTCCTGGCCGTGGAAGGCGAAGGCAAGACCGCATTGAAACTCCAGACCCGTTCGATCCTCGGGAAACTGGCCGCCGGCAGCCTGTTCAACGGCAAAATGGACAAGATCAATATCTGGACGATGAGCGCGGAACTTCTGTGGGGCATCCCGTTCATGCAGCGGCCGAAGGTACTGGACGGATATGCATGCTACCAGCCGAAGAAGATCGACATTACCCAAAGCCCCTACAATGACATGAAGGGGAAACTGGACAACGGTTCGATCGCCGTGTACCTCACCGACTGGCCGGAGCCGTTCCGCGTCAGCCCGCCCGAATCGCTCGTCGACCCGGAGAATGACGAACATATCATCGGCTACGGCAAACTCATCTTCGACAAGGAGATGGACAAGTACGAACCCTTCCGCCTCGAAATCAAGTACCGCAACGACAGGACACCGAAATACGTGACGGTCGTCATTTCCTCCAGCGCCCTGGGCGATTACTTCACCGGCGGTGAGGGTACCGTATTCTACCTGGACGAGTTCAAGTTCCTGTATTGATCCCGCGGAAGGATGTCCCCGACAGCCATCATTCTGACGATTCTCGCCTATTTCGCGGCGATGCTGGTCGTCTCGCGCCTGGCGGCACGGGGCGGCAGCAACAGCGCGTTCTTCCGGGGTAAACGGAAAACCAGCTGGTGGGTCATCGCGTTTGCGATGATCGGGTCCTGCATGTCGGGCGTGACCTTCGTCTCCGTTCCCGGCATGGTCGGAGTCAGCGGGATGGGCTACCTGCAGATGTGCATCGGCTTTTTCCTGGGCTACCTGGTCATCGCCTTCGTGCTGATCCCCCTGTATTTCCGGCTGAATGTCTATTCCATCTACCAATACCTCGAGCAGCGGTTCGGCCTGACCACCTACAAGACCGGCGCCTGGTTCTTCTTCCTTTCCAAGATGCTCGGCGCTTCGGTCCGGCTCTATCTGGTCTGCCTGACCCTGCAGTTGCTGGTGTTCGGCCCGCTCGGACTCCCCTTCGCGCTTAACGTGGCCGTCTCGATGCTGATCGTCCTGGCCTACACCTACCGCGGGGGCGTGAATGCCCTGGTCTGGACGGATGTCCTTCGGACCGCCTGCATGATCACGGCCGTAGTCCTGACGATCGTGTTCATCGCCCGGGACCTGGGCCTGGATTTCGCAGGCCTGGTGGGAAGCATCCGTGACAGCGACATGTCCCGCATCTTCTACTTCGACGATGTCAACCATCCGCAATATTTCTGGAAACAGATGCTGGGAGGCCTTTTCACCGTCGTCGCCATGACCGGACTCGACCAGGACATGATGCAGCATACCCTCTGTTGCAAGAACCCGAAAGACAGCCAGAAGAACTTGGTCGTCAGTACTTTGCTGCAGAATGTCGTCATCTTCCTGTTCCTCTGCCTCGGCATCCTGCTCTACCGGTATGCCGCCGCCAACGGCATCCCCCAGACCGGCGACCGGCTGTTCCCGGCCGTTGCCACACACGAAGGGCTCCCGATGATCGTCGGCATCCTCTTCATCATCGGCCTGGTTGCCAGCGCCTACGGAGCCGGCGGCTCCGCCCTGACCTCCCTGACGACCTCTTTCACCGTGGATATCCTGGGAACGGCCGGGAAAGACGAGGACGCCGTCCGGAAAAGACGCAAGCGCGTCCACCTGGGCATGACGCTCGGCATGGGCCTGACCATCCTGGTCTTCTCGCGACTGAACAATACCAGCGCCATCGACGCCGTCTACAAGCTGGCGAGTTATACATATGGTCCGATCCTGGGACTTTTCACCTTCGGGATCTCCAACAAGAAACCCCTGTGGGACAAGTGGGTACCTTTGGTTGCCATTCTTTCCCCTTTGGTCTGTATTTTGCTGCAACTCAACTCCGAAAGATGGCTGGGCGGTTACAAGTTCAGCTATGAGCTGCTGCTTTTGAACGCGGCGCTGACGTATGCGGGCCTTTGCCTGCTGATCCGGAAAACACCACAAACCTCATAAACACAAACACATTATGGCAAGCTTACTGGAAAGCATCCTCAAATCCGCCGCCTCCGGTGGCGTGAAGCAAGGGAACCTCGGCGGCCTGGACCTCGATGAAATCATCAAGTCCGTCGGCGGTCAGGTGGCCCGGAAACAGAGCCAGGGTGTCGACATCGGCGACATCCTCGGAAGCGTCCTCGGCGGTCAGCAAAAACAGACCGCCCCGCAGAAGTCCGGCGTCGACATCGGCGACATCCTTGGAAGCGTTCTCGGCGGTCAGCAGAAACAGACTGCCCCGCAGAAGTCCGGCGTCGATATCGGTGACATCCTCGGAAGCGTTCTCGGCGGTCAGCAGAAACAGACGACCAAGAAATCCGGCGTCGACATCGGAGACGTCCTCGGGAGCGTCCTCGGCGGACAGAAACAGACCCAGACCAAGCAGACCGGCGGCATCGACCTCGGCAGCGTACTGGGCAGCGTCCTCGGTGGCGGCAGCGCCTCCGGCGGCGGCATCAGCGACATCGCCAAAAGCGTCATCAACGTACTGGGAATGGCATCAGGATCTTTAAAGAAGTAACACCATGGGAACAGAAGCAATCTCCAAAGTCATCATGCTCGCCGCAAAGACCGGCCTCTTCTTCGCAAAAGCTGACGGTCAGTACGATGTGGCTGAGAAACAGTTCATTGAGTCCTTCATCGACAAACTGGCCGCCATCGGTCCGGTCGACGAGGTGAAAGAAAGCCTCGAAGGCCTGCTCCAGCGGAACATCACCCTCGAGGAAATCGATGCGGATACGGACTCCCTGCTCGCGGAATTCAACGGTCTGGAAAGGATGCTGGTGCAGGCGACCCTGACTCAGTTCGTCCAGCGCGTCATCGCGGCCGACGGCCAGAAACACGAGAAGGAAGCCGCGCTCTTCGAAGCCTGGAAGAAAGCGATCAAAGACTGATCCTGATCGCTACAGGCTCATTTTTCATTCCTTTCGGCAGGGTAATCGTCACCCTGCCGTTTTTGATGGCCGGGCGGACCTTCTTGCCGTTGTTCAGGACCGTGACCTTGCCGGCCGGCACGTTGCCGCCTTCCCAGGAAAGGGTGGCCGGAAGGGTCTCGCCGTCTTTCAGCGCATAGACGGCATAGAGCGTCTTGCCGTCCTTGGCGGCGCTGAACCACCATTGCCCGTCATTGTACTTCTCCGTGATCCGGGTATTGTAGATCGCCTCGCCGTTGCGGCGCAGCCACTCTCCGATCTCCTGCAGGATCACCACGGCCTTGTCCTCGATGATACCGGACGGGGTCGGCCCGACACCCAATACCAGGCTGCCGCCCTTCGCCGTGATCTCCGCCAGCGTTCCGATGACCCGGCGGGCCGTCTTGTACCGCGGATCCGGGGTCCATCCCCAGTCGGTGCCGAGGGTCATGCAGGACTCCCACGGATGTGCGATCTGACGGTCGGGGACCTGCTGTTCCGGCGTCTGGTAATTCTCGTTCGGGCCCTGGATGGTCCGGTCCACGGAAATCAGGCCGGGACTGACCTTGCGGGCATCTGCCAGCACCTCGTCCAGGCCGACCTGGTCGCCGGAGATCCAACCGCCGTCCAGCCAGAAGATGTCCAGTTTTCCATACCGGCCGCCGGTAAGTTCACGCATCTGGTTCTGGGTGAACGTGACATAGTTCTTCCACCAGTCCGGGTGCATGTCGACCTTGTAGTTGATGCCGCGTGCGGGCGTAGCGTAATACGGATTCCAGAACCACTGGCAGTGCCAGTCCGGCTTGGAGAAATAGGCGCCGATCATGAAATCCTGCGCCCGGAAGGCGTCGAAAACATATTTGGCGACATCCTTGCGCGGATTGGTGCCGAACGGGCCGTTGGCGATGGAGAAATCGGTGTACTGCGTATCGAACATGCAGAAGCCGTCATGATGCTTCGTCGTGAAGATCATGTACTTCATGCCGGCGTCCTTGAAGACGGATGCCCATTGTTCCGGATTAAAATCCACCGGGTTGAACTCCTTGGACAGGCCCCAGTACCACTGTTTGTATCCCTCGTATGTCGAACCTTCGGGACGGGTGATCCAATCCTCGTTGCAGATATTCCAGGATTCCACGATGCCCGGGACGCTGTACAGGCCCCAGTGCATCAGGACGCCGAACTTCAGGTCCTGCCACTGGTCCAGTTTGGCCAGCACGGCTGGATCCGTCGGCCATTCATATCCGTCAGACTGTTCATGTACATAACTGTTCTGGGCGGAGAGCCCGGCAACGGCTGCCACGGCGGCCGCAAGGGAAAGGAGAAGTTTTTTCATATTTATAGTAGTGTACTGATTTCTTCAAACGTGGCTGCACGGAACAGCCGTTCATGGTCGAATTCCTCCGTCTTCTCCAGTTCCCAGGTGATGTGGAACGGGATGTGGATCCCCCATCCGCCCAGGTCCAGGACCGGTTTGATATCCGATTTGAAGGAATTGCCGACGGCCAGGAAAGACTCCGGTGCGACATCCAGTTCTTTCAGCAACCGGCGGTAGGCCTGCTCCGATTTGTCCGAGACGACGACGATCCTGTCAAACAAGGGCGACAGTCCGGAACGCATGGCCTTGTGTTCCTGGTCCAGCAGATCGCCTTTCGTCAGCATGACCATCCGGTATGCACCGCTTTCGCGGATCTTGCGAAGCGTCTCCAACACGCCAGGCATCGGAACGGCGGGATTGTGCAGCAGCGTCCGGCCGATGCGCAGGATCGCATCCGTCTGCGCAGCCGTAAGCCTGCCGCCGGTCACCTGGATGGCCGTTTCGATCAGACTGAGCGTAAAAGCCTTCGCGCCATAGCCGAGGTCCTCCATGTTGGCTACTTC
>JBGUXJ010000131.1:0-9857 GCA_045222055.1 Candidatus Cryptobacteroides sp. | reverse complement strand
TCACAGAGTGCCTGGTAAACCCCTTCGAACAGTTTTGCGATCTCGTCGGAGAGGCCTTCCGGCGCCTTGTCCGGCGCCACGGTGCCGATGTATTCCCCGTAGGCGAGGGAGATGGGCTTGGCTCCGGCGAGCTTGACCAGGTCCTTGTAGGCCTGCAGGATGCGTTTGAGCCCCTTTTCGGCCGCCTGGAGGGCTTCGTTGGAGAAGTCCAGCGTGCCGCGGTAGTGGGCCTGCAGGATGAAGAAGCGGATGGTCATCGGGGAGTAGGCCTGATCCAGTTTCGGATGGTCGCCGGCGAAGAGCTGGGGCAGGGTGATGAAGTTGCCCAGCGACTTGCCCATCTTCTGGCCGCCGATGGTGATCATGTTGTTATGGACCCAGTAATGCACGCCGCCGGTGCCGCGGGACGCGACGTTCTGGGCGATCTCGCATTCGTGGTGGGGGAACATCAGGTCCATGCCGCCGCCGTGGATGTCGAACTCGTTGCCAAGGTATTTCTCTCCCATGACGGAGCATTCCAGGTGCCAGCCGGGGAATCCTTCGCTCCACGGGGACGGCCACTTCATGATGTGCTGCGGCTCGGCTTTCTTCCAGAGGGCGAAGTCATAGGGCGCCCGCTTGTCCGACTGTCCGTCCAGGGCGCGCGTCCCTTCGAGGGTGTCGTCCAGGGTCCGTCCGGACAGGATGCCGTAGTGATGGTCCCGGTTGTATTTCTCGACGTCGAAGTAGATCGATCCGTTGCTTTCATAGGCGTATCCGGCGTCCAGGATCTTCTGGACGGTCTGGATCTGCTCGATGACATGGCCGGAAGCCCGCGGCTCGATGGACGGGGGAGCGACGTTCAGCAGGCGCATGGCCTCATGGTACCGGAAGGTGTAGGTCTCGACGACTTCCATCGGCTCCAGCTGCTCCAGCCGGGCTTTCTTGGCGATCTTGTCCTCTCCTTCGTCCGCATCGTGCTCCAAGTGGCCTACGTCCGTGATGTTGCGGACATAACGGACCTGGTAGCCCAGGTGGCGCAGCAGCCGCTGGAGAACGTCGTAGGTCACGCCCGGGCGGGCATGGCCCAGGTGGGCGTCCCCGTAGACGGTCGGTCCGCAGACGTACATGCCTGCATGGCCGGGATGGATGGGAACGAAAAGTTCTTTTTTGTGAGTCAGGGTATTGGTGAGGAACAAGTCTCGCATGGTCTGTGGTTTATGATCCTGCGAATATACGAAAAAATGGCTATATTTGTGCACCCAATTCCTTTGACACATGATCATCAGCGGAAAAGAACTCTCTACCCGCATGAAAGCGGACATGGCCGCCCAGGTGGCCACTTTCCCCGAAAAATACGGACGCGTGCCCCATCTGGTCGTCATCCTTGTGGGCGAAGATCCTGCCAGCCAGTCCTATGTGCGCGGCAAGGGCAAGGCCTGCGAGGCCGTGGGCATCCGGAACACGACGATCCTGAAGCCGGCCTCCATCACGGAACGGGAACTGCTGGACATCATTGAAAAACTGAACGACGACGGCGGCGTGGACGGGATCCTCGTGCAACTTCCGCTTCCGGACCACATTGACGAGGCCCGGATCATCAATGCGATCCGCAAGGAGAAGGACGTGGACGGGTTCCATCCGCTCAACGTGGCGGCGCTCTGGATGAAACAGCCGTGTACGGTCGCCTGTACGCCGAAGGGCATCATCCGGATGCTGGATGAGGCAGGCGTGGAGATCAAGGGAAAGCGTGCCGTGGTCATCGGACGCAGCCAGATCGTGGGCCTGCCGGTGGCCAAGCTCCTGCTGGACCGTCATGCGACCGTGACCATCTGCCATTCCCGCACGAAGGACCTCGGTGCCGTGACGCGCGAGGCGGAGATCCTGGTCGTGGCGATCGGCCGGCCGAAATTCGTGACGGCGGACATGGTCACGCCGGGCACCGTCGTGATCGACGTGGGTGTCAACCGGGATCCCGAGACCGGCAAACTCTGCGGCGACGTGGATTTCGAGGCGGTGGAGCCGAAGGCCTCCGTGATCACGCCGGTTCCGGGCGGCGTCGGCCCGATGACCATCGCCTGCCTGATGGAGAACACCATCGAGTGCTTCCTCCGGAAGAAAGAAGGCTGATTCTCAAGATGCTCGATAAACAAGCAGGGCGACCCCGAAGGGCCGCCCTGCTGCTTTCATGATTTTTTCCACTACAGGTCGTTCATCTCGGCTTCGTAATCGGCCTTGCTGCCGACCACGATGTCCTGGTACTCCTTCAGTCCGGTACCGGCCGGAATGAGGTGACCGCTGATGACGTTCTCCTTGAGGCCTTCGAGGTTGTCCACACGGGCGCGGATCGCAGCCTCGGAAAGGACCTTGGTCGTCTCCTGGAAGGAGGCGGCGGAGATGAAGCTGTCGGTCTTGAGGGCTGCGCGGGTGATACCCTGCAGCACCTGGCTCGCGGTGGCCGGACGGGCCTCGCGGACAGCCATCAGTTCCTGTCCCTGACGTTCGAGGGAGGCGTTCTCGTTGCGCATGTCGCGCACGGAAATGATGTCACCGGCCTCGTACTTCTGGGAACCGCCGGCGCTGACGACATAGTACTTGCCGTAGATCGCGTCGTTCATGTCCATGAATCTCCACTTGTCGACCAGTTCCTCCGGAAGGAATCCGGTGTCGCCCGGATTTCCGATCTGGACCTTGCGCATCATCTGACGGACGATGATCTCGAAGTGCTTGTCGTTGATCTTCACGCCCTGCAGACGGTAAACCGCCTGGACCTCATTGACAATGTATTCCTGGGCCTTGACCGGTCCGAGGACATTGAGAATGTCGGTAGGGGAGATGCCGCCGTCGGACAGGCGGGTGCCTGCCTTGACGTAGTCATTCTCCTGGACGAGGATCTGCTTGGTCATCGGGACCAGGTAGTGCTTCTCGACGCCGCTCTTGTTGCGGACGACGATTTCGCGGTTGCCTCGCTTGACCTTGCCCATCAGGACTTCACCGTTGATCTCGGAGATGATCGCCGGGCTGGACGGAGTACGGGCCTCGAAGAGCTCGGTGACTCGCGGCAGACCGCCGGTGATATCGCTGGACTTGCCGATGGCGCGCGGGATCTTGATGACCACGTCGCCGGCCTTGAGCACCTGGCCGTCGGACGGAAGGACATGGGCCCCGACCGGAAGGTTGAAGGTCCTCAGGATGTTGCCCTTTTCGTCGAGGATGTGCATGGACGGGTTGCGGGTCTTGTCGCGGCTTTCGATGATGAGCTTGTCACTGGCGGCGCCGGTCAGTTCGTTGACCTCGGCGATGTAGGTGACCTTCTCGAGCATGTTCTCGTAGCGGACGATACCGCCGGTTTCGACGATGGTCGTGGCGTTGTACGGATCCCATTCGCAGATCAGGTCTCCCTTGACGACGGATTCACCGTCCTTCTTGTACAGGATGGAGCCGTAAGGCACATCGTACTGGGAGAAGGTGATGCCGGTGTTCTCGTCGATGATGCGGAGTTCCGTCATGCGGCTGACGACCACTTCCTGTACGGAACCGTCGTCCTGCACGCGCTGGATGGTCCTGAGTTCTTCGAACTGGAGCTTTCCGTTGTACTTGGACTCGATGGAGGAGTCCGCGGCAGCGGAGGAAGCGGTACCACCGACGTGGAAGGTACGCAGGGTCAACTGGGTACCCGGCTCGCCGATGGACTGAGCCGCGATGACGCCGACGACTTCGCCCTTCTCGACCATGCGGCTGGTCGCGAGGTTACGTCCGTAGCACTTGGCGCAGACGCCCTTGCGGGACTCGCAGGTGAGGACGGAACGGATTTCGACCTGCTCGATCGGCAGGGTGTCGATCAGGGCGGCGGTATCCTCGCGGATCTCTTCGCCGGCCCGGATGATCAGCTCGCCGGTAAGCGGGTTGAAGATGTCGTGGACGGAGGTACGGCCGAGGATGCGCTCGCCCAGGGACTCGACGACTTCGTCTTTGTTCTTGATGGCGGTGGCGATCAGGCCACGGAGGGTTCCGCAGTCTTCCTCGGTAATGATCACGTCGTGGGAGACGTCGACCAGACGACGGGTCAGGTAACCGGCGTCAGCCGTCTTCAAGGCGGTATCGGCCAGACCCTTACGGGCACCGTGAGTGGAGATGAAGTACTCGAGCACGGTCATGCCTTCCTTCAGGTTGGACACGATCGGGTTCTCGATGATCTCCGCTCCGGCGGCACCGGATTTCTGCGGCTTCGCCATCAGGCCTCGCATACCGCACAGCTGCTTGATCTGCTGCGTGGAACCACGGGCGCCGGAATCCAGCATCATGTAGACCGGGTTGAAGCCCTGCTGGTCTGCGGAGATCTGGTTCTTGACGATGTCGGTCAGTTTGTTGTCGATGGACGTCCACAGGTCGATGACCTTGTTGTAGCGTTCGTTGTTGGTGATGAAACCCATGGCGAAGTTGCCCTTGATCTCCTCGACCTGGCGGTAGCCCTGGTCGATGAGTCCGGTCTTCTCCGCCGGGATCAGCACGTCGCCGAGGTTGAAGGAGATACCGGCACGGAACGCCCGGTCGTAACCGAGGTTCTTGATATCGTCCAGGAACTTGGCGGTACGGGTCACGCCGGTATGCTTGATGACGTTCGTGATGATGTTGCGGAGGGCTTTCTTGCCGAGCACCTCGTTGACGAACGGAACCTCATCCGGGACATACTGGTTGACGATGATCCGGCCGGCGGTGGTCTCGATGATCTGCATGCCCTTGGAGGCATCGTTCTTGTCGACCGGGATGCGGACGCGGATCTTGGCGTGGAGGTCGATCGCCTTCTCGTCGAGGGCGATGATCACCTCTTCCGGGCCATAGAAAGTCATGCCTTCACCCTTGGCGCCCGGACGGATCTTGGTGATGTAGTACAGACCGAGGACCATATCCTGGGAAGGAACGGTGATCGGGCTGCCGTTCGCCGGGTTGAGGATGTTCTGGCTGCCGAGCATCAGGAGCTGGGCTTCCATGATGGCCGCATTGCCGAGCGGAAGGTGGACCGCCATCTGGTCACCGTCGAAGTCCGCGTTGAACGCGGTACAGGCGAGCGGGTGCAGCTGGATGGCCTTGCCTTCGATCATCCGCGGCTGGAAAGCCTGGATACCGAGGCGGTGCAGGGTAGGAGCACGGTTCAGCAGGACCGGGTGGCCCTTCATCACGTTCTCGAGGATGTCCCAGATGACGGCGTCCTTGCGGTCGACGATCTTCTTGGCGGACTTCACGGTCTTGACGATGCCGCGCTCGATGAGCTTGCGGATGATGAACGGCTTGTAGAGTTCTGCTGCCATGTACTTCGGCAGACCGCACTCGTGCATGTTGAGTTCCGGACCGACGACGATAACCGAACGGGCGGAGTAGTCGACACGCTTACCGAGGAGGTTCTGGCGGAAGCGGCCCTGCTTGCCCTTGAGCGAATCGGACAGGGACTTGAGGGCGCGGTTGCTTTCGCTCTTGACGGCGCTGGACTTCTTCGAGTTGTCGAAGAGGGAGTCGACCGCTTCCTGAAGCATGCGCTTCTCGTTGCGGAGGATGACTTCCGGCGCCTGGATCTCGATGAGCCTCTTGAGACGGTTGTTGCGGATGATGACACGGCGGTAGAGGTCGTTGATGTCGGAGGTGGCGAAACGGCCGCCGTCGAGCGGGACCAGCGGGCGGAGATCCGGCGGAATGACCGGGATCACCTTCATGATCATCCACTCGGGACGGTTGATGTCCTTGGACTCTTCGAACCACTTGACAATCGACAGACGCTTGAGCATCTCGGCCTTGCGCTGCTGGGAGGTCTCCTGGGCCATCGCCTCGCGAAGTTCCTTCGCCAGGGCGGTGACGTCGATCTCCTTGAGAAGGTCGTAGATACCCTCGGCACCCATCTTGGCGATGAATTTCTCCGGGTCGTCATCGGAGAGGTTGCGGTTCTCCGGGATACGGGCCATGACGTCGAGGTACTCGTCCTCGGAAAGGAGGTCGAGCTTCTCGCAACCACTCTGGCCCGGACGGATCACGACATACTTCTCATAATAGATGACGGACTCGAGTTTCTTGGCCGGCATGCCGAGCAGGGCGGAAATCTTGTTCGGAGCGCTCTTGAAGTACCAGATGTGGGCCACCGGGACGGTCAGGGTGATATGACCCATCCGTTCCCTGCGCACCTTCTTCTCGGTCACTTCGACACCGCACCGGTCGCAGACGATACCGCGGTAGCGGATCCGCTTGTATTTTCCGCAATAGCACTCGTAGTCCTTGGTAGGACCGAAGATCTTCTCGCAGAAAAGACCGTCTTTCTCCGGCTTGTACGTCCTGTAGTTGACCGTTTCGGGCTTCAGGACCTCGCCGCAGGACCTCGCGATGATGTCCTCCGGAGAAGCCAGGGAAATGCTGATCCGCTGGAAATTGCTCTTGACTTTGTTCTCTTTATTGTTGAAAGTAGGCATATTTCAAAGATGAGTTGACCATGATTAATCCAAAGTGACCTTGAGTCCGAGTCCGCGGAGTTCGTGGAGGAGGACGTTGAGGGATTCCGGAATGCCGGGATTCGGCATCGGGTCGCCCTTGACGATGGCCTCGTAGGTCTTGGAACGGCCGGTAACGTCATCGGACTTGACGGTCAGGATCTCCTGGAGGGCGTTGGCTGCGCCGAACGCCTCGAGGGCCCAGACTTCCATTTCACCGAAACGCTGTCCGCCGAACTGCGCCTTACCACCGAGCGGCTGCTGGGTGATGAGGGAGTAAGGACCGATGGAACGGGCGTGCATCTTGTCGTCGACCATGTGGCCGAGCTTGATCATGTAGATCACGCCGACGGTCGCAGGCTGGTCGAAGAGGTCGCCGGTACCGCCGTCGCGGAGCTGCGTCTTACCGAAGCGCGGGACACCCGCCTCGTCGGTGTAGCGGCAGATCTCGTCGATGCTGGCACCGTCGAAAATCGGGGTGCTGAACTTCAGGCCGAGCCGGGAACCCGCCCAACCGAGGACCGTCTCATAGATCTGGCCCAGGTTCATACGGGAAGGCACGCCCAACGGGTTCAGGACGATGTCGACCGGCGTACCGTCGGAGAGGAACGGCATATCCTCTTCGCGGACGATCTTGGCGACGATACCCTTGTTGCCGTGGCGGCCGGCCATCTTGTCACCGACGGTGATCTTGCGCTTCTTGGCGATGTAGACCTTGGCAAGCTGCATCACGCCGTTGCCCAGTTCGTCACCGATCTTGACCTTGTCAAGCGCCCGCTTGCTGCGTGCCGCCTCTTCCTTGTAGGCGATGCAGTAGTTGTTGATGAGCTCCTTGACGAGGATGTTGGTGTTCTTGTCGGAAGTCCACTTGTTGGAGTTGATGTTCTCGTAGTCGATGCTCTTGAGGATGTCGACCGTGATCTCCTTGCCCTTCGGGATGACCTCGACGCCGTACAGGTCGCTGACACCGGCGCTCTTCTTGCCCTCGACGAGGGTGGTGAGTTTCTCCAGGAAGGTGGCGAACAGTTTCTCGGCCTTGCGGTTGAAGCTCTCTTCGAGGGCCTCGATGCGGGCCTTCTGCTCGGACCTCGCACCCCGGCGTCCGGTCTCCTTGGCCACCTTGGCATACAGGGCGGTCTTGATCACGGTGCCGCTCAGGGACGGATTCGCCTTGAGGGAGGCATCCTTGACGTCGCCGGCCTTGTCGCCGAAGATCGCACGGAGGAGTTTCTCTTCCGGAGACGGATCGCTTTCACCCTTCGGGGTGATCTTGCCGATCATGATGTCGCCCGGCTCGATGTGGGCACCGATGCGGACGATACCGTTCTCGTCGAGGTTGCGGGTGGCATCCTCGCTGACGTTCGGGATATCGGAGGTCAGTTCCTCCATGCCGCGCTTGGTCTCACGCACCTCGGTGAGGTATTCGTCCACGTGGACGGAGGTCAGGATATCCCAGCGCACCATCTTCTCGGACAGCACGATGGCATCTTCGTAGTTGTATCCCTTCCAAGGCATGAACGCCACCATCAGGTTGCGGCCGAGGGCGAGTTCGCCCGCCTGGGTTGCATAGCCTTCGGTCAGCACCTGGCCCGCTTCGACGATGTCGCCCTTGCGGACGATCGGCTTGAGGGTCACGGTCGTGCTCTGGTTGGTCCTGCGGTAGATCGGGAGCTTGTACACGGTCACGTCCGGGCTGAAGCTGACGAACTTCTCGTCGCTGGTCCGGTCGTACTTGACATGGATTTCGTTGGCGTCGACATAGACGATTTCACCACGGCGGGCCGCAATGACCTGCGTACGGGAATCCATGCAGACCGTCTCTTCCAGGCCGGTACCCACGATCGGGGCTTCCGGGCTGAGGAGCGGAACGGCCTGACGCATCATGTTCGCACCCATGAGGGCACGGTGGGCGTCGTCATGCTCGAGGAACGGAATCAGGGAAGCAGCCACGGAAGCCATCTGGTTCGGGGCCACGTCCATGTAGTCGACTTCTTCCTTCGTGACCACCGGGAAGTCGGCCTCGAGGCGGCACTGGATACGGTCATCCAGGATGTTGCCGTCGTCGTCCATCTTCACGTTGGCGAGGGAAACGCGCTTGTTCTCCTCTTCTTCGGCGCTCATGAAGGCCCAGCCTTCGGCGGACAGGTCCACCTTGCCGCCGCTGACCTTGCGGTACGGGGTCTCGATGAAGCCCAGGCCGTCGATCTTGGCGTAGACGCACAGGGAGGAGATCAGACCGATGTTCGGACCTTCCGGGGACTCGATCGGGCAGAGACGGCCGTAATGGGTGTAGTGGACGTCACGTACCTCGAAACCGGCCCTGTCGCGGGACAGACCGCCCGGACCGAGAGCGGAAAGACGGCGTTTGTGCGTGATTTCCGCCAGCGGGTTGGTCTGGTCCATGAACTGGCTCAGCTGGCTCGTTCCGAAGAAGGAGTTGATGACCGAGCTGAGGGTCTTGGAGTTGATCAGGTCGATCGGGTTGAACTGCTCGCTGTCACGGACGTTGAGCCGTTCGCGGATCGTACGGGCCATGCGGAGCAGGCCCACGCTGAACTGGTTGGCCAGCTGCTCGCCCACGGTACGGACGCGACGGTTGCTCAGGTGGTCGATATCGTCGACGGTCGCCTTGGAGTTGATCAGCTGGATCAGGTATTTGATAATCTCGATGATGTCGGTGTTGGTCAGCACCCGGGTGGCCGGGTCGATGCTGAGACCGAGCTTCTTGTTCAGGCGGAAACGGCCGACGGTGCCGAGATCGTATCTCTTTTCGGAGAAGAAGAGCTTGTCGATGACATCACGGGCGGTCGCCTCATCCGGCGGTTCGGAGTTGCGAAGCTGCTTGTAGATGTACTCGACGGCCTTTTTCTCGGTATCGGTCGTATCTTTCTGGAGGGTGTTGAAGATGATCGCGTACTCGTTGTTGTCCGCATCGGCGAGGATGGTCACGGCGTTGATGCCGGCCTTCTTGAGCAGAAGGAGGTCCTCATCGGTCAGGACATGGCCCTGCGGGAGGCTGACGACCTCACCCGTTTCGGGATCGGCGGCCTCGACGGCGACGGCCAGCACGCGCTGTCGGATGTCGCGGACCGTTTCCTCGCGGATCTCGGAAGGAAGGGCGATCTCCGCCTCTTTGACCTTCTTGATCAGGATGGTCTTGACGCCGGCGTCTTCAATCTTCTCAATGGTCTCCTCGTTGATGATGTCGTCGCGCTCGACAAGGATTTCGGCACGCTCGATCGGGATCACCTCTCCGGTGTCCTCATCCACGAAGTCTTCATTGGTAATTTTCTGAACCTTGGCGGCGATGGTGCGGCCCATGTGCGCACGGAGGTTCTCGGGGGTGGCTTCAATCTCGTCGGCAAGCTTGAAGATATTGATGATATCCTTGTCGGAGTCGTAGCCGAT
>JBGUXJ010000130.1:0-4053 GCA_045222055.1 Candidatus Cryptobacteroides sp. | reverse complement strand
TGGAAAATAGACAAAAATCCTGCCGTTTTTGACGAAAGGGTTTACCGATATTGTCTAAAAGTCGTTTTTTACACCCGCTTTTTCCTTTTGGCATTGGTTTTGTTTGAAAAAGGACGGTTTTTAAACAAAATGAGAATTATGAAAAAAATCATTATTATTCTCGTGGCAGCCGTCATGATGCTGTCTGCCTCCAACGCCTTCGCGCAGATCGCCGTCGGCGCCGGTTATCTGAATGCAACGGACACTTGGAAAAGTGGAAAAGAATCTGAAAGCGGAAACTCCAGCGGCTTCTATGCCGGTATCTCCTACAACATCCCCCTCGCCGGCGGACTCGCCGTCGCACCTGGAATCTATTATTCCGGCTTGTTCTCCAAATCCGACATTTTCAGCGCGTCTCTCTTCGACATCGACAGCAAGGTTGACTCCAAGACCCAGGAGCATTACATCAACGTCCCCGTCAACTTCAACTACGGATTCGAACTCGCTCCGGACATGACCGCCTTCATTTTCGCCGGTCCGACCCTGCAGTACGGCCTTTCCTCCAAGACCACGCTCAAGGAAAGCGTCGGAAAATACACCGATAACCAAGAGTTTGACAACTACGACGAGGACAACCACTACAGCAAGACGAACGTCCTCCTCGGCGGCGGCATCGGCATGAACCTCATGGACGCCTTCCAGATCACCGTCGGCTATGACTACGGCCTGATCAACCTCTACACCGGCGACGGCGAGACCAAGCGCAACAAGTCCTACATCAAGGTTGGCGTCGCGTATCTCTTCTAAAAACGTAGCGTATCTCTTCCAGAACGTAGCGCGTCCCTTAAAAACGGGGCGCGTTTCTTCTAGAACATAGTGCGTTTCTTCAACAACGTAGAGCGGTTCTTCTAGAAGGTGGCGCGTTCCTCTAACAACGAGACGCGTTTTTCTAAAACAAGGCACGTTTCATCTAAAACGTAGCGCGTTCTTCTAGAACATCGTGCGTTTCTTCTAGAACAGGGCGCGTTCTTCAACAACGTGGCGCGTGCCTTCACAAATCCAGGGGATCCTCCTTGGAAGTTTGGAAGAAAACATAAACCGCTGAGTTTTAAACGATTATGCAAAGTCCAGTGCACTTTTTAGCGCACTGGACTTTTCGTAAAAGACTAAGTATCAGCGAATTACATTTTCTGCTCAGGGAAACTGCCACTTGGTCTGGCAGACATCGCCAGCTCTAGCAGGACTGCAACTCAGGGGAACGGCCGTTCAGGCAGGACTGCTCGGGCAACCGCCGCTCAGGCGGGACTGTTCGGGAGCACAGCAGGAACTGCCGGGGAAACTGTCGTTCAGGCGGGACCGCCGGTGAAGTCCACATTCGACGGAATCGGTTAAGCGGGACCGCCGGTGAAGTCCACAATCGACGGAATCGCTCAGGCGGGACTGCCGGTGAAATCGAGGATGGACCGGATCGCCTCGTCGGGGTCGTCGGTGATGGAGAGGATCAGGCTGCGGTACTTGCCGCGGGCGAGGAGGTCCTCCAGCAGGGGATAGACGGGCATCTCGCGGGTGTAGTAGTCTACGCCGAGGAAGACCATGGGGCTGGCGAAACCGAAGGTCTCATAGTGGTTCTGGGCGGCGTCCTGGAAAATTTCCTGGAGGGTGCCGGCCGAGCCCGGCGAATAGATGATGCCGCCCTTGGCGATGGACAGCAGGGTGTCTTCGCGGACGCTGTTCAGGAAGTACTTGGCGATGTGGGTGGCGAAAGGTGTCGCGGGTTCATGGCCATAGAACCAGGTGGGAATCCCGAGACTGCGGTACTTCGTCTGGGGATATTTGCTCCGGACGGCAAAGGCCGAGGAGAGCCACCCGGAATCCCGGAAAGAAGGCGCGACGGACAACATGGAAAGGGCTTCCTCCACGTCGTCCATGTTGCGGCCGGCCATCCAGGCACCGACATGGGTGGCCTCCATGGCACCCGGCCCGCCGCCGGAAGCCATGATCTTCCCTTTCTCGGTCAGGACCTTGCTGATATAGACGACCTGGCGGTACGCCTCGTCCGTGCGCAGCAGGGCATGGCCGCCCATGACCGCCACGATCTGCCGCTCGTCATACCGGCTCAGGAAATCCTGCATCGCATCCCCGATCGCCCGGTCATGCAGGGAACGGCCGAGCGTCTCCCGGATATCGTGGCATTCCTTCCCTTTCTCCATGTAATCCGCATAGACCCGCGAATCGAAGCATGTGGCGAAACTGTCCTCGTCCTCCGGATTGAATCCCTCGTACAACGACTCGCCCGTGTACAGTTTCCCGCGGAACACATTGTAGATCCGTCCCATCCGGGGAAAGACCAGGCAGGTCCGTCCGATCGCGCCTTCCATGTCCGTCGGAATGGTACATCCCAGGAAGCAGCAGTCGGAAAACCGGTGGCCCGCCGAGACATACTGCGGCGCTTGGAAGAAGTCGATGTATTGGAAAACATAATGGGACACCACGCCGCTCTCATCGGGCGCGGGGAGGTCGGCCAGATTGCCGATTTCGGTATAGGAATGAGCTGTCATGGCGGCAGTTATGTAAATATCAGTTGACTACGATTTCATCCGTGAAAAGCCAGTCATGCTGCGGAGCGTCCGCGCGGAAGGCACGGATCCGGACATAGCGGGCATCGGCCGTCACGGCCGCCCCATAAGGGATATACATGGTGGAAGACTCCTCCCGAAGCGGGCGGCGGATGACCGCGGCGGTCGTGAAATGCACCCCGTCGGAAGAAAGCGCAATCTCCATCCGCTCGGGCAGCGCGATCCAGGCGCCGATGGAAGACAGGAACGTCGCCCCGACATAATGCAGCGGACGGACTTCCCCGAGATCCAGGATCACGTCCATGTCACTCTCGAAGCCCTGCCAGTCTCCGCCGGCAAAGCCCCAGCGACCAAGCCGCCCGTCTGTCAGAGCACCGTCTCCGGCCGCGGCATATTTGGCATGGAAAGGTGTCCGGTACGTAACCAGGGCGCCACGGCCCAGATGCACCAGTTCCTGCTGGCTTTCCGGACGTTCCCCGACCTCTCCGGCCAGGTTGAACGGATGATATCCCTGATCCTCAAGCAGTTCGCAAAAAGCCAGCGCCCGTTCCCGGAAATCCGCATAGGAACGGCTTTCCTGTGGCGTCCAGCCAATTTCCGCGACGGCGGCCAGACGGGGATACATCATATATTCGTAATGCTCGTCCGTCGGAATCATCTCCGCCCAGAGGTTGCCCTGCAGCCCCAGCAGATGCGCCCTTCCTCCAGCCGGAAGACCCGCCTCGGGATTGAAGGAATACACCTGCGACAAGGGCTGATAGGAACCGAAACCCTCCGGCTCGGTCAACGGATCATCCTGCGGATAGTCCAGATACAGATATCCGGTCGGAGAGAAAATCACGTCATGGCCCATGGCAATCGCCTCCATGCCCTGCTCCGTTCCCCGCCACGACAATACGGTTGCCTCCGGCGCCAGCCCGCCCTCCATGATCTCATCCCAGCCCAGCAGCCGGCGCCCCTTGGAAATCAGATACTTTTCCATCCGCCGCACCAGGTAACTCTGCAACTGCTCCACGCTGGAAAGTCCCTCTGCTTCCATCCGCGCCTTGCACCGCGGACAGTCCCGCCAGGACTGCTTCCCGGCCTCGTCGCCGCCGATATGGATCAGCCGCGAAGGGAAGATCTCCATCACCTCGTCCAGTACGGCCTGGAACAGGCGGAAAGTCTCCTCCGAACCCGGGCAGACATCCGACGTATAAACCGGATTTCCGTCCGGGCCCAGACAAGCCACGCCCGGATATGCCCGCAGCACCTCGGCGCTGTGACCGGGCATCTCGATCTCCGGAATCACTTCGATCTTCCGCTCTGCGGCATAGGCCACGATTTCCCGCAACTCGTCTTTCGTCAAGTAGCCGCCGTATGCGCCGGGCGTACCTTCTTCCAGATAATGGTTGCCCTTTTCCTGCCATTGCGACCAGGTATCGCCCTCCCGCCAGGCGGCGAGCGAAGTCAGCCGCGGATAACGGTCAATCTGGATCCGCCAGCCGGCATCGTCGGT
>JBGUXJ010000129.1:0-14352 GCA_045222055.1 Candidatus Cryptobacteroides sp. | reverse complement strand
GACGGCGTAGCCGCCCGTGGCTCCGTGAACGGGAGGGGCCCACGAGCGCAGCGAAGTGGGAGGGATAGCCCCGCAGGGGCGTACCGGGCCGGAGGCTTGCCGCCGCAGGCATAACAAGCGCCGCGAAGCTGTAGCAAGAGCCACGGCAAACTTTTATGAACACTTTTGGAAGATAATCGCTATATTTGGTTATTAATGTGTAGCACATACTTTACCTATTTCCTCTTCTAATTAATAATACAATTCTAAAGACCATGCAGGCAATGTTTCAATATCGAAAGGAAGGAAACGACTATGTCATTTATGAAAATGACATGCCTCTTTTGACGCTTATGGGCAATAAGGTATGTACGACCAACGAGGATCTTGCCGCAGAACTCGTGAAGGCGTTGAAAAAAGAAGAGGAAATAGATGATGCCAAGTCAATCTTATGCTTCCACTTCACCTACCTGGATTCCCAGGAGGACAAGGAGGAAATCATGCAGGAAACCGTTGATATGCCTTTGAACGAACTCATGAATGACCCCTATCTCATGTTCCGACAGTCTTCCCCGATCCGTCAGGTAATCGCACAGTATTTCAGTGACGCTCTTCCGGCACATATCTCAAATTTTCCCTTTCACAAAAAACTGGCATTTATGACAATGGCTACAAGTTGCCAGACGTATATGCTACCCTACTATATCGATCATGATATCATAGGAAAGGAGGATGCAGAAGCTTGCAAGGAAGCCTTTTATGAAGATATGTCAGAGTATCTGTATGAGCTCATTGGCTCGAAACAGAAGGTAAAGACTTACTTAAAGGAAGTAACTCCAGTCATCAACACGTACATCAAGTACATGTCTTATGACGGGGTCTAGGGCGCAAACGCGCCGCGACGTTTATTCCATTGAAGCGATGACCTTGCGGTTGGCGGCGCGGAGACCCGCCTCGTCCATCTTGATGACCTTCCGGTCGTACGTCATGAGCCCGTTCACCTCGATCTCCACATCCGTTGTCTGCGTATAGACCGCAGCCGCGCAGCCCTGCTTCACCAGACCGACGAGCTGGTCAGCAAACCGCTCGTACTCAGCAAGGACCTCTTCCCCACTCTTGTACTGCACATAGCCCCAGTTACGGTCAGGCTGCCACAGATGGCCCTCCACTGCGAAGCCGATGCCGCCATATTCGCCCAGCACGTTGACCAGTGCCGGATCCCACAGCGGCATCTCCGGATTCGGATAATGATGCACGTCCAGGATGTCCCGAAGACCCCGCACGAAATTGCCGCCCGAAGCCGGATTGACAAGCCGCGTCGGATCCTTCTCCTTGGTGAAGGCCACGGCAGCCGGCGTATCGAACTGCGCCCAGCCCTCGTTGAACGGCACCCAGACCACGATGCATGGATGATTCTTCAGTTGCGTGATGATCTCGCCCCACTCCTTGAAATAAGTCTCCCTGCCCGAAGCAGGAATCTCCCAGTCCGTTCCGTCATAGTCAAAGTTATGCCAGCTGTTGTGACGGCTGTCAGTCATCGAAGGCATGTCCTGCCACACCAGGATGCCCAGTTTGTCACACCAGTAGTACCAACGCTCCGGCTCCACCTTGATATGCTTGCGGATCATGTTGTAGCCGAAGTCCTTCGTCTTCTCGATGTCATAGCGAAGCGCAGCGTCCGTCGGAGCCGTATACAGCCCGTCCGGCCACCAGCCCTGGTCCAGCGGACCGAACTGGAACAACGGCTTCCCGTTCAGCGCCAGCCGCTTATGCCCCTCCGCATCCGCCACCACGGAAATCGACCGCAGCGCCGTATAACCCTTGACCGAATCAAGCGTCTTCCCTCCCCTTTCCAGGCACACCGCCACATCATACAGATACGGATCGTCCGGACTCCACGCACGCGGATCCGCCACCTTCAGCGACACCGGCTCCCCCGGAACCGCGGCGACCGAGACACCGGCGATTTCGAAAACCACCTGGTCCCCGGGATCCGCATTTGCCACCTCCGCCTGCAGACGGACGGTGCCGTCAGGCGTACCGTAAGCCGAATAGGAACGAATGTAAGAAGACGAGACCGGCTCCAGCCAGACACTCTGCCAGATGCCGCTGACCGCCGTGTACCAGATGCCGGAAGGATGCGACACCTGCTTGCCACGCGGCTGCGCGTCATTGTCCGTCGCATCCAGCACCTTGACCCGCAAGGTCTGCGGCCCCGAACCGGTCAGGAAAGGAGTGATGTCATAATAAAAATGGGTATATCCGCCCGTATGGACGCCGACAGGCTGCCCGTTGACCCACACCTCCGACTGCCAGTCAACCGCCTCGAAATGCAGGAGAAGGCAGTCCTTGCGCCATTTCTTCGGCACCGTGAAACTCGTCTCATACCAGAGCGCGTCATCCGCCGTAAACGTCCGGCCGACACCGGAAAGGGCGGATTCGACCGCAAACGGAACGAGGATCTTGCCGTCGAAAGCCACGGGCTCGGCATCTTTCTGCGTGATGGCATAGTCCCACAGACCGTTCAGACTTTGCCAGCGGTCCCGGACCATCCCCGGACGCGGATACTCCGGCAGGACCGCAGCCGGGTCGACATCCTCGGCGAAGGTGGTCAGGATATGGTCTCCTGCCGGAGACCAGTCAAACGTCTCGACCGGCCGGGCACATCCGGCGGTCAGGACAGCGACGACAATAACAGGAAGGACCAGTTTCAGTTTCATGGTTAAAATGATCAACGTCTGCCACAAATTTACTATTTTTGTATGACAAAGACCTAATACATACCGCATTTTATGTACTCTTTCCTTCTTTGCATGGCAGCCCTGGTTCTCGGCTATCTCCTTTACGGGAAATTCGTCGAGAAAGTCTTCGGCGCCGATCCCGACCGGAAGACCCCGGCGATCACCAAAGCCGACGGCATCGACTTCATCCCGATGCCCACGTGGAAAGTTTTCATGATCCAATTCCTCAACATCGCCGGAACCGGCCCCATCTTCGGTGCCATCATGGGCGCGAAATTCGGCCCGGCCTCTTACCTGTGGATCGTCCTGGGCTGCATCTTCGCCGGTGCCGTCCATGACTACCTGAGCGGCATGCTGTCCGTCCGACACGGCGGCGTGGGCCTCCCCGACCTCGTCGGCACCTACCTCGGCAAGACCACCCAGCGCGTCATGCTCTGCTTCTGCGTCCTGCTCCTGCTGCTCGTCGGCGCCGTCTTTGTCTACAGCCCCGCCGAAATCCTCAAGGACATGGCCGGCGACGGATCCACCAACTCCTTCATGATCTGGGTGGCCGTCATCTTCGTCTATTACATCATCGCCACGCTGATGCCGATCGACAAGATCATCGGCAAAATCTATCCGGTCTTCGCCATCGCCCTGATTTTCATGGCCCTCGCCCTTATGGTCGGACTCTTCGTCAAATGGCCGTCCCTCCCCGAACTCTGGGACGGGCTCGGCAACCGCGGACCGTCCGTCGGTGTGACCGGCCAGCCCATATTCCCCTGCCTCTTCATCACCATCGCCTGCGGCGCCATCAGCGGCTTCCATGCCACCCAGAGCCCGCTCATGGCCCGGTGCATGAAGAATGAACGCCTCGGCCGACCCGTCTTCTACGGCGCCATGATCACCGAAGGAATGGTCGCCCTCATCTGGGCCGCCGTCAGTTCCTGGTTCTTCTTCGACGGCGGCGCGGCCACCGTCGGCGCAGACATGACCGCCTCCGCCCCGACCGTCGTCACCCTGGTCTCCAAGAGCTGGCTCGGCACCCTCGGCGCCATCCTCGCCCTCCTCGGCGTCGTGGCCGCCCCGATCACCAGCGGCGACACCGCCCTGCGCAGCGGCCGCCTCATCATCGCCGACGCCCTGCACTTCAACCAGGCCACCCGGCGCAACCGCCTCGCCATCAGTATCCCCATGTTCCTGCTCGTGGCCCTGATCCTGTGGTACAACATCGCCGACGCCAACGGATTCAACACCATCTGGCGCTACTTCGGATGGGCCAACCAGACCCTCTCCGTCTTCACGCTCTGGGCGATCACCGTCTACCTCGCCAGGACGTGCAAGGGCTATTATTACCTGATCACCCTGCTCCCGGCCTGCTTCATGACGGCCGTCTGCACCACCTATATCGCCACCGCCAAGATCGGCTTCAACATTCCCATGAAGTTCTGCGGCGGCATCGGACTCTGCGTATTTGCGCTTTCCGTAATTCTTTTCTATCTTTGGAGATACCGCAAGCAAAACAAATCAAAACCGCATATGCTAGACAAAGAAAGAGGGCTCTACGTAGCCCACTGCGAAAACGGCCCGATCAGCATCGTCGGCAAGATGGCCAACCGCCACGGCCTCATCGCCGGTGCGACCGGTACCGGCAAGACCGTCACCCTCCAGGTGCTCGCCGAGACCTTCTGCCAGGCCGGCGTCCCCTGTTTCATGGCCGATATGAAAGGCGACCTCTCCGGTATTAGCCAGGTCGGCAAACTCTCCGGCTTCATCAGCAAGCGCCTGCCGGAGTTCGGGATTGAAGATCCCCAGTTCCAGAGTTGCCCGGTCCGTTTCTTCGATGTCTTCGGCGAGCAGGGCCACCCGATGCGCGCCACCGTCTCCGGCATGGGCCCGCAGTTGCTGGCCCGCCTGCTGGAACTCAACGAGACCCAGAGCGGCGTGCTGAACATCATCTTCCGCATCGCCGACAACAAGGGGCTGCTGCTCATTGACATGAAAGACCTGCGCGCCATGGTCGACTTCGTCGGCCGCAACGCCGAAGAGTTCACCACCGAATACGGAAACGTATCGAAGGCGAGCGTCGGCGCCATCCAGCGCGCCCTCCTTTCCCTGGAAGACCAGGGTGCCGACAAGTTCTTCGGCGAGCCCGAGTTCGATGTCTATGACCTCCTGCAGTGCGAGAGCGGAAAGGGCATCATGAACGTCCTGGCGGCCGACCAGCTGATGATGCGTCCGAAACTCTATTCGACCTTCCTCCTCTGGCTCCTGTCCGACCTGTACGCCCGCCTGCCCGAAGTCGGCGACCTCGACCTGCCGAAACTCGTGTTCTTCTTCGACGAAGCCCACATGCTCTTCGACGGCACCTCCAAGGCGCTGACCGACAAGATCGAACAGGTCGTCCGCCTCATCCGTTCCAAGGGCGTCGGCGTCTATTTCGTCACCCAGTCCCCGACCGATATCCCCGAGGCCATCCTCGGCCAGCTCGGCAACCGCGTCCAGCATGCCCTGCGCGCCTTCACCCCGAAGGACCAGAAGGCCGTCAAGACCGCGGCCGACACCTTCCGTCCCAACCCGGCCTTCAAGACAGCGGAAGCCATCATGGAACTCGAGACCGGCGAAGCCCTCGTCTCCTTCCTCGACGAGAAGGGCTCCCCGCGCATGGTCGAACGCGCCAAGATCCTCTTCCCGCTCAGCCAGATCGGTGCCATCACCGAGGACCAGCGCGCGGAACTGATCAAGAAATCCCGCCTCTACGGCCGCTATGACAAGGCCATCGACCGGGAAAGCGCCTTCGAAGTCCTGCTGAAGCAGGCGGAGGAAGCCGCCAAGGCCGAAGAGGAAGCCAAGGCCTCCGCCGAAGAGGAGAAGCAGCGGGCCAAGGAAGAGAAGGAAAAGTCCAAGAAGAAGGGCAAGGGCATGGGCAGCAAGATCCTCGGCGCCGTCGCCACGGCCATCGCGGCCAGTCTGGCGAAGAGCGTCGGCAGCGCCGTGTCCGGCGCCGTCAGCGGCAAGAGTTCTTCTTCCAAGTCCAAGACGACGACCAAGTCCGCGGCCGGGAAAGCCGCCAGTTCCGCCGCCCAGGCGGCGACACGCACGATTACCAAGGAACTGACGCGCAGCATCCTCGGCAACCTGGTCAAATAAAACTTGCTTACTGGAAGAAGGAGAAGTGCACGCGGCTGTATTTCTTCTCCTTGATGAAACGGGGGTGATCCACGAAAGTGTGTTCATCCCCGTGTTCCAATACGAACCAGCAGTCCGGATGCAGGATACCGGAGGCGAACACCTTGTCCGGCAGCGTCTCCAACCCTTCCAGGGCATAGGGCGGATCGGCGAATACCAGGTCGAACTTCTCCTGGCAGAGCGGCAGGAACTCGAACACGTTGTGCCGCACGACCGTCACCTGGCCGGCGATGCCCAGCCGGGCGGCCGTCTTGGAAATGAACGACGCATGGACGGGATTCATCTCGACCGTCCACACATGCCCGGCTCCCCGGGATATGAATTCATAGGAAATGGCACCGGTGCCGCCGAACAGGTCGAGGACCTTCAGGTCGTCGAATTCATATTCGTTCCCGATGATGTCGAAAAGGGCCTCCCGCGCGAAATCCGTCGTCGGACGCGCCTTGAATCCGGCAGGAGGATCGATGATCTTCCCTTTCAGGCGGCCACCGATGATCCTCATAGCACCTCCACGGCCTTGAAATACCGGTACAGGGACATTTCCTGCTCCTGGGCGAGCGGCGTGCGGAAGCAGACCGTTGAGATCTCCGGATTGAGCTGGAGTTTCTTCATGGCCAGGAAGATGAAATACTCGGCGGTCGTGAAGTCAGCCGCTTCGTAGACATTGGCAAGACGCAGGCTGCCGCCCTGGGCGATGGCGATGTGCAGCCATCCGTCCATGTAGGAACAGAGGATCTTGTTGTATTCCGGGCAGTCGGCGAGGCCTTCCAGGATGTAATACATTTCCGGAAGGATCCGGGCGGGATTGCCGGAGATCGTATAGACAGTCTGGCTGATTGCCCGCGAGAGGGTTTCGTCGATGCTGTTGGAGAAGATGAGGAACGCGCCCCGGGAAGGGACTTCCACGTAATCCACCGCATCCGAATCCCGGAGCGACACCACTTCGGCGAGGGCCTGGCGGGCGGTCATGGGATCGAAGAAATGCGCGGGGACCAGCGTGCATTTCGGGGTCAGCAGGGAGATGTCGACCCGGTCATAGCGGCGTTGGAACTCCGGAGTGGTAAAAATCCGGTCGGATCCCATCCAGCCGGAAGAACGGACGTCGCCGTCGCGGAAGACCTTAAA
Organism: Candidatus Cryptobacteroides sp.; assembly: GCA_045222055.1. GTDB lineage: Bacteria > Bacteroidota > Bacteroidia > Bacteroidales > UBA932 > Cryptobacteroides. The sequence continues at coordinate 7,339 of JBGUXJ010000129.1, read as the reverse complement.
AGAATATCCACTCAAGGAGACTTGAATGGATATTCTGCTGTCTGTATATGCTTCTGTCATGGCAGATAAGCCGGAGAGGACTACTCCCAGTTACCTGCGTTGTTGTTCGGAGCGGAGATGCTGCCAACCTGAAGGCCTTCATAGCGGTTCTGGTTGCGCTTCTCGGCGTCGAGGTTGATGCGGAGCTGGTTGTCGAGGCCCTTGAGGAGTTTCTTGTACGGCATACGGGCTTCGAAGAGCGGAACGTCGACACCGGAAACCTTCTTGATGGTCGCTTCCATCTCGGTCTGCTGCTTGCCGGAGAACGGGATGTACTTCAGGGAATCGGCGATGAAATCCTTGCGGCTGGCGAACAGCGTGTCGCGGACCGGGATTTCGCTCTTGACGGTAAAGACGAGATTCTTGTCACCTGCCTGATACAATTTGTAGAGATCCTGCGCCGTGATCTTCTTGTTGGCCTTCTTGATGGCGTCGGTGTGGGCGACGGCGAGGGAGTCGTCGTTGGATCCGACCTGCATGAGGACCTCCATCTTGCCGGTATTGTAGAAGGTAATCAGGGAATCGATGGTGGAGCAGAACTTGCCGTTCACGCTCTTGTAAGCGACCTGAAGGTCACGGATGTCCTTCATACGCTGGATGCCGACGGTCTCACGGGCCTTGACGGCCTTGTTGAACTTCACCGGTTCCTGGATGCTCTGCACGATCATGTAGGCCAGGCCTGCGATTACAAAAAGGAGCAAGATGCTCACAATCGTCTTAACTGCTTTGTTCATTATGTTTGTGTTTTATAATATTCAAAACTCCGACAAAGTTAGAAAATTGATTTATCAAATGCAATATAATTTGTAAATTTGCGCTCGGATTTTTAATTGGAATGGAAAGGACAGACCCTTGCATGATCGCCGCCCTGCAAGACATTCTCCGGAATGCCTCGCAGATCGCCACCGTCGCCCACACCCGTCCCGACGGGGATGCGGTGGGAGGCAGTTTCGGCATGGCCCGCTGGCTGCGTGCCTGCGGGAAGGAGGTCCGCTGCCTTTTCCCGGACCCGGTGCCGTCCACGCTGGACTTCCTGTTCACGGAAGAAGACCGCGCCTGCTGCCTGATCGGCAGTGAACAGCCGGAGCAGGCCCGCGCCGTCCTTTCCCGGGCGGATGTCATCCTCTGCCTGGATTTCCCGGCCTTCCCCCGTGCGGAATGCCTGGCGGACGCCCTTCGGGAAAGCAAAGCGAAGAAAATCCTGATAGACCATCATTTAGGCCCCGACCGGGAAGCCTTCGACCTGTGCTTCTCCCAGACGGAGATTTCCTCCGCCTCCGAAATGGCCTTCTGGGTGCTGGACGCGCTCGGAGCCGAGTTGTCCGTTGACGCGGCCACGGCCCTGATGGCCGGCATGACCACCGATACCAACAACTTCGCCAACTCCACCTTCCCGTCCACCCTGGAGATGGCATCGCGGCTGCTCGCCCTCGGCGTGGACCGGGATGCGCTCGTGGCCGAAATCTACCAGAGTTACGACGAAAGACGGCTGCGCGCCATGGGGCTGCTCCTCCAGGAGATGACCCTCATGCCGGAAGGAGCCGCCTACATGATCCTTACCCGGGAGCGATTCAAGGCATTCGGACTGGAGGACGGTGACACCGAAGGGTTCGTCAACCTCCCCCTGGCCATCCGCCGGGTCCGGATGACGCTCTTCCTCCGCGAGGAGGAGGGCGGGGTGTTCCGGGTCTCGATCCGCTCCAAGCGGGGCACCTCGGCCAACCAGTTGGCCCGCAAATGGTTCCATGGCGGAGGACACGAACTCGCCGCCGGCGGGAAACTGTTCTTCCCACAGGACATCCCCACCCCGGCCGACGCCGCCGCCTATATAGAAAACGCCATCCATGAAGACCTTCGTTAAGATATGCCTGACCGGAGCGGTCCTGCTGGCGGCCGCCTGCACGAAATCCGACATACAGACCCAGTATGCCAACCAGGAGACCCGGATCGAGTCTTTCCTGAACAGCCAGCTTTCCGCCAACCCTGACGCCTATACCGTCAGCAACGGCGGATCCCAGCGGCTCGTCCTCGTCGAAGGCAGCGGAGACGCCCTGGAAAGCGGCGGAACCGTCTCTTTCTACTGGGCGGGCTATGTCCTGACGAGCACAAGCCTTTCCGCCTCCAACCTCTTCGCGACCAACTCCGCCGCAGTGGCGGAAGACGCCGGCTGGAGCACGGATGATCCCGAGGCGTTCGTCATCCGGACCATCGAGACCGGCAAACTGCCCGAAGGACTGCGCAACGGCCTGGAGGGCGTAAAAGGCGGAGAAGAAAGCATCATCCTCTTTTCCGGGAAATATGGATTCGGCGGGAAGCCGTTAGGCACGATTCCTGCAAATGCAGCACTGGCTTACCACGTTTGGGTGGAGAGCATCAGCAATGATTAAGAATATGAAAACCAAAAAGATAATATGGCTGCTCATGGGAGCGGCACTTGTGGCGGGATGCGCCAAGGACGCAAAAACCTCTGACAACGAAGACAACAAGGCCTACATCGAGGCCTGGCTGGCGAAGAACCATCCGGGCGTGAATCCTTCCGGAATCGGCATCTATGTCCTCGACAACCAGCCCGGAACGGGCAAGACCCTCGGCGCCCAGAACTATATCTATGTCAGTTACACCACCCGTGACATGGACGGGAACATCGGTGTCTCCACGGAAGCCGACATCGCCAAACAGCTCGGCACCTACGACAAGACGTACTACTATGGTCCCCAGGTCATGGCCATCGGGAATGAAGTGCTGAACGTCGGCGTGGAAGAACTGCTGAAAGGCATGCAGGTCGGCGGCACCCGCACCGCCCTGATCCCGGCCTGGCTCATGGGCTACAAGCGTTACAAGGACGCCGACACCTACTACCGCAAGGCCAGCGGCGACGACTATTCCAACACCATCTTCACCTTCACCCTGAAGGACATCATCGACGACGAGACCCTCTGGGAGACCGACTCCCTCGCCAGATACCTCGGAAAGCATCATTCCGGCATGACGAAACTGGAAGAAGGGATCTATTATGAGAAACTCAGCGGCTCCAGCACGAAAACGATGCCGAACGACACCACGGTGTATATCAACTACAGCGGCCGCCTGCTGAACGGACAGATCTTCGACACCAACGTGGCCAATACCGCCAAGGTCGCGGGCATCTATGTCAGCGGACATACGTATGAACCGACCGAGGTGCACTGGGGAGAGAAATATTCCGACATGAACATGGGCTCACAGAATTCTCCCATGATCGAAGGCTTTGCCAGGATCCTGTATGAGATGCATCCCGGAGAGAAGGGCATCGGTGCCTTCATCTCTTCCAAGGGTTACGGGGAGTCGGGTTCCGGCAACCGGATCCCGCCCTGCGCTCCGCTGATATTCGAAATCGAGCTCGTACCCAAACCGTAGGCGCATGGCAACCGGAACCGTCCCTACCGAACTGGGAACCAAGAAAGTCAGCACCCTGCTGAAAGAGTATGCAGTCCCTGGCATCATCGCCATGACTGCATCTTCTTTGTACAATATGGTCGACAGCATCTATATCGGCCATATCCGGGACGTGGGCTCCTATGCGATTTCCGGCCTGGCCGTGACCTTCCCCCTGATGAACATCTCCGCGGCGCTCGGCACCCTCGTCGGCGTCGGCGCGGCGACCATGATCTCGGTCCTTCTCGGGCAGAAGAACTATCAGGCGGCCAACAAGGTCCTCGCCAACGAGGTGACCCTCAACACCATCACCGGCCTGGTATTCTGCTTCCTCATGCTGGCCTGGCTGGACCCGGTCCTGACCTTCTTCGGCGCCAGCGAGAACACCATTCCCTTCGCCCGGGACTACATGCGGATCATCCTGGTCGGTAACGTGTTCACCCACCTTTACTTCGGTCTGAACAGCGTCATCCGTTCTTCGGGCAATCCGCGCCTGGCCATGGGCCTCACCCTGTTCACGGTCATCTCCAACAGCATCCTCGACCCGATCTTCATCTTCGGGCTCGACATGGGCATCCAGGGCGCCGCCACAGCGACGGTCCTGTGCCAGTTCATGGCGCTCTGCTACGCGATGTGGTACTTCCTGGACCAGAAGAAGTTCCTGCACCTGCCCAAGCGGATCTTCGCGCTCGACTGGCGCATCGCCAAGGAATCCCTCGCCATCGGCATGGGCCCCTTCCTGATGAACCTGGCCGCGTGCATCGTGGCGCTGTTCATCAACCAGCAGCTCCGCAAGTTCGGCGGCGACCTGTCCATCGGCGCATACGGCATCGTCAACCGGATTTCCTTCCTCTTCGTGATGATCGTCATGGGCCTGAACCAGGGCATGCAGCCGATCGCCGGCTACAACTACGGCGCCCGGCAGTACTCCCGCGTCAAGGAAGTTTATTTCCTGACGGCGAAATGGGCCACCGTCATCCTGTGCATCGGCTTCGTCGTATCCGTGTTTTTCCCGGGTCCCGCCGTCAGCATATTCACCAACGATCCTGAACTGAAAGACATAGCGACCAAGGGACTGCGCATGATGAACATGGTCTTCCCCATCGTCGGTTTCCAGATGGTCGCCACCAACCTGTTCCAGTGCCTCGGCATGGTCCAGAAATCCATTCTGCTCTCCCTGTCCCGGCAACTGCTCTTCCTCGTGCCCTGCGTCTACCTGCTTCCGACCTGGTTCGGAGTCAGAGGCGTCTGGTACAGTTTCCCCATCTCGGACGGACTTGCCAGCATCATGACCGCCATTTTCCTGGTCAGCCTCGTCCGCAAGCTCACCCGCCTCAAGGACGGCGACGACCCCGCCATCCTCGGCAGCAAGATTTAACCCGCCATGGAAGAAAAGATCCTCATCAACATCGGACGGCAGTTCGGCAGCGGCGGCCGCCTCGTTGCACAGGCGATCGGCCGGAAACTGGACATTCCGGTCTATGACAGCGAACTCATCTCCAAGGCCGCGGAGGAAAGCGGCTTCAGCAAGCATCTCTTCGCCAAGAGCGACGAGAACCGAAGTCTGTTCTCCATCTCCAGTTTCTTTGCGAACGCACGGTTCGGGATTGCAGACAACTACATGAGCGACAATGAGTTGTTCCGTATCCAAAGCGATGTGATCCGCAAGATTGCTTCCGAGGGATCCGCCATTTTCATCGGCCGGTGCTCCGATTACATCCTGCGGGACATGCACTGCCTCGACGTGTTCATCACCGCCTCCGCGGAAGTCCGCATCAAGCGTGTAGCGGAACGTGAGGGCATCTCGGCGGAGGAAGCCGAACGCCTCGTCCGCACCAAGGACCGCACCCGCGAGACCTATTACAACTACTTCACTTTCGGAAACTGGGGCGTGGCTTCCAACTACGACCTCTGCATCGACTCCTCCCTCCTGGGGATCGACGCCACCGCAGACCTGATCATCAGCGTTCTCGACAAATTCAAGAAATGAGACACGACACCCGCTTCCTGTGCGGTCTGGCCGCCACCCTCATCCTCTTCCTGACGGTATCCTGCTCCTGCGGCGGACGGGAAAACGTCCGGCGCGACACGGTCAACCTCAACAAGGTGCTGACCAATGCATTGTCCGACACCGCAGACCTCAAGGGCATGGAACGGAAAATCCGCTCTTTCATGCAGGAATGGCAACTGAAGGGTGCAAGTTTCGCCGTCATGCGCGGGGACTCCCTGTATTACGCCAAAGGCTTCGGATGGGCCGACGAGGGGAAGAAGGAAGAGATGGGACCGGGCCATATCATGCGCATCGCGTCCGTCTCCAAACTGATCACGGCGACGGGCATCATGCTGCTGCAGGAACAGGGAAAACTCTCCATCAAGGACAAGGTCTTCGGACCGGAGGGCATCCTGCGGGACTCCACCTACCTGCAGTCCATTTCCGACCGGAACTACTACCGGATCACGGTCGAGGACCTGCTCCGCCACAAGGGCGGCCTGACCACCACCGGCGGAGACCCGATGTTCTCCACCCGCTCGATCATGGCGAACAACAAACTCAAGGAAGCGCCCGACCATCAAGCGCTCCTGCGACTTGTCCTGCGGCGCAAACTGGGCTTTCTCCCGGGCACTTCCCAGTCCTATTCCAACCTGGGCTACCTGCTGCTGTCCATGGTCATCGAAGAGGTCACCGGCGAAAGTTATGAAGACTGGATCCAGGAGAACATCCTGCGTCCCGCCGGCTGCCGCGACATGCACATCGCCCACAACTACTACAAGGACAAATACAAGAACGAGGTCCGCAACTACGTTCCTTCCAACGAGCCGCTGTATCCGGAATACAACAACAGCGGACGCAAGGTCGAACGCTGCTATGGCGGCAACGACATCCAGGCTTTGGCCGGAGCCGGCGCCTGGGTGGCTTCCGCGCCCGAACTCGCCCTGTTCGTCGCATCGATCGACGGCAAGCCCGAGATTCCGGACATCCTGACGCAGGAGAGCATCGACGCCATGACCGAATATTTCGACAAGGACACGTTCTCCTTCGGCTGGAACGACACCAACCCGGCCGTCGGCTGGACCCGAAGCGGCACGTTCTCAGGCACTTCCGCGCTCATCAAGTATTTCCCGGACGGAGAATGCTGGGTCTTCCTGACCAACACCAGCACCTGGAAAGGCCCCTCCTTCTCCCGCATCACGGCCACGCTTTTCAGCGACCTGCGCCGCGGATGGGGCGACAAGTTCCCCAAGCAGGACCTCTTCCACGAATAATCCTTACATCTTCGCTATGATTCCCAGCGCCTTCAGCAGGAGCCGGGCGAGGACATCGTCTGCGGCGAGCGCCCAGGCGGGACAGCAGCCCAGGGCGGAAAGCAGGACGCAGACGGCGGACAACGCCGCCAGGACCGATGCCAGCGGCATGGCGAGCAGGTTGGTCAGCAGGAAGTAGCGCGGGAACGTCCCGAAACGGAGCCAGGCCAGCGGGCCCGTGAACACCTGGCAGGAAAGGGTGAGTGCCATCATGTCCCACAGCCGCCGGGGCAGGTTCCAGCGGTCCCGCCGGGGGCCCTCGGAAGGATACCAGGCCCGCATCCGCGGATACAGCAGGACGATGCCGGCCACGGCCAGGTAGGACAACTGGAAACCGACGGAGGTCACGACCGACGGGGTCAGCGCCACCTGAAGGGTGAGCGCCCCGCACAGGATCCGGATCGGAGCGGGCCGGCGGCCGAGCAGCAGGGCGGTTTCCCGCAGCAGGATGAACAGGAAGGCGCGCACGATCGAGGGAGAGGCGCCGGTCACGAGCGCATAGGCGCCGGCCGCGACAATCAGGAAAACACTCCGGAAACGCTTTGCCAAGATGCTGTTGCCCAATGGTTTCGTCAGCCACGAC
>JBGUXJ010000128.1:0-3575 GCA_045222055.1 Candidatus Cryptobacteroides sp. | reverse complement strand
ACCCGGCCGGCGCGGGAACATCGGGATCATGCACAGATGGTCCTCCAACCAGGAAAGTACGGCTTCGTCATGGCAGGATTCGATCTTTTCCGGCCAGAAACGCCCGTCGTACCAGTGGCGCACCAGCCCCGGCATGCAGATGCCGATCGCATCCTGCGCCCCCGAGATGATGCCGTCCGAGCGTTCCGGGTCGTTCTCGAAACAGAAAACCAGTTTCGCCAGCGTCTCCGGATCCATGTTCGGAAGTTGGAACGGCCAGATCTTCCGGATCATGTTGCGCGTCGATGTCGAAAGGCCGCAGCGCTCCCGCACCTCGAAATCCGGTTCCAGGGAAATGGTGATCGCCCACCCGGGCCCGTACTGCGAGACATACGGCTGGTCGATCCAGGTGCCCGCCAGGTCCAGGCGCGTCGGAATCCGGCACGGGCTCTGCTTCAGCGCCGTAGATGACCGCGCCTGCAGTCCCTCCTGCGGTGTCCGTTCGAGGACCACGTATTCGATCCCCCGCTCTTCGCAGAGCCGGCGCTTGTCCTCGCTGCTCCCGTCCGCATTGACCACGAAGATATCCGGCTTGACGATATCCAGGGTCGGGACGAAATCCATCACCCCGCTGCCCGCGTTGATATAGGCATCCTTGACATAGCGGATCGCCTTGACCATGAACAACCGTTCATTCTCGCTGTAGATGGTCTTATGATGCTTGTACCCCAGGATCGTGGCGTCCGACCCGATCCCGACATAGAGGTCTCCATACTGCGCCGCCTGCCGGAAAAACTCCACATGGCCGCTGTGCAGCAGGTCGTAACATCCTGATACAAAAACTTTTTTTGCCATTTCGAGAACTACTTGACGATACCCTTTTCCAGATACTCGACCAGGTTGGTCCGCACGGCCTCTGCCGCCGCTTCACCGGCGACCTTCGCCATGTCATGCTCCATCATCAGGGCGACCAGCTGTTCGAAAGAAGTCTTTTGCGGATTCCAGCCCAGCCGGGCCCGCGCCTTCGTCGGGTCGCCCCACAGGTTGACCACGTCCGTCGGCCGGTAGAAATCCGGGCTCACCTCAACCAGCACCTTGCCCACCAGGTTCTTCGGTCCGGCAACGCAGATGCCCTTCTCGTCAGCACCTTCGCCTTCGAAACGCAGTTCGATTCCCGCATGGTGGAACGCCAGCAGGCAGAACTCCCGTACGCTGTGCTGGACGCCGGTCGCGATTACGAAATCTTCCGGCTTCTTCTGCTGCAGGATCAGCCACATGCACTCCACGTAATCTTTCGCATAGCCCCAGTCACGGAGACTGGACAGGTTGCCCAGATAGAGTTTCTCCTGCTTGCCCTGCGCGATGCGTGCCGCGGCCAGGGTGATCTTACGGGTCACGAACGTCTCTCCGCGACGCTCGCTCTCATGGTTGAAAAGGATACCCGAGCAGCAATACATGCCATACGCCTCCCGGTACTCCTTGACGATCCAGAAGCCATAGAGTTTCGCCACTGCATACGGGCTGTACGGGTGGAACGGCGTATTCTCATTCTGCGGCACTTCCTCCACCTTGCCATACAGTTCGGAAGTCGAGGCCTGGTAGATCCGGCAGGTTCCGGCCAGGCCGCACTGCCGCACGGCCTCCAGGATCCGCAGCACGCCCGTCGCGTCGATGTTCGCCGTATATTCCGGCGAATCGAAACTCACCTGGACATGGCTCTGCGCCGCCAGGTTGTAGATTTCGTCCGGACGGACTTTCGCGACGACCTGGATCAGACTCATCGAGTCGCCCATGTCTGCGTAATGCAGATGGAAATGCGGACGCCCTTCCAGATGGGCGATCCGCTCGCGAAAATCGACGGAACTCCGGCGGATGATGCCATGGACGTCATAGCCCTTCTCCAACAGGAATTCGGACAGGTACGAGCCATCCTGGCCCGCCACGCCTGTAATCAATGCAGTCTTCATCGTATGTGGTCTTTCTTTTGTCAAGTTCATGCCAAGAGCACCCTCGATCAACTTCAAGCTCGAAGGTCCGATCCCGACTTTCCCGGCCAGCCAGCGGGACACGACGGTCTCGTCCTTGCCCAGTTTTTCGGCCAGTTGCCGCTGCGAAATCCCCTTCCGGGTCAGTGCAGCCTTGATTTTGTTGATAATTTCATAGTCTACCATATCACAAAGTTACGCAATTCCGCAAAACTTGACAATATTTATGCGTATTATTTTTATGCTTGACAATTTCGCATCAAGTTAAATGATTACACGCACAAAAAAAGGGGACTCCCGCGAACACGGGAGTCCCCTAAAGTAGTAACAGTCCAGGAATGCTATACCAGCTGCTCCAGGGCTTTTTGCGCAGCGGCAGCGTCAGAAGCCGCCACGACGATCGAAATGCTGAGCTGTTCCCCGCCCTGCGAGGAAGCCAGGATGTTCACGCCGGCTGCGCCCAGCGCCCCGAACACCTTGCCCGAAACGCCCGGCCGGTTCTGCATCTGGCTGCCATAGACCGAAAGGACCGCCACGGCGCACCGGTCGAAATACAGGTCCGGACTCGTGGAAGCGGCGATGATCTTCTTCAAGGCCTTCTCGGCCTTTTCCGTCTGGTGGCTCGACACCGCGAACGTGATGCTGTACTCCGACAGTGCCTGTGAAATGAAATGGATGTTCACCCCGGCCTCCGCCAGAGCACCGAAGATCGACGAAGCGACGCCGATGGTCCCCAGCAGGCCCGTTCCGAACACCGTATACAGTTCCATCTCTTCCGAGCAGATGACACCGGCGATGCCGTCCTTGCGGACATCCTCCACCTGGCCCTGGATCGTCAGCAGACGCGCCCCGTCCATGCCTTCGAGCACGACGGGAATCCCGGTCCGGCTGGCCGGATAAAGGGCCGGCGGGAACACCGGGTGACCTGCCGCAAAGCGCTGCGCCGCCTCCTCGTAGGTCAACGTCGCCTTCGCCTCCGGCGTATAGCCATCCACCAGGAACACCAGTTCCTCGGCATCCCGGACAGCGGCGACCATGCCGGCCATCACCTCAGAGCCCGTACGCCGGAGCGTCATCGTCTCCCCGGCCTGGCCGAGGCCGAAGCCGCCCGCGACCACGGACACCGCATCGGCAGGCAGGCCTTTCAGCCGTTCTTCCGACGCCTCCCGCTCGATGCCGTCCTTGGAAGAAAGGATCAGGGAGCGTCCGTCAAACACCTGGCTTCCGGGGATATTGGCGCCGACGGCCCGCGCCGCCAGTTCCGTCACCATCGCCGACAGATAATGCAGGAAATCATTCCCCTGCATCTGCAGCGTCATTCCCTCATACAGGAAGACCTCCATCCGTCCCACGACCTTGTCCACATACGCGACATACTCCGGGAACGGAGCCGACTCCTTGAAGTGGTCCGTCAGCGCCAGCAGGTCCGCCGTCGCGTCCGTCTTTTCGCCGAACTGCTTGCGGATAATCTGTTTCACCTGCTCGCGGACCGTCCGGTCCAATGTCACGATGACGACGTCGCCCGCCGCCACCTGCCCCGCCAGCGGCCGTGCCGCCGTCGCCGTGGGCGTAAAAGGGAAATGAAATACTTTCATGACAGTAATAAATTCA
>JBGUXJ010000127.1:0-2551 GCA_045222055.1 Candidatus Cryptobacteroides sp. | reverse complement strand
ACCAGCGGGATGTTGTTGAGCATGTACTGGGTCTCCTCGACGCCGGTGGAGGCGTTGACATTGCCGCCGAACGACGCTCCGATGCTCTGGAGCCAGTCCAGGATGCCCTTGTCAGGGAAGTTTTTCGTGCCGTTGAAGCACATGTGTTCCAGGAAGTGGGCGAGACCGTCCTGGTCCGGGGTCTCCTGAATCGCGCCGACATTGGTGGCGAGGTAGAATTCCGCCCGTCCTTCCGGTTTCTCATTATGCAGGATGTAGTACGTCAAACCGTTGTCCAACTGTCCCTTGCGGACGGCGGGATCATTCGGGAGCTGGGGCATCTGCTGGGCACCGGCCGTCAAGATGCCGGCGAACAGCAAAGCGAGGGTAAAGAAGATTTTCTTCATAGTTTGTGTCTGTTTTCGCAAATATAGAAAATATTTATTGAAAAACAATAAAATATTTTTGTTATTTCAAAGATTCTTGCAACGATTGGCGGAGGAGTTGGCAGACGGTCTTGCCTGCGAACTCGGGAAGGGGATTGAAGTGGATGTCAAAGGCGAAGTCCGGCAGGCTGACCGGCATCTGCAGCAGGGCGCCGGACAGGAGTTCCTCCCGGACAGCCGCGCGGGGCAGGATTCCCACCAGCCGGTCGGAGTTGCGGACCAGGGTCTTGATCAGTTCCAATGAAGAAGATTGGACGCACGCGCGCGAGGCAAGGTCCGGGGTCAGGAAGGGAAGGTACCGGTCCCAGACGGCGAAACTATTGGAGACATGGACCCCTGCGATGGTCGAGAAGGGCTTGGCCCCTTCGGCATAGGCGGCCTTGGCGACCGACCGGTTGAGGGCGGACGCGATGACGACGGCATCCATGACGCCGACCAGGCGGCTTTCTCCCTCGAAATCCATGGTCTGGGGGCTCGGGGTCACGGTGATTTCGATGTCTGCGTCCTGCGGTTTGCCGAAATGGCTGCCCGGTACATCCGGATCCGGGTCGCTGACCGGTTCGAAAACACTGTCCGGCAGGATTTCCCGTTCCTGGTAGGGTTCGACGGTGAATCCGAGTTCGGGATGGGCGGCGTGCAGGGATCCCAGGGCGCGGGGGATGAGGTATGATGCCGCGACCGGATCGGCGGCGATGCGGACCGGCCGGTTGACGGTCATCTTCCCTTCTGCTCCGAACATGGCGTCCGCGGCGTCATACCAATACAGGATGCGAGCGGCATATTCCCGGAAGGCGCGGCCTTCCGCCGTCAGGTAGATATCGCCTTTGGCGCGGGTGAAGAGGGTGGCACCCACCTGTTTCTCCAGTGTCGTTATGTTCTGGCTGACAGCCGGTTGTGAAATGCCCAACTGACGGGCGGCAATGGTGAAACTGCCGGTCTCGGCGACGGTGAGGAATACCCTGAGTCTGAAATCTTCCAACATATGATAAGCAATGCTTATACAAAGGTATAAAAAATATCCCACGGACCTTGCGGCCCATGGGATAAATCATAGCTAAAGAAATGATTACTCCTTGCCGGAGAGTTTCTTGTAGGTGTTGTAACGCACCTTCGCGAATTCTTCGGTCAGCTGGAGGAGTTCCGCTGCACGCTCCGGGAAGAGCTTGTACAGGGAAGCGAAGCGGACCTCACCCTTGAGGAAGTCCTGGAACTTGCTCCAATCCGGTTCCTTGCTGTCGAGGCTGAACGGGTTCTTGCCTTCGGCTTCGAGGGCCGGGTTGTAGCGGTACAGGTGCCAGTAACCACACTCGACGGCGAGTTTCTCTTCCTTCTGGCTCAGGCCCATGCCCGCCTTCAGGCCGTGGTTGATACACGGGGCGTAGGCGATGACGAGGGACGGACCGTCATAAGCTTCGGCTTCCTTGATGGCGTTCAGGTACTGGACCGGGCTGGAACCCATCGCGACCTGGGCGACATAGACATAACCGTAGCTCATGGCCATCATGCCGAGATCCTTCTTGCGGATCTTCTTGCCGGAGGCGGCAAACTTGGCGATGGCGCCGGCCGGAGTGGCCTTGGAAGACTGGCCGCCGGTGTTGGAATAGACCTCGGTATCGAGGACGAGGATGTTGATGTTCTCGCCGCTGGCGATGACATGGTCGAGGCCGCCGTAGCCGATATCGTAGGAGGCACCGTCACCACCGAAGATCCACTGGCTGCGGGACGGGATGAAGTGCTTGTATTCCAAAAGTTTGGTGCAGACTTCGCAGCCGCATTCCTTCATCATCGGGACGAGCTTGTCGGCTACCTCGCGGGTGATGGCGGCGTTGTTGCGGTTCTCGAGCCACTTGGTGAAGAGTTCCTTCATCTCGTCGGAGCAGCAGTCGCACTCCAGGCCCTTCTTCATCCAGTTGGCGACGGTCTCACGGGCACGGTCGGAACCGAGTTTCATGCCGAGGCCGAATTCGCAGAAGTCCTCGAACAGGGAGTTGGCCCATGCCGGACCGTGACCCTGGGCGTTGGTGCAGTACGGGGAGGCCGGGAAGGAGGCGCCGTAGATGGAGGAGCAACCCGTCGCGTTCGCGATCATCATGTGGTCGCCGAAGAGCTGGGTGATGTTCTTGATG
>JBGUXJ010000126.1:0-7077 GCA_045222055.1 Candidatus Cryptobacteroides sp. | reverse complement strand
GTGTCCAACGACCGGTAGCCGACGCTCAGCGCATCGAGCACACAGCGCTCGGTCACGGACGGATCCACCAGGTACACGCCATAGCCAAGCAGGGGCATCCGAACCCCGTTATTCAGGGTAACCGTTTCCATAAACTACTGAACGACAACAATATCCGAAACCGTAAAGCCATCTTCCGCCATAGCCACGGAAGCCTCCAGATCCGGCATGTCATCATACAGGAGCACCTTCCCGACGACGAAGCAAAGCCCCGGCGTGAACCGGACCTTGAGCCCGTCAGACAACGAATAGGTCAGTTGGTCGCCGATCCAGACAGGGTCGTCATAGAAGCCGCCCATCTCCGTCTCATGGCTGGTCACCGTCGTCAGCGGAAGCCCGTTGGAATAGAACGTAATATCCTGATCCTTGATGCTGAAGCCCAGCATGGAACGAAGCTGTTCCTGCATGTCGAAAGGATTGATCGAAGAAACGACACTCGCTTCGCCGGACTCATCGAACCGGATCAGCCACGGCCGGTCTACCTGCGTACCGGTCCCTTCCATTTCCCCGCCGATGATCCACAGGTCACCCGAATCGGCATCGTAGCACGCCTGCGGCATCCGGCCATGACGGATATCCGGGAAAGCCGTCAGGACGTCGCCTTTTGCGACGACGATTCCATAGCCCTCGGAAGACAAGGTATCCGAGCAGCGGAGCAGGCTCCACACATGGATATCACCCTCCTCCAGCAACGTCTCATACCGTTCATCCACGGCTGGCGCCTCCAGGATATCCTGCACTGCCACCGGCGCAACGCCGACAGCAATCATCTCATCCAGAACACCTTGGACCGGACGGATCGCGGTCCCGCCCGAGCATCCGGCAATCACCAGGCCCAGACAAAACAGAACCCGGCGCATGACTAACGGACGACCTGGGTGAATTCCGGAGCGGCACCCTCGAGCGCCGAGACATAGACCTGGAAGCGGACCATATTGTCCTGCGACATCCCGTCACGCGGCTTGTCCGCGGCCGTGAACAGATACTCCGTGCCACCGTCGATCGCGCGGGAAGCGACCTCCAGCGCATTGGCATTGATCATCGGGTAATCCCCTACCGCCGCATCGAAAAGCGCGGCCTCCTCGGCGGAAACCGGATGCGAGGCGGAGAAGTCGGCGAGCGGAGTATACTCACCTGGGATGAAACCGCCGGCAAGCAGGAAACGGTCGACCTCCTTCGGTGCAGAAGCGATGCGGGCGGCACGGACGCCATAGCCCGGAAGGATCTCAGCGCCAGGGCACTTCGCCTTCAGGTCACGGACACTCGTGGCCAGTCCGCCGCTGCCGAACGTGCAGAACGGAACGACCTTCTTGCCGCTCAGGTCCACCTGATTCAACAGAGCGGCCACCGGCGGAGCATAGGTCCCGAACCAGATCGGATAGCCCAGGAAAATGACATCGTACTGCGACAGGTCCGCCTTCAGCGGCTGTACCTCCGGCAGGATACCGGACTGGCGCTCACGATTGCCGCGCTCGATCGTCTCCTGATACGTACCGTCATACGGCACGACCGGAAGGATCTCTTCGATATCGGCGCCCAGGCGAGACTGGATTTCCTCGGCGACTTTCTGGGTAGTCTGGGACTGGGAATAATAAAGGACCAGGATTTTCGGAGCCTCGGACTTCTTCTGTCCGCAGGCGACGGCGGCTGCAAGCGCCGCAAGAAGCAGAATGCGTTTCATATCAGGATTATTGTTTAATTTTCAAGTCGTTTGATAACATCGGAGCAAATATACGAAATTCCCGAGCAAGTTGCTCGACAAAGAAACACGCAAACTGCATAAGAAACAGAAAAACAACGTCCGCCCCGAGCAACAAATCCCTTAAGCCATCAGATAATCTTCATATCTTAAAAGAAAAAAATGGACAACATAATTCCCATCTCATCTCTCATTCACGAAATACGCGGCGTCAAGGTGATGCTGGACCGGGATCTGGCCGCTTTGTATGGGGTTACGACGAGTAATCTTAATAAAGCGGTCAAGAGAAATCCTGAGCGATTCCCCGAAAGATACATGTTTCAATTAACGGAAAAGGAAAACTTGATATTCCAAAATGGAACATCAAGTTGGGGCGGGCGAAGAAAACTACCTTTAGCATTCACCGAACAAGGTGTTTCCATGCTCTCTGCTGTACTACATTCACCTTCTGCCATCCAGGTTAGTATCTCTATTATTGATACATTCGTCGCAATGAGAAGTTATTTGACAAATAATGGACATATAACAGCAGAACTAGCAGAACTCAAGGCACGTGTCGACCTGATCCAGTTGGAGAACGAACAGACCCTCGGAGCGGTCAATGACCTGTCGGAAGACGTCCGTGCAGAAATCGCCGCCATCAACGATGCACTGAACGAACTGTCTCAAAAGGTTGAGAAATCGGAAATCAAGCAGGAAGAAAGACCCAAGATTGGTTTCAAGCCGGATAAACGATAATCAATTGATAATCAATTTAATAACACAAATCGTGGCCTCAAACGATACTCATTATGATGCCAAAATGGCATCATAAAAAGAGGTCACCGGGAAGTGACCTCTTTCAAACCAAATGCACAGGGAGTTTCTGTTACGGCTGCTCCGTCGGGAATTCCATGCGGCCGGAATAGGAAATCGGCTCGCGGTTGCGCGACTGGACGACCAGCGAGGTGCTGCCGTTGTCGAAAATCCGGAACGTATAGACATGGGTGTCTTCATCTGTCTTGACGACGATCCGCACCGTATAGGCGCCATCCTGGTCGGAATAGACGTCATAACTCTGGATCTCAGCGTCGAAATTCAGGGCATGGCCGCCACCGTACGGGACATCCCACGCACGTCCGACGTACGGAAGGTGTGAATACAGCGTACCCTCGTGAAGACGTACAGAATACACAGATACCGGACGCGAGGTCATCCGCATCGGGATCATCTGTGTGATATCAATCTTGAAATCTCCCGCCTGGAGAGCCTCGCGCACATACTGCGCCTCGCGGACCTGCCGCGCCGCCCGTTCCTCACGGGTCTCACCCGTCAGACCGCAGCTTGTCAGCAACAGGCCACCCAACAAAAGCAATGAAACGCCGGACATCAGCCGGGCCAATACATTCTTTTTCATACCATTCGAATTAATACGCAGCGAAAGATAGCAAGAATCCGGCCATTCCGCAAGAAGGCCGCGGAAAATGCAAAAAGGGAGGCCGCGTAGGCGGTCTCCCTTTTTGCTAAACAGCGAAGATTGAAACCGTTTACTCAACCTCCTCGTACGTTACCTCGATACTGGTGACACGCGGGGCATTGTTGCCATTGGTACTTACGCGGAATGTCGCAGCACTCGTTGCAGACAACGTCCAGGTACCTATAGGATCATCAAAACTGTATGTACCTGTTGATAAAGTAGGATTTGTTTCCCCATAATAGACAGTCCACCCATAAGTCGCTGTTTCATAAGTAATAACGACCTTCGTCACCCGTACTCCGGCGGCCGGAGTAACGGTTATTGTACCATAGGCAGTGTTATTGCTCATTCGGAAATAGTCATAATCGCTACCGGTTCTGGAAACATTGGTCAGGTCAACAGTGATATATTGATCCGGAGACACAGCACTCGCCGAGTTCCCGTTCACAGTAAATGCAGACTTGGCGAATGTCGCCGGCGAAGCAATGCCTTGGATCAACTCGATGCTCTGCGTTTTGAAATACTCGTTCGCCACATAGACCATAGTAGCACCGGGCACCTTGCTTGTCTTGAACTCCGTGCTGATGACGTTGTTCGCCTTGTATTCATCATAACTGGCGACCGTACGGATGAAGTAGAAGGAATTCGTCGTTCCGTCAATCAGGCTCTTGTCGGTCTTGACCGGAACCGTAATGGTATTGCCGTTGCCGTCCGTGCCGGTCGCATAGAGCGAATGATTGGAATCTTCGATCATGAGTTCCAGCGGGAACATGGATTCAGGAAGGCCTTCCGGAAGCGTGACCTTCAGGATCGTGGTCGAGCCCTGCCCCTGGACATAGTTCGGGACAAGATCAAGGGTCATGTCCATCTTCTTCATGACACGGAGTGTGACATCACGGTAGAGAGTCGATTTCTCTGCTCCTTCGGGGACAACATCTGTATAGTTGGAAGCCTTGACCTGAAGGACGGAGACAAGGTCTTTCGTCTCGCTCTGCTCGTTCAGGTTGAACTCATAGAAGTAGTAGCCGTCAACACTGCTGGCACTCGTCGGAGTGAGTGTCGCAGGCGTACCGTCCGCCAGGGCGTCGCCCTGCGTCTTGATCTTGACGGTAATGTTCGTATTGTCTACGTCTGCATAGCCGTCACCGTCTTCATCCTTGTTGACATCCGGCACATACTGAACCCAGAGGCCCTTCTTTCCCCCTGACGTGAAGTTCTTCTCCACGTATTCCACGAACAGACGGGACTCGCCGTCAGAGATATCCGTCAGCTTCTTCGCTTCCGTGGACTGGGACACGTTACCGCCACTGTCACGGAGCATCGCATCGGCGATGGTCTTGGAGCCGCGGTTGCCCACCTTGTGGATCTTCATCTGGTACATGTAGTTGCGGTAGATCGGGAAATATCCGCCGACCGACTCCTCCGTAAGGTCCATACGGTAGTAGGTATAATCCGTATCCCATTCCTGACCATTGTAGAACTGCGCCCTCATCAGGATGCAGGTCGCCTTTTCACTCCCGGGATGCGGACGCTCATAGACAAAATCGGAGGTGGCGTACTCTGCACCTATTCCTTCTATTCTGTTCTTAAAATGCTGTCCCTCCGCTGGCTCTTCTGGAAGCGATTTGTCAAGTTCGTCTTCATCAGGGAACATGAAACCGTCATATTCCTCGGCTCCCTTGACCATCCGCCA
Source organism: Candidatus Cryptobacteroides sp. (assembly GCA_045222055.1). Lineage (GTDB taxonomy): Bacteria > Bacteroidota > Bacteroidia > Bacteroidales > UBA932 > Cryptobacteroides. Next base: position 2,190 of record JBGUXJ010000126.1, on the reverse strand, counting down.
GGTGTCGCGATTGAACACATAACTCTTGTAATCGTCCACGTAAATGGCCTCCTGGTCGGGGTTGCCATCATTATCTTCATCGATGGTCTTTCCGTCAGCATCTAACTTGTCCCGCCAACCGGCGATCGGGGCAACGGAACCATGCTTCGGAACGTTCACCAGTGTCCAGGAGATGTTCTTGATGTTGGTGGCTTCGTTGAGGAGCTTTACCTCGGCGAAGTTGCGGACCAGCACCAGATCCTCGAAGAGGTGGGCCGTACCGTCGCTCGGGATGAAGTTGCCCTCGTCGTCGGTCTGCATGATGCCGTTCTGGTCGAGCTGCGTCAGGATGCCGTCCGGCATGACGACACGGGCCCAGAAGGCACCGATACCCGCCTCAGAACGCATCTGGGTCATGATGCTGTCCTCGTTCTCATCGACGAACTTGATGGTCTTCGGACCGTTGGCGATGATATGCACGTGGGCCTCGCCCTCATAGACAGGCAACAGGACCTTGAAATAATAAATATCTGTCGTGGTGCCGTCCTTATGGTTGGTGGTGGCGTAGGACCCGGCCGTCTCATCGGTCGCCGAAACGATCGGCTCGGCCAGGGCATAGGCCTGCGGATAACCGGAGGTTCCGAACACTGCCACGCGCATGTCCTGGATGTCAGGCAAATGTGAGCGCTGGCCGTCCGCCTTGGTCTGGGCGGACAGTTCCACCTGCGGAATCTGCACCTTCATCGTGACAGCCACAAGGCCGGTCGGCTCGACCTCCTTGGGCTTGATGGACTCGAACTCCGTCTTGTTGCAGGAAACCAGACCGAGCAGGAGCGCTGAAAGAATGTATAATGCTTTTTTCATATTCTCATCCGTTTAATTCGTTAGCGCTGCTTGTCTCCCCAGATAAAGGTATTCTTATCAGGAGCTTTGTCAGACCAGTACCATTCATCGTAAACACATCTGGCAAAAGCGGTGCTCGCAGTACTTGGACTAACAGTGCCGTTGTTATTTATCGTCACAGCACCACTAGCAGTGAAATAAGTTCCTCCAACATTGAAAAGAGTAGGAATAAACTTTTTGGAAGAGAGTGTTGTAATGTACTCCAATTCGGCCTGTGTAGGAAGGCGCCATCGTCCTGCGGGATATCCATCTTCTTGATATGCAGCACAACGCCTCTGCGCAAGATCTTTTGACTTGTCATTACCAAATCTACCATAAGAGGATACGATTCTATAGGAGGGAGCTACAACATTTTTTCCGGCTTCGCTTTCATCAGTAGGATAGTAGTATTTCAAAGTCCTGTTTCCTCCTTCAATAGCAGGGGCTGTTGCAAAAGAGAAGTCTAGATTATCAATCGCTGTTGTCCTCGGGTCTCCGATTATATAGCCAAGGGATGGATCCAGAATAGATGTGTTGATAACATACATATTCGGGTTAGCTGATCCGACATTACCTCCCGGGTATAAGCCTCCAGTATAATACCAATTCCCTGAATTGGTATTCTGTTGGTTGTTTACATATACATATCCTTTGTGGGAGTCTCTTTGAGCGTTTGTAGTACCTTCCGTATAGTTGGAATTCAAATTGGCGACAATATACATTGCTGGATATTGGGTGATCGTTACCGTACGGTCGAAAGCGGTATCATCGCCGGCCTCAACCAAGTGCAGGGTTACGACATAGACATAAGGTGTCGCATCGAATCTGGTGATTGGCGTTATAGACATGCTATTGTTGAGTACATGGTTGATATCCAGATATGAAGCGTCCTGCGGTATCGTGACCCAATTCCGAATCTGCGCGGCCGTAAAACCCTTCTTGTCCAACAAGGTCTGGTTGGTCGTGACCTGATCATTCAGCATGAATATATCCTTCGTCGAAATGTTGCCACTATAATTCCACTGATAGATACTATCAATCTTGGCTACGACTGTACCGGAAGAAACGTAATTAATCTTGATTTCACTGACATACATGTCGTACTCGTCCTTCGGGATGTCCAGGGAGATGTAACGGCCGGTGGCGACGTTGGAGGAGATGGCGTCATTGGACAGCCAGTCCTTCACGACATATTCCTCGCCGATGATCTTGACCTCCTTGTCGGAGCCGATGATGTTCACGTTGACGGTGAACTCGTAGATGTAGTTGGGATCCTTGATGGTCTCGCGCGGAAGGACGATCTTGTAGTAGACTTCCTTCTGCTTGTAC
>JBGUXJ010000125.1:0-4281 GCA_045222055.1 Candidatus Cryptobacteroides sp. | reverse complement strand
TTCTGGATCCAGAACATCGGCCTGTGGCTCTTCCCGCTGCTGATCGGCAAGGTCCTCGACAAGACCAACCCGGGTGTCACCGATCCTACCCAGTTCAACTATACGGCCCCGCTGGTGATGCTGGCCTGCCTGGGTGTCGCCGCCCTCGTGCTCGGCCTCATCCTGAAGGTCGTCGACCGGAAGAAGGGCCTCGGACTGGAAGAACCGAATATCCAGTAAGATTATGAGTCTCGACAAGTTACACAAGTCAGCGTGCTGGTTCGCGCTGGCTTGTCTTGTTGTTCCGATGTTCGCGTCGTACTTCTTCGACGACATGTTCTCGAGCATCTCCTACCTGTTCGAGAATCCGTCGCTGACGGCGCTGGGCTGGGATTCAGGCGGATACGGTCTCTATACGAGCGGGTACAGCGTGCTGTGCGTGTTCGGAGGGCTGGTGGTCTGCGGCATCCTGCTGGACAAATGGGGCGTACGGATCACGGGCTCCATCTTCGTCGGCATGATGGCCGGCGGCGCCCTGCTGGTGCTTCATGCCATCACGGGCGGGTACGTACCTGCGAAGTCCCTGCGGCTGGCCTATGGGGGCTGCATGCTGTTCGGCCTCGGCAGTGAAATCGCCGGGACGGCCGTGACCCGGTCAATCGCCAAGTGGTTCAAGGACGGTCCGATGGCGCTCGCCATGGGACTGCAGCTCGCCATCGCCCGGCTGGGCACCGCCTTCGCCCTGGTCCTGTCTCCGCGGCTGGTCGTCGAGAACGCCGGCCATGTCTATTCCCTGGCGGAAACCGCCCGCCCGGCGGTCGTAGGCGTAGGACTGATGGCGGCCGGCCTGATCCTATGGGCCATCTTCGTGGCCATGGATGCCCGGTATGACAAGACGCATGACTTGGCGGAAGCCGTCTCCGGAGAAGATCCCTTCAAACTGTCTGATGTCTGGAAGGTGTTGACGAATAAGAATTTCTGGATGCTCGGCCTGTTGTGCGTACTGTTCTACAGCAGCATCATCGCCTTTAAGAAATTCGCCGGTGCGATCCTGATTCCCCGGTTCGACATCCCGGCCTCCACGGCCGGCTGGATGGTTTCCATGCTGCCGTTCTCGACGGTCATCTTCGCTCCGCTCTTCGGCCTGCTGGTCGACAAGAAGGGGAAAGGTACCCGCTGGATGATCCTGGGTTCCATCCTCGCCTTGATCGCCCATCTGCTGCTGGCGTTCGCTCCGGCCGGAGTCCCGTTCTACGGTTATCTGAGCATGGTTTTCCTGGGCTTCGGATATTCGCTCGTCCCGGCCGCTCTCTGGCCGAGCGTGCCGAAAATCGTTCCGGACAAGGTGCTCGGAACGACGTATTCGCTGATCTACTGGGTGCAGAACCTGGGCCTGCTGTCCTTCAAATGGATAGCCGGTGCCATCCTGGGCGCTTCGGCGGCCGGCGTGGCCAACGGGCCGGTCCGGGTGGAGGTGATGTTCGTCGCACTCTGCGTGGCCGCCGTGGTCATCGCCCTGCTGTTCGCCCGGACTTCGGATCGCAATCCGGATCTCGGTCTTGACAAGGCGACAGGGAAGTAGACAGCGCCTTCAAACAAAAAAAGCCAACCGGACCGGCTGGCTTTTCTGTTGTCAGAATCCGTAGTCGCTTCCGCCTGTCAGGATCGGATAGATGCAGGCCGGGAAGCAGAGACTCTGGTATATGGTGAACTCGCTCTGGGAGATCGCCATGATGTTGTCGATATAGATCCTTTCACGCGGGGTCTCGCGGGTCAGCACAGGATAACTCTTTCCTTCCGGACGGAGCAGTCCGGGCCCGAAGACAATGAGACCGGGACGGATGCCCCAGTGCATCTCATGGTTGGTGTATTCGGTTTCCCGGTCATGCGGGTGATGGACCCGTTCGCTGCCGACGCCCGTCATGAAACACTTGCCCAACGGATTGAGTCCGAGGACGTAATCCATCAGCTGGCTGACTCCGTCGATGTATTTCTGTTCCCCGGAGAGTCTCCACCAGAGCAGCATGGGGTAGGCATACTGGCCCTGGGCGACGTTGCTGCCCCACCAGCGCAGGTTCTCGGGCGTGCCCACCGGGTAGGCGTTCCCTGCGAGGAACGTCAGTTCCTTGTCGGCGGTCTGACGCAGGGCTTCCCGGAATACGGCGGTCACGGCCGGGTCGGTGTCCCGCGTGGCCGTCATCAGGTAGGAGCAGAAGTAGGACGGCAGCCAGGCATAATAGGCAAATCCTTCCGTTCCCATGTTGAACGTGTTCACGATGCCCATGACGTCCTGCGCGTGGGCTTTGATGTAGTCGTGGTACTGTTCCTCGCCGGTCTTGAGGTACATTTCCACGTGGTAGTACATGTCAAACGTCGGGAAATGCCGTTCGCCGATGGCCTGGCGGGCCAGGAAGGCCCGTTCCATGAGGCGTTCGGCCCGTTCGGGCTTGTACGGCTCGATCAGTCGGGCGAGGTGGACGAACAGGGCGGACGCCCATGCGGCCGTGACCGGACTCAGGACCTCCGTTCCGAACAGGTGGTCTTCGCGGTCGTAGGTGGTGAAGGGGGAGTATCCGGTCGTCTCGGTGCCCCAGGGCATCTCCCCGGTTTCCGTCTGGACATATTCCCAGAACATGGTACCCCATTCCGCCTCGTCGAGGATGTCCGGAATCCCGTTCCCCTTGCCGAGGATGTTGAAGTCCTTGTCGAAGATGTCCGGAATGTTGAACTGGTCGTCCTTGAAGTATTCCGGGAACATCTCGTACGTGGTGAGCAGGGAGGAGGAAACGTCCATGTGGTAGGTCCGCCGGTCGGCGTCTCCGGCATCATGGTAGCCGCCCCAAGCCTTGATGGTCGGTTCCGTCCCTTCCACCTTGAGCCGGGCCTCGCCGATGGGGCCGTAGGTCAGGTAAATGGTTTCGTGGCAGGGCTTTGTCCGGATGTCCCATTCTGCATACGGCTTCACGACCGGAACGCCGCAGCGCTGGTGATACAAGGCGCGGAAACTGGTCCATGCAACCTTCCTGGAGTAATCTCCGCCGACGCCGAACGGGTGGGAGACACCGTATCCCTTGACGGAAACCCGGTAGGGCCCTCCTTCGGGAACGGAGGACAGGTCGATCCGGTACACATGGTCGCCGGAGGACTTGTCATCTCCGATTTCCTGTAGCATCCCTTCGGCCACCTTGCGGTTCCGTCTGTCCAGCACCGTATAGGCAGGAAGGTCGCCCTGGATCCTGCCGGAGCCCCCGTCACCCGTCCAGATGGCGAAATTCGCATAGCGTACGTTGGACAAGGCGCTGTAGCCTACCTGGTTGACCTTGATGGATTCGCAGAGTGTCTTCTTTTCCCGGAAGCGGAAGAGTTTCCGGCCGTAAGGAGTCCGGAGCCAGTAGAAATGTCCGTTCTTGAGTTTCGGCACTTCGAGATAGACCCGGTGTTCGCTGCCTTCCGCTTCCGTTACCCATTTGTGGAGTGCGGATGCAGGTTTCCGCCCGACCTTCCATTTCGCGGGATCGGAAATGTCCACGCCCTCCAGGTCGACGATGTCGCTGGTGAATACGGCGATCAGGATCCGGTCCGATGCCGTCCGGACCTCCCGGAGTTTCAGGGTGGGATCCGGCTGTCCCGGCTGTTCCGGATAAACAGGGGTCCCGGGTTCCGACCGGACAGGATTTCCTTGTGCAGAAGTGAGGATTGCGGTACCCGCAAGCAGGAGGACGGCTGTCAGTGCAAGCAGCCCGGAATGCAGTTTCATGATAATGGTGGTTTTCAAACAAATATATGAAAAAAAATTCGCTATATTTGTATGGAACACTAAAACTCTTTGGTTCTTATGCGTAAACTTGCATTTCTGTTCGTTTCCCTTTTCATCGGGACCTTGCTGGCTGTCCCGGCATCGGCACATCACAAGAATTTCAAGGTCTCCGTCTATGTCCGCGCCTATGAAGTCGACAAGATGAAAGACACCGAGTGGCTCGAGTCTTCCTGGAAGACCATCTCCAGCCAGCTCGATGTCGACAAGATCTATCTGGAGACCCACCGTGACATGCTCCTGGTCGATGACGTCACGCTGGAAAAAGCCAAGAAGTTTTTCCAAAAGCAGGGAATCGAAGTCGCCGGAGGCATTACCTATACCATCAGCGAACCGAATGATTTCGAGACTTTCAGTTATTCTGATCCCGAGAACAGGGCCTGGGTCAAGAAAGTCGCCGAGCACACGGCAAGGCATTTCGACGAATTCCTGCTGGACGATTTCTTCTTCACCAGCAGCAAGAAAGATGTAGAAATCCGGGCCAAGGG
>JBGUXJ010000124.1:0-3488 GCA_045222055.1 Candidatus Cryptobacteroides sp. | reverse complement strand
ACGGCAAGAAATATACCCCCATCTCCTATCGTGACTCCTTCAAGCTCAACGCCGACGATTACGTCAGCCTGACCTCCTTCACCCACCATCCGTTCTACGAGCCGTTCGCAGTCGAGGTGACGGACAACTGGCGTGCCGACCAGGCCTACAATGTTCCGATCGACGAGCTCATGGAGGCGATTTACCATGCCATTGAGAACGGCTATACCACCACCTGGGGCGGTGACGTCTCCGAGACCGGTTTCACCCGCAACGGAACCGCTCTCCTGCTTGACCCGAAGGCTTCCACCTCCGGCTCCGACATGGAGCGCTGGGTCGGCAAGGCCGAGGACAAGCCGGCAGAAGCTGCACCGAAGGAGATCGTCCCGGACCAGGCCTTCCGCCAGAAGGGTTTCGACGAGAAGACCACCACGGACGACCACGGCATGCACGCTTTCGGTATCGCCAAGGACCAGTTCGGCAACAAGTACCTGATGATCAAGAACTCCTGGGGCGAAAGCGGCAAGTACAAAGGTATCTGGTACATGTCCGACGCTTTCTGCCGCGGCAAGATCCTCGACGTCACGATGCACAAGGACGCCCTTCCGAAGGAACTGCGCAAGAAACTCGGCATCTAGCATGAAGCTGACCAAGTCCATTCCCAACACCATCACCTCGATGAATCTCCTGTGCGGGATCTTCGGGGTGATCGTGTGTTTGCAGGGACGCCCGGACCAGGCCTTCCTGCTGATGCTCGCCGCCGCAGCGTGTGATTTCTGCGACGGTCTTGCGGCCCGGCTGCTGCACGCGTATTCCGATATCGGAAAGGAACTGGATTCCCTGGCCGACGTCGTGAGTTTCGGTGTGCTTCCGGCATTGATCCTCCACCAGCTCATGTCTTTCCAGGTCCGGGGCTGGATCACGTTCCTTCCCTTGATCCTGGCGGTATTCTCGGCGTTGCGGCTCGCCAAGTTCAACGTGGACGAACGGCAGCATGACCAGTTCATCGGACTGCCGACCCCGGCGTCCGCGCTGATCTGCGGTTCGCTCGCCTACTACGTTTACAACGAGCCTTTCACGGTCCTGGCGGAATGGTGCGGAACGGTATGGTTCATCCCGGCCATCGCTGTCATTCTCTCCATCCTGCTGGTATGCGGACTCCCGATGTTCTCCATGAAATTCGGCAAGGAGACGGATACCCTGACCAAGATGAAGCGGACGTCCATGCTGGCCGTCGCCGTGATCATCGCGGTCATGGCGGCCGTACTCCGTTTCAACTGGTCCATCATCTTCCTGATGGTCTTCGTCGCCTACATCCTGATGAACATCGTCTTCCACTTGTTCAAGGCGACACGGTAGAGATACACGCTGAATAAGGAAGCGGCCCCCGTCCGGAGGCCGCTTTTCTTTTTTAATAATTGGTCGGGCGAAGCATGAAATAGCTTTGCGGATGCTTGCATACCGGACAGAGTTCCGGCGCTTTCTTCCCGATCACGATATGTCCGCAGTTGGAGCACTCCCACACCCGGTCGTCGTCGCGGGAGAAGACGATGCCTTCCTTGATGTTGCCCAGCAACTTGCGGTAACGCTCCTCATGGACCTTCTCGATGGCCCCGACTTTCTCGAACAGGTCGGCGACTTCCGGAAGGCCTTCTTCGCGGGCGACCTTCGCGAATTCCGCATACATGTCGGTCCATTCGTAGTTCTCGCCGTCGGCGGCATCGGCCAGATTGACCTCGGTGGAAGGCATTTCACCGCCATGCAGGAGTTTGAACCAGATCTTGGCATGCTCTTTTTCATTGGCGGCGGTCTCCTCGAAGAGCTTGCCGATCTGGACGTAGCCGTCCTTCTTGGCCTTCGAAGCGTAGTAGAGATACTTGGTATGTGCCTGTGATTCGCCGGCGAAAGCAGTCTTGAGATTCTGCTCGGTCTTTGTTCCTTTGATGTCCATAAAGCAAAAAGATTGATAAGTTCCTGTGCGAATTTAGTAAATTTGCGCAGATATGGCAAAGAAAAAGAGCACCGGACGCAAATCCCGCAAACGCAGGCAAGTCAACTGGCAGGAGGTCAAGGCATGGGTCCTCCTCGTCATCATCGGCCTGGTGCTGTATTTCCTGGCCCGGCCGGTGGTCGAAGAATGGACGGCCGGGCCCGGTGCCGGGGCGAAAGTCCCGTCCGGGCACTGGCAATACGGGATCGACCTTTCCCATCATAACGGCGGCCGCATCGAATGGGATTCCCTCTTTGTCATGACAGACCGCAACGGCTATACTGTCCGGGACCTGGCAGATGCCGTGGATGTCCAACCGGTCCGTTTCGTCTTCATCAAGGCGACGGAGGGCGTGACCCACAAAGATACCCGTTTCGCCGACAATTGGAAAGAGGCCGGGAAACGCGCGCTCTCACGCGGTGCCTACCATTACTACCGGCCGAACAAGGATCCGGGAGCCCAGGCGCGTCATTTCATCAAGACGGTCGGGCCCCTGAAATACAGGGACCTCCCTCCGGTACTGGACATCGAGACTTTCCACGCCGGCGGATCGAAAGAAAAGCTGAATGCGGACCTGCGGATCTGGCTGGAGACAGTCGGTACGCATTACGGGAAACGCCCGATCGTCTATACCTATGAGAGTTTTGCGCGTGATTACCTGGACAAGGATATCCTGTCAGACTATCCGGTCTGGATAGCACACTACGAAGTGAACCGTCCCAGGCAGGCAGGATGGGATTACTGGCAGTTCACGGACAGGGCAGTCGTCCACGGCGTCCATGGCCATGTGGACATGAGCGTCACGAAATAAAAAAGGCCGGAACACAACGTTCCAGCCTTTTTTAATCAGATAATCCGGATGGATTACTTCATGATAACCTTGGCCATTTCGCAGACCTTGTTGGAATAACCCCACTCGTTGTCGTACCAGGCGCAGACCTTGACGAAGGTAGGATCCAGCTGGATACCGGCCTTGACGTCGAAGATGGAGGTACGGGCGTCATCGCGGAAGTCGGTGGAGACAAGCGCTTCGTCGGTGTAGCCGAGGATGCCCTTGAGTTCGCCTTCGGAGGCGGCCTTCATGGCAGCGCAGATCTCATCATAGGTAGCCGGCTTGGCGAGTTCGACGGTCAGGTCGACGAAGGAAACGTCAGACGTAGGAACGCGGAGGGACATGCCGGTGAGCTTGCCGTTGAGTTCCGGGAGAACCTTGCCGACAGCCTTGGCGGCACCCGTGGAGGACGGGATGATGTTCTCGAGGATACCGCGGCCACCGCGCCAATCCTTCTTGGAAGGACCGTCGACGGTCTTCTGGGTAGCGGTAGCGGCATGGACGGTGGTCATGAGGCCACGGACGACACCGAACTTGTCGTTCAGCACCTTGGTCATCGGAGCAAGGCAGTTGGTGGTGCAGGAAGCGTTGGAGATGATGTCCTGGCCAGCGTAGGTCTTGTGGTTCACACCATAGACGAACATCGGGGTGCTGTCCTTGGAAGGAGCGGACATGATCACCTTCTTG
>JBGUXJ010000123.1:0-26627 GCA_045222055.1 Candidatus Cryptobacteroides sp. | reverse complement strand
GGGGCCCGCGAGCGAAGCGAGTGGGAGGGATAGCCCCGCAGGGGCGTACCGCTCCGGAGGCTTGCTGCCGCAGGCGCAAAGCGACGCTCGGCGAGAGCGACAGCCAGCGAGAAGCAGCGAGTACGCAAAGCGACGCGCAGCGAGGGCGAGAGCAAGCGAGCAAAGCGATACGATGCAAAGCAGCAGTAACAGCGAAATGCTGCCACAGGCGCAGAGCGACGCGCGGCAAGGCAAGAGCAAGAGCATGCGTGCGAGGAAGAGAGCATGTGAAGCAATGAGCAAGAACGAGCAACCAGCAAATGCAGGAGTGAGGCGAGTTGCAAGGCGTGGACAAGTACAGGGGCGAGAAAAAGCGGGCGGGCTTGGTGGATGGCGGGATATTTCGTATATTTGCTCTTCCCGGATTCTGTGTTGAAACGTCTGGTAAAATAGATTAGGATAACGACCGGAAAAGAATGTATAAGAAACCACAACCGACGGAAAACCAAGCGTGTAAACGGCAGTGTCGGAAGCGACATTACAGGAAGCAACTGTCCGGAAGGAATGATCCGGGAAGGAAGTGATTCATATGGCGAAAAGGGAATATATCGAGATTCAAGGGGCGCGGGCCCACAACCTGAAAGGCGTGGATGTCAGCATCCCCCGCGGAGAATTCGTGGTGGTCACGGGACTGAGCGGAAGCGGCAAGTCCTCCCTCGCGTTCGATACCCTCTATGCGGAAGGCCAGCGGCGGTACATGGATACGCTCAGCACCTATGCCAAGCATTTCATGGGCGTGCTTGAGAAGCCGGAGGTCGAAGACATTTCCGGGCTCAGCCCAATCATCGCCATCGAGCAGAAGACCACCGGCAACAATCCCCGTTCCACAGTCGGCACCATCACCGAAATCTATGATTTCCTGCGCCTTCTGTATGCCCGCGCTTCCCGCGCCTACTCCCCCGCCACTGGAAAGGAAATGGTCCGCTATACCGACGAGCAGATCGTCGACCTGATCATGACCGGCTACAACGGCAGGAAATGCTATCTGCTCGCCCCGCTCGTCCGCGGCCGCAAGGGCCATTACAAGGAACTCTTCGAGCAGCTCCGCAAGCGCGGCTACACCGAAGTCCGCATCGACGGGGAGATCCTCCAACTGGCGGAAGTCTCCCAGCTGGACCGCTACAAGGCCCATTTCATCGAACTGGTCGTCGACAAGCTCAAACCCGGCAGCGGTGACGAGAAACGCATCAAGGAAAGCGTCATGACCGCCCTCGGCCGCGGCAAGGGATCCCTCGCCGTCATGGACATGGAGACCGGTGTCCTGCAGCACTTCTCCAAGCACCTGGTCGACCCCGACAGCGGCATGTCCCTCCAGGAACCGGCCCCGCACACCTTCTCCTTCAACTCCCCGGAAGGCTACTGCCCGCACTGCAAAGGCCTCGGCATAATCAACGACGTCGCCATGGACACGATCATTCCTGACCGCAGCGTCAGCATCGCCGACGGCGGCATCATCCCCCTCGGCAAGATCCGGGAAACCAAGAAATTCGACATCATCCGCTCCATCGCGCGGAAATACAACTTCTCCCTTTACGACCCCATCGCCGCCATTCCCGACGAAGCCGTCTCGCTGATCGTATTCGGTTCCGACGAACTCTTCCGCGTCGGCGACGGCACCCTCTCCGAGATGGTCTCCTTCCCCGGCATCGCCGAAGACATCGACGAGAAGGTCGTCTGTCCCGTCTGCAACGGAACCCGCCTGGGCCGGCATACCGAATGCTTCCGCATCGACGGCAAGACCATCGCGACGGTATCTGCCATGGAAATCAGCGACCTGCGGAAATGGCTCGAAAGCCTGCCGGAAAAACTCAGCAGCCGGGAGAACACCATCGCCAGGGACATTCTCAAGGAACTCCGCGACCGCGTCGGATTCATGCTGGACGTGGGACTGGACTACCTCAGTCTCGACCGCGCCACCGCCACCCTTTCCGGCGGCGAAAGCCAGCGCATCCGCCTCGCCACGCAGATCGGTTCCAAACTCGTCGGCGTCCTGTACATCCTCGACGAGCCCTCCATCGGCCTGCACCAGCGCGACAACCGCAAGCTCATCCACTCCCTCCAGGAACTCCGCGACGAAGGCAACTCCATCATGGTCGTGGAACATGACGCCGAGACCATGTACGCCGCAGACTGGATCGTCGACGTGGGCCCCGGCGCGGGACAGGAAGGCGGCAAGATCTGCCTCTCCGCCCCCACCGACGTCCTCCTGCGCGGCGTCCGGCCCGACCCCGACACCCTCAGGCACAGCATCATCGGCCCCTCCCTCACCCTGGAATACCTCCGCGGCGCCCGGGAGATTCCCGTTCCGGCCCACCGCCGCATCGGCAACGGCCTGTCCATCGACATCCGCGGCGCCCGGGGCAACAACCTCAAGAACGTCGACGTGGACATCCCGCTCGGCTGCCTCATCGGCGTCGCCGGCGTCAGTGGCAGCGGCAAGTCCAGTCTCATCTCCGAGACCCTCATGCCGGTGCTCAAGAACAAATTCTACCACGCCAAACTCCGGCCGCTGCCCCATGACGGGATCCACGGTATCAATAACATAGACAAGCTCATTGAAATCGACCAGGCCCCGATCGGCCGCACCCCGCGCAGCAACCCCGCCACCTTCACCGGTGTCTTCGGCGACATCCGCAACCTCTTCGCGGAGACCGTGGACGCCAAGGTCCGCGGCTTCGACGCCGGACATTTTTCCTTCAATGTCCCGGGCGGCCGCTGCGAAGCCTGCAAGGGCGCAGGCATCAAGGTCATCGAGATGAATTTCCTCCCTTCGGTCCATGTCCCCTGCGACGAATGCCGGGGCCGGCGATACAAGGAAGACACCCTCGCCGTCCGCTACAAGGGAAAGAATATCAACGACATCCTCGAGATGCCGATCAGCGAGGCCTACGAATTCTTCAAGCCCGTCCCCAAGATCGCCGCGAAACTCGGCGCCCTCGTGGACGTCGGCCTGGGCTATGTCCACCTCGGCCAGAGCGCCGTGACCCTGTCCGGCGGCGAGAGCCAGCGCATGAAACTGGCCGCCGAACTGTTCCGCAAAGCGACGGGAAATACGCTTTATATTCTCGACGAGCCCACGACAGGCCTGCATTTTGAAGACATCAAGGTGCTGCTCGGCGTCCTGCAGCAACTGGTCGACCAAGGGAACACGGTCCTCATCATCGAGCACAACCTCGACGTGCTCAAGAGCGTGGACTATCTCTTCGACCTCGGTCCCGAAGGCGGCGCCAAAGGCGGATACATCGTCGCCCAGGGCACGCCGGAGCAGCTCGCCCGCGACCCCCGCAGCATAACGGGCCCCTACCTCAAAGAAGTATTGAAACACGAAAACCAGGCATAATCCATGGACAATCAGGAACTCCAGATCTGGTGCGTCAACGACGGCAAACGCCACAAGGCCGAACTCGGCACGACCCTCCAGGAAATTTCGAAAAAATGGTGCACGAAGGTGCGCGACCCCAAGACCGGCGTGACCGGCCCCGTGCTGGCCGCCCTCGTCGACCACAAGCTCAAGGAACTCAGTTACCGCATGGTCGTCTCCCATGAGATCGAATTCATCGGATACAGCCACCCCGAAGGACGGCGCTGCTACGTCCGCTCCCTGTGTTTCGTGCTCCAGAAAGCCGTGCGGGACCTCTTCCCCGACAAGATCCTCGTCATCGACCATTCCCTGCCGAGCGGCCTGTACTGCGAGATCAAGGAATCCGAGAAGATCGTGGACGGACACCATCCGTTCTATTTCCTGAAAGATGATGAAATCGAAGCGTTGAAACAACGGATGCGCGACATCGTGGCCGCCGACTTTCCTTTCACCAAGACCAAGGTCCTCGCCGAAGATGCCATCGCCATCTATGAGAAACAGAACCAGTTGCACAAGGCGGCCCTGATCCGGAGCCTCGGCCAGTACACCGCCAGCATCTATACCCTCGACGGGACGAAGGACTCCTTCCACGGGCCGCTGGTTCCCTCCACCGGATACCTGACCACCTTCGACATCACCGGTTTCGGAAACGGCATCTGCCTCCAGTTGCCGACCCTCGCGGACGTAAACAAAGTCATACCGATGCGCCGCCAGTCCAAAATCGCTGCCACCCTCGCCGAGTATTCCCACTGGTGCGACATCGTCGGCATCAACGGCGTGGGCGACCTCAACCGTGCCATCCAGAACGGGAAAGCCATCGACATCATCAACGTGGCGGAAGCCCTCCACGGCCGGAAATACGCCGCCATCGCGGACGAGATCTACCGCCGGCACGCCCAGGACCGCATCGTGATGATCGCCGGCCCGTCTTCCAGCGGCAAGACGTCCTCCGCCCTGCGCATCGCCCTGCAGTGCCGGGTCCTCGGTCTCAACCCGAAGGTCATCGAACTGGACAACTATTTCGTGAACCGGGAGAATACCCCGCGCGACGAGAACGGCGAGTACGATTTCGAGAGTCTCCATGCCATGGACCTCGACTACCTGAACCTCCAGCTCAACCAACTGCTTGCAGGAGAGGAAGTCGAGATACCCCGGTTCGATTTCAAGCAGGGCCGGCGCGCTGACCAGGGCCTCGGCCGGATGCGGCTGGAAGAGAATGACATCCTCATCATGGAAGGCATCCACGCCCTCAACCCCGAAATGACCTCCGCCGTCGACAACAGCCGCATCTTCCGGGTCTTCGCCTCCGCGCTGACCTCCCTCAACATCGACGAGAACAACAACATCTCGACCTCCGACAACCGCCTGCTCCGCCGCATGGTCCGCGACAACCGGGTCCGCGGCATCACCCCCGAGCAGACCATCATGCGCTGGCACAGCGTCCGCCAGGGCGAGAGCCGGAACATCTTCCCCTTCCAGGAGAATGCCGACGCCATCTTCAACTCCGCCCTCATCTTCGAGTTTCCGATGCTCAAGTACTACGCCGAGCCGCTGCTGCGAAGGATCATGCCCAGTTCCCCGGCCTATACCGAAGCGGTCCGCCTGTTGAAATTCCTCAGTTACATCACCGCCCTGCAGCCTTCCGAGATCGCGGCCATCCCCCCGACCTCCATCATGCGCGAGTTCATCGGCGGCCAGACGCTGTAGGTCAATATATCAGTACTGGACAACTTGGAAAGAGGATAATTATTCTCCGGTTTATTGTATTATTTATGATACTTTTTATATATCTTTGCCATAATAAAGATATTCTCGCATAAACAGTTTGAAAATGGCAAAATTCATTTTGAACAGACCGGATGATTCCCAGACGCTTTCACGGGGCAAGATTGTCGGTACGACCGTAAAATGGTTCCTCCTCTTGATGGGATGCGCCATCGTGCTTCGCGTGGTATGCGTCGCGATCTACATGTCAATGGGTATCAATCCGATGGAACTGACCACGTTCGGTGGGGATCCGTCCAATTACATGGGCAAGGCGTCATGGAGGACCTTCCTGACGCTGATGATTGTCGCCCCGCTGGCTGAGGAAATCATGTTCCGGCTGGGACTGTCCTTCAAGCAGCAGACCGTCGCCCTGTGGGTCGGTCTCCTGCCGGTTGTCTGCGCGTGGTATCTGCATCATTGCCGGGACTGGTATATCCTGGCGGGACTCGTGGCCGCAGGTGCCGTCTTGTTCTGGCTTATCTGCCGTTTCACTACAGATAAGCAATGGGCGGAATGGAGGAAGAAGTATGTCATTCCGGCCATGTGGATCTCCGCCGTCGGTTTCGGCCTGTTGCATTTCCGGGCCTTCTCCGTCCTGGACGCACAGGTATTCCCTTTTGCGCTGGCAACCATCCTCGTGCCGATGGCCGGCGGCTGTGCCATCACCTACGCCCGTGTCAACCTGGGTTTCTGGTGGGGCGTCCTGCTGCACTGCATCATCAACATTCCCGCCGTGCTGATGATCGCCGCATCCATGATGTAGCCATCATACGACTAAGACAAACAAAAGAAGAGGTCAGTCAGCCTCTTCTTTTTTGTTTATCCGCTTCATCAGGTCAACCGGTTTTAAATCTCGCATGAGCGAGAAGGCGAACCATTTCTTTCCCAAATCTTTCAGAGAAGCCCCAATATGGAAAACCTGGTCATCAATCATTAAGAATCGATCATGCGACCCGCCGAATTCTCGCACAATGATGGGGTCGTATTGCGCATTGTGCTTGATGATATCCAATTGTAATTGATCCGATAGATGTTTAGTGAAAATCTCAGCTTTTACAGAAGGCCTTCTCTTATCAAGTATTTTAAGTACTGTTTCATCAACATAATTGTCAATCAGAATAATTGCCTTTTCCGCACGGCTGATAAGACCTGTTGCAAACGTATACGCATCAAATATCTGTCCCTCATAGAAAATGCCCTCAACCGGAGGCAAGGATGTCCTTACAAAGAAATCAATCTTTTCCTCTGTTTTTGCAACTCGTTGTTCAAGGCGCTCCACGCGGGAATGAATGGCATACCCGCGCAGTAAATACTCCTTCAAAACAGAACTTGCCCATCGCCTGAAAGATGTGGCATTCCGGGAATTCACACGATAGCCCACAGAAAGAATCATATCCATGTTATAATAATTCTGAATACGAGAGACCTTGCGACCGCCCTCGATTTGAACCTGTGCAATTTTTGCACAAGTTGTTTCCTCGTCAAGTTCCGCCATCCGATAGATATTACCAATGTGTTTTACAATTACCGAACGATCAACGCCGAACAATAATCCCAACTGAGCTTGTGTCAACCAAACAGTTTCACTCTCAACACGGACTTCAATTCTTATAGTTCCACCAGGATTGTAGATAACAACTTCTCCCTTGCTATTATTCATATGACACTTTCTTTTCATTCTACTCACAGGATGCCATCTCCATTTGGCATTCTGCTTCAAACAAAAATAAGTATTATTTCTTTAAATTCGTATATTAAATGATATATATCCCTCAATAGAACCTTAAGGAACAAAAAAAAGAAGAGGCCGCTTGGCCTCTTCTTTTTCAGTTTGATACGGGTTTAACGATCGGGATGTCTCCTTTCCCGTTGTAGTCCTGCCCGTCGAACCAGATATGGCGGACGAGGACCGGGACTCCATTCTCCTCGTAATAACAGTTGTCGATGGTCACCTCCGCCTGCGTCCCGTCGGAAAGGCAGATGGTCAGGACCTCTTCGTCGAAGTAGTCCGTGGCACCGAGCGGGCCGAAGACCATGGCGACCGGATTGTGGTTGGTGTCATAGTCCACCGACAGCCGGGGCTGGCCGCTGCCGGTGATATCATAGGTATGTTTCATGAACGTGACCGTCAGCGCCGTCTCTTCGCCAAGCAAATTGTTTCCAGCCTCATCCTTGACGGTGAACCCCACTTCGATCGGGAACGGTTCGGCCCGGTCCGGATCGTTGTCCGCCCGTGAGCAGCCGGCGAAAACCGGCAGGACGAGCAGAAGGGTAAGCAGCAGCTGTATGGTACGGTTCAAGGGTTTATTCATCATTAATCTCCTTGTCCATGATGCGATTTCAGGGGCAAACGCTGCATTTTTCGGGTAAAATTTTTATATTTGGAATCGGAACAAACCTTAATCCCCAACCATTATGTCTGGAATCATTTACATCATCGGTCTCATCCTGGCGGTCCTCGCCGTCATCGACATCCTCAAGAAACCCATCAGTGTCGTCGGCAAGATCATCTGCGCCGTGCTCGTGCTGGTCACCAGCTGGGTCGGCCTGCTGGTCTATTACCTGTACGCCAAGGACCATATCGTCGAGTGGTTCAAATAAACCGTCTGAAAATCCTCGCCTGCCTGCTGCTCGCGACGCTGTTCCTCCAGCCGTCGCGGGCGCAGCAGTTGCCTGAAGAGACCCCGGAGCAGAAGACTGAGCGTATGCGCTGGTTCGACAGCGCCAAACTCGGCATCTTCATCCATTGGGGCATCTATGCCGTGGACGGCGTGTCCGAAAGCTGGTCGTTCTACAACAACTACCTGCCATACGACCAGTACATGGCCCAGAAGAAAGGCTTCACCGCCTCGAAATATGACCCGGCCGCCTGGGTCCGCCTGATCAAGGAAAGCGGCGCACAATATACCGTCATCACGTCCAAGCACCATGACGGCGTCGCCCTCTGGGACACGAAGGCCTCCGACCTCAGCGTCGTGAAACAGACCCCGGCCCGGCGCGACCTGCTGACGCCTTTCGTCAAGGAAGTCCGCAGGCAAGGGCTCAAACTCGGCCTGTATTATTCCCTCCTGGACTGGTCCCACCCCGACTACCCGAATTTCACCAAGACCACCACCCGCTACAACATCGCCGACGACACGCAGCGGTGGCAGCGGTTCGTGGACTTCGACTTCGCCCAGCTCAGGGAACTGACAAAGGCGTACAAACCGGACCTCTGGTGGTTTGACGGCGACTGGGAACAGACCGCCGAGACCTGGCATGCGCCAGAAATCGTCAGCATGCTCCGCAGCGACAACCCCAAGACGGTCATCAACTCACGCATCCAGGGATACGGCGACTACGGGACCCCCGAACAAGGTGTTCCGACCGTACGGCCGGAAGACCGCTACTGGGAACTCTGCTACACCATCAACGATTCCTGGGGCTTCCAGCACACGGACGTCAACTTCAAGACCCCGTTCATGGTGCTCCGCACCTTCGTGGACTGCCTGAGCCAGGGCGGCAACCTGCTGCTGGACATCGGTCCGCGTGAAGACGGGACCATTCCGGAGGAAGAAGTGGCCGTGCTCAGGGAACTGGGACGCTGGACGGCCAAGCACAAGGAAGCCGTCTATGCCACGCGCGCCGGCATCCCGGCAGACTGCGTCCAGGGCTACACCACCCTCAACGAGGCCGGCGACATCCTGTATATCTACCTCCCCTACAAGCCCGTAGGACCGGTCGAGGTCAAGGGCATCATGAATCAGGTGAACCGCGTCTGGGTCGTGGGCAACGGCGCGATGCTCAACTACAAGATCTACAACAAGAACTACTGGAGCGAAATCCCCGGCCTGCTGGAAATCGACGTGCCCGAGCAGGCGCTGGATCCCTCCATCACCGTCCTCGCCGTCCTGCTCGACGGCCCCGTGAAACTCTATCGCGGGGCCGGAGCCGTCATGACGGTCAATTAATTACCGGGAAAGGATCACGAAGCCCCACGGGGCAAGCACGCAGGAGCCGTTCCGCACGGGCTCTCCGCTCATCGCATCCCGGAATCCGGTCGGGAGGAGGACCTCCGCCGGCTCTGTGCCGAGGTTCGCGAAGACATGTACGGTCTGCTTGCCGTTCTTGCGGGTAAAGGCCAGGACATTCTCCGGAACGCCTTCGATGTAGGTCAGCTTGCCGCCGCGCTCGCCCGGAGCGAGGGCCTT
Organism: Candidatus Cryptobacteroides sp.; assembly: GCA_045222055.1. Classification (GTDB taxonomy): domain Bacteria; phylum Bacteroidota; class Bacteroidia; order Bacteroidales; family UBA932; genus Cryptobacteroides. Next base: position 17,270 of record JBGUXJ010000123.1, on the reverse strand, counting down.
GGCGTTGGCGTGGCGCATTGCGACGAGTTTGGTGAAGAAGTCCGTGTAGGAATTGGCGCTCCAGTCCGTGATCGGGTCGTTCTCGAAGAACTCCAGCCGGCGGTCCAGGCCGATTTCCTGGCCGGTATAGATCAGCGGCCAGCCTTTCGGCAGTGTGAAGCAGAGGGCGGCCATCACGTTGGCTGCCTCTCCCATCCGTTCGAATTCGGTGCCGCTCCAGGAGTTCTCGTCATGGTTCGAGGTGAACATCATCCGGAAGTTCTCCTTACCCATCCAGGCGTCGTCCTCGGCCAGATAGGCCTTCAGGTCAGCCACGCCGGCCTTGCCCTGGGCGATGTCGTTCATCAGGTGATGGAGTTTCCAGGCATAGGAGGCGTCGAACGTCTCGCGCGGATCGGTCAGTTCGGGCTTCTCGGCCTCGGCGAGCAGGAGCATCTCGGGATAATCCTTCTTCATCTGCGGCAGGATGCCTTTCCAGAAAGCGGCCGGAACTTCGCCGGCGGCGTCGCAGCGGAAGCCGTCCACGCCCTTGTCCAGCCAGAAGCGCATGCACTCGGCCTGTGCCTCCCAGACCGCCTCGTTCTCATAGTTGAGGCTGCGGGTGTCGGTCCAGTCATATTCCCAGATGGCGTTGCCCAGGGAGTCACGCTCATAGAAGTCCGCGGGTTTCTCCGTCATCCAGACATGGTCCGGAGCCGTCTGGTTGGCCACCCAGTCGAGGATGACCTTGAAGCCCAGTTTGTGGGCCTCGGCGAGCAGGTTCTCGAAATCTTCCATGGTCCCGAATTCCGGATTCACCTTGGTGTAGTCGGAAATGGCGTAGTAGGAGCCGAGGGTACCTTTGCGCTCGACGGTGCCGATTTCATACATCGGCATGAACCAGAGGACATCCACGCCGAGTTTCTTCAGGCGCGGGAGCTGGGCCTGGACGCCGGCGAAAGAGGCCTCGGGCGAGAACTGACGGACGTTGACCTCGTAGACGACGGTGTTGTAGATCCATTCGGGATGCAGACGCTCAGCGTTCTTTTTGTTACCGCAGGCGGCAAGGGTCAGCAGGGCCGCCAGGGCGAGAAGAGTCTTTTTCATATACGGTTTCATTATAATTCAAATACGACGGAGGAATTGGCGCCGAGGGTCAGTAGTTTGCCTCCGGATGTGGTCGCCGTGCCGAGCAGGGCGACGGGCTTGGAGAGACTGTCGGACAAGGTCAGGGTCTTGGAGGATGTGGACACATTGTGGATGACCAGCATCTTGCTTCCGTCGGTCGCGGTCATGTACCATGCGGCGACGGCCTTGTCACCCGTGGACGGGCCGGCGTCCATCGTACCTTCCGCCAGGGCGGGATAGGTATTGCGGAGGACGCCGAAGGTCTTGTAAACAGTCAGCAGGGAGTTCGCATCCTTCGACTGCGTCTCTACGGAAATGGCTCCAGTCAGCATGCTGTTGTCGACCTTTCCGTTGACGCCGTTCTTGGCAATCTCCTTCGCAGCGGAATCCCAGACGATCGGTGCACGGAGGTATTCGTCACCCCGGTTCTTGGAATTCCCCCAGTAGCCCAGTTCCTCGCCCTGATAGACGAAGGGCTTGCCCGGGGTGGTCAGCAGGATGGCGGCCGCCTGCTTTTCCTTGGCCAGGTTCTTTCCCAGGTCGTCGGCGGCACGGACTTCGCCATCACCCGTCTGGCTGGAATGGTCGTGGTTGGTCAGGAACAGTGAAGTAACGGCATCGGAACGGACGGCCGTATGACCTTGGATGAATCCGTTGACCGTCGATACATAAGAGGAGATGTCCAGGTTGGTCAGGGCCTTGTAGAGCAACGGCCAGTATCCGAACTCGAAGCAGGAATTGATGCCCTTGTAATAATCCTTTTCGATATTGTGGGAATCCCAGGCCTCGCCGACCATGAAGATGTCGTCCGTGTGCCCGGCGGCCTTGTAGGTGGCGTTGCAGCGGTCATACCATGCCTTGAGGAAGGTCTGGTTGGCGGTGTTGTTGTAGGACCAGATACCGCCGCAGATGTGCTTGACCGCGTCCAGCCGGAGACCGTCGACGCCCATCTGGATCCACTTGTCCGCAGAGGCGGCCAGGTCCTGGAAACAGGCGTTTTCCGTCACTTTGGACAGGTCACCGTAGTTCAGGTCCGGCATCCAGTCGCTGAAGGCGCCCATGTAATACAGGGTTTCCGTATTGATCTCGGACAGTTCGATCCGGTAACGGCCCGAACCGGAGAAGGAGATGTTCTGCCCGTCGGTCACCATATTGAGCGGCTGGTCGACCGTAAGGGTCGTCTGTCCCGCCTGGGCTCCGAATTTCACCTCCCAGTTATTCTTCTTGACCAGTACGCCGAAACTCCCGTCCAGGTCAGCGACCACATAATATGTCCCGTCCCCTTTATCCACGAACTTGACTTCCTTGCCGTCCTGGCCGGTACGCCAGAGCCACAGGTGCCAGGCAGCATTACCGGTCACCTCTTCTTCGGTGGTCTGGGTAATGGTCAGTTTGGCGGAACCGCCCGTCGCCTTCTTCCATTCTCCGGACTGATAGGTCGTTCCTTTCAGCATCGGGAACTTGCTGTAGTCGGCGGAAGGGTTCGAACTGAAGAAATAGTAGTCACGGTACTTGCTTGACGCATCCGAGAGCGCCTCCTGGAACCACGCGTTCCCCTTGCCGGAATGGTTCAGGACATAGTCCAGGTAAATCTTGATGTTCTTTGCATGTGCCGCGTTCAGCAGGGACTTGAAGTCCGCTTCTGCCTGCTCGGAAGAATGGGTCCCGGAAGCGAATTTGGGATTCAGGGAATAATAGTCATCGACATCGTAACCATGATAGGAATCGGAAGGATGGACCGGACTCAGCCACAGGGCGGTGGCGCCGAGACTCTCCAGATAGTCCAGCCGGTTCTCGATGCCCTTGAAGTCACCGACGCCGTCTCCGTCGCTGTCTGCGAAAGAATAGACCAGCAGCTGGTAGGTCATCGAGCCGCGCTTCTGCTTGTCCCAAGCTTTGGGAGACGGGGTGACGGGCTTGGAATCGTCCGCATCCTGCGTCACCGTGAGGGTCTTTGACAGGGAGCCGGCCTTCACGGTCAGGGTCGTCTGCCGGGAAGTCTTGCCCTCGTTGGGCTTGGCCTTCAGTTGCAGCATCTGGTTACCGGTGCCCTGCGACGGCGAATACGTCAGCCAGGAATCACCGCCGGACACCGTCCATGCCACGTTGGACTGGATGGACACCGACTGGGAAGTCACCGCCGTGGCCGTGAACTTCACCGTCTCCGGGTTCAGGGACAGGGAATCCTTGACCTCGGGGGTCGCGGACTTCTTCCCACAGCCCGCCAGCACCAGGGTACAGGCAAGCAACAGATATGCAAAGCGTTTCATATTCAAAAGGGTATGAATTGGCAGACGGGAGTCCGGTCAGGGACTCCCGCCCGAAAAAATTACATGGCGGAAACGGTGATGGTCTCATCCGTCGCCTTGTAGACGACCTTGTACTTCTTGCCGTTCTCGGAGACGCCGAGGTTCTTGCCGCCCGGATTGGCGGTGAAGGCCTCGCCCAGCGGGACGATATAAGGCTCCACGTCACCGGTGGCACCGCGGTTGACATCCCAGTTGCCGCTCTGGCGGATCTTGAAGCCGCCGTTTACCGTAGCGGCGCCTTCCCACACACCGGCGGAAGTCTCGAACATCGGGAAGTCCTTGCTCCAGGTCGTGCCCTCAACCTCTCCGATGAGACACCAGACCCGCGTCAGGGTAATCGTCTCTGCGGAAGCGTCATAGACCAGCTTGAAGAAGTTGCCGGCCAGGTTGCCGACGGAGATGTTGGAACCACCGTTCTCGACGGCGAAGGGCTCGCCTTCTGCCGCGAAGGAACCGCCGCGGTTGACATCCCATCCGCCGTCAAAGCGGATCTTGATGCCGCCGTCGACACGGAAGGTCGGGCTCTCCCAGACAAATTCAGACGTCTTGACCAGGAACAGGTCCATGTTCCAGCTGCTGCCGTCGAATTCACCGATGACAGACCAGGCCTCAGCGCAGTTGACGACCGTCACGGTCTCGAGGGCCGGATTGTAGATGATCTGCCACTTGCCTTCCGGCACCTTGATATTGTCGCCGCCGTTGGTCACGGCAAACGGTTTGCCGGCCTCGGCGAAAGTACCGCCGCGGTTGACATCCCAACCGTTGTTGAAGCGGATCTTGAAGTCGCCGGAGAAACTCTGCATGCCGCTGATCCAGAGACCGGAAGGCAGCTCCTTCATGTAGATGTCGTTGTCCCAGTCGCCGCCGACACCGATGAGGGCCCACTGGTTCTGCGGCTTGGCGCCGTCGATCGTGATGGTCTCCGCTTCCGGATCATACGTCACGACATACTCGCCTTCAGGGACATTGATGTTGTCACCGCCGGGCTGGGCGGCAAACGCCTTGCCGACCGCCTCGAAGGCACCGCCGCGGTTGTTGTCCCAGCCATGGTTCTCACGGAGCTTGAATTCACCGGAGATCTTCGTGCCCGGGCTGACCCACTTGCCGTCGGTCTCGGTCATGTCGATATCGGTATTCCAGTCGCCGCCGACACCGATCAGGGACCAGACATGGCCCTCGGATACGGTGATGGTGCTGTTGTTGGTATCGTAAACGACCTTGTAGAAGCCCGGATCAACCTTGATGTTGTCACCGCTCGTCGGGAACGGCTCACCCAGGGTCACCAGGGTACCGCCGACACTTTCGGCCCAGTCGCCGTCCTTGCGGAGCTTGAAGCCGTCATCCGCGCCATCCTCACCGTAAGCGTAAGTGAAGTAGCCGGTCCAGACGCCGTCGGATTCCGTCATGTGCACGTCATTTGCCCAGCCATTGAAGGAACCGACGATACCCCAGCCTTCCCAGGCCGGCTGCGGTTCCGGTTCGGGTTCACTCTCTTCCGGCTGGCCGTACATGGAAGCGTCGAGCTTGGCCGTAGGTTTCTCCCAGTCATTGAGGTTGAGATAGACACGGTACTGGCCAGCCGCCACCGGGATGTTGTCACCGCCCTGGGACATGCCATCCATGTCACCGCCCCAGTTGGTCGCCCACGCGCCATCCAGACGGAACTTGAATTCCGTGTCGGCAGGTACGTCGATATCGACATAGAAGAGCTGCTTGTTGTTGCTCAGGGTCATGACGATGTCATTCTCCCAGTCGCCGTTCAGACCGATCACACCCACCTTGTCGAAGCCCGCATCCATCTTCAGGCCCAGGTTGTTCTTGGTGAAGGTGAAGTGATAGTAACGATGGGCCGTGTAGATCTTGATGTTGTCGTTGGAGCCGTTCAACAGGGTGATAGAAGCGGACTCGGGCGCTGCGGAAGGATCCGCCATACCCCAGTTACCCGTATCGTCGGACCAGCCGGCGGCACCCGTGAGTTTGAACTCGTTGGAAGCGAAGCTCTCGCCGAAATCGGTCACGCCCACGAAGGTGTTGCCGTCTTCGGCCAGGCAGAACAGATGCTGGGCCTTGTCGTGGCTCCATCCGTTGGCGGTACCCGGCAGCCAGACCATTTCATAGACGCGCTCGGCCTCGGTCGGATTGATCAGGACGGTACGCGGATTGGAATAGAAGGTCTGGTAGTTGGTGCCGACCGTGGCGCCGACCATGATGACAACCTCGGAGGATTCGCCGGCCACCAAGCCCAGGCCGCCCCTTTCGGCGGCCGTCGTAACGACCTGGTTGAAAGCCTCGTAGGAAGTCTCATAAGAGGTCCCGGAGATGTTCGAATAGAGCTTGACGAGGGTATTGCCGCCGTCAGCGGAACCGTAGACCGTATACGCATACTGGACCGGCTGGCCGAAATCCGCCTTGTCCCACTCGAACTTGACGGTCTCGGACATGTTCTCGGCCGTGATGACGATCTCCTCCGGGAGTTCGTGCAGGACCGGAGCCACCACCTGGGAAGGATCGACCAGGCGGACTTCCTCCAGTTCATCCTGGCAGGCAGCCAGTCCGAAGACCGCTGCAGCCATCATCCAAATATATTTTTTCATTTTCATAAGGCGATCGGATTAGTTCTGCTTCCCGTAACCGGGGTTCTGGTGAAGCTCGGGGTTGGAAGCCAGTTCGGAAGCCGGGATGGCGAAGATCGTCATGTGCGAGGCAAAGCCCTGGCCCGCCATGGAACCGCCCTTCCAGGGCCACAGGAACGTGTCGGAGGTGAAGAGGCCCCAGCGGATCAGGTCGGTCCGGCGATGGCCTTCCCACATCAGTTCGCGGGCGCGTTCGGCGACCAGCCAGTCCTTGGAGATCTCACGCGGGGCGCTGACGCCGGCACGCTCGGAGAGCTGGCGGACATACGGCAGGGCCGGAGAGGCGTCACCCAGGTTCAGGCAAGCCTCGGCATAGATCAGGTAGATCTCGGCCAGGCGGATCATCGGGAAGTCGATGTCGCTGTATTCCTTGGTTTTGGCGGTCTCATTGAACTGGTCGGCCGTCTGATCGTGGGGAATGTTGTTGAACTTCAGGCAAGTCCAACCCTGAAGGAAGTTCTTGAGTTCCTCGATGGTCTCGGTGCGACCCTTGATATAAAAGACCTCACCGCGCTTGTCCGTCACGTCATATTCGCCGGTCTCGTAGTTAGGATTGCTCACGCCGAAGTATTTCTCGACATACTCGAACGGAACTCGCATACCGCCCCAACCTTTTTGGATACCATTGGGATGGAATGAATCATTCGTGTCAGTCTCGGCCACAGCAGCACAAGTCAGCAGGGTCGTACCGCCCCAGGACTGGGTGCGCTCGGCATGGTAATCCATGGCCCAAAGCAGTTCTTTACGGACATCGGCATTCTCGCCATTATCGCCACGGAACACATCGGCATACTCGGGCGCCAGGCTGTATCCCATAGAGAAGATCTTGTCGCAGGTCGTCTTGGCCTCGGTCCACATCGCCTTGCCGGTATAGACCTCGGCGTTGAGGTACAGACGGGCCAGCAGGCCCAGGCAGGAGCCCTTGTCGGCACGCGGGTAGTTGCTGCGGGCGGCCGGCATGTCGCTGCCGTCGGCAGCCAGGTCGGTCAGTTCATCCACGATAAACTGGAAGACCTCCGGACGGGAGGCCGGAACCGGGTTGACGGCGCCGAACGGGGAATCCTCGGTCGTGAACGGCACGCTGCCGAACACATCCATCGCCATCCAGTACATGTAGGCGCGGAGGAAACGGGCCTCGGCACGCATCCCGGCGACCTTCTGCTTCACGTCGGAAGAACAGCCGCGGTCGTCCAGACGGCCGGACGCGGTCTGGCGGAGGAACTCGTTGGCATAGGCAATGCCCTGCATCGTACGGACATAGACGGCGTAGGCGGCATCGTTGTCCGCATCGGACCAGGTATTGGTATTGATGGCCGCGACCCAGGCATCAGCGTTCCAGGCGCACTTGACGGCGTCGGTGGAGACCTCGTTCAGGGACCAGAAGGCGCGGACCAGCTCGGAAGCACCGCCGTCGGTCAGCTGCAAGTCGGTCAGGTCGCAGGACATAAACTGGAAATAGATCCGGGACAGGCCGGACGCATAGGATGCCTCGTCGCTTCCGTAAGCGGTCTCAGAGGTCATATCGGTGGGATTCAGCGGCAGGGTGTTCAAGTCCTTGACACAGGCGGTCAGAACAGCGGCGACTGCCAGCATGCTAAATATCTTTTTCATGTTCATTCCTCCTAGAAGTTAAGGTTGACACGGAGAGAATAGGTACGCGGACGCGGCCAGATCGAGGAGTCGACACCGTTGGTACCCGGGATTTCAGGATCGAGGCCGGAGTACTTGGTGATCACGAACACGTTCTGGCAGGAGAGGGCGAGCCGAAGCGAAGCGCCGTCCCAGCCCTTGATGGTCGGGAAGGTGTAGCCGAGGTTGATGTCGTCCATACGGAAGAAAGAGGCATTCTCCAGGAAGAGGTCGGTCGTATACTGCGCAATGGAGTTGGTCCCGACGAAACCGCTTTCTTTCACATAGTTCAGATAGTTGCTCACGGAGACGTTCGCTGCCACGAAGTTCGCGGAGGAAGCGCCGCCCTTGACGTTGTTGAAGACCCAGTTGCCGACGGAGCCGTGGCCGTTGAAGCCGAAGTCCCAGTTCTTGTAGGAGAACTTCAGGTTGACGCCGTAGAAGAAGTCCGGGTTCGGGCTCTTGCCGCTCAGGTAGCGGTCGGCCGTCGTGATGACGCCGTCTTTGTCGCGGTCAACGAAGCCGTTCTGGATCGGCTTACCGGCATCGTCATAAAGCTGCTGGTACGGATAGAAGGTGTACGGAGCGTACCCGACTTTGTGGACGGCGATCGTATTACCGGTACCGCCGGAAATACCGCTCACATTCTCTTTGTACTCAGGATCATCGGTGTTGTTCAGCTTGGTAAACTCGGTGTTCTGGAACGTGCCGTTAAAGCCCAGGGACAGGGACATGTCCTTGGTCTCAACCGGGATTACGTTGAGGGAGAATTCAACACCCTCGTTGCGCATGGAACCGACATTGGTCAGCAAGGAGTTACCGAAGTTGGCGCCCATCGGGGTGAGGACCGTGTTCAGCAGGTCGTCCGTGTCGCGGCGGTAGACATCCACGCTACCAGTGATGCGGTCGGCGGCGAAGCCGAAGTCGAGGCCGGCGTTGTAGGTCGTGGTGGTCTCCCAGCGGATATCCGGATCATAGGCGCCCGGGGTCATGTATTTGGTGTAGCCGACGGAGCCCATGTTATAGGTATGATAGACGTCGTTGGAGAGGTAGTAAGCCGCAAGATACGGGTAGTTGGCACCGATTTCCTGCTGGCCGGTCTTACCCCAGGACAGACGGAGCTTAAGGGCGGACAGGGCGCGGCTGTCGCGCAGGAAATGCTCCTGCTTGATGTTCCATGCCAAGGCCGCGGACGGGAAGAGACCCCAGCGCTTGTCCGGGGAGAAACGGGAAGAACCGTCGTCACGCAGGGTGAAGGTCAGCAGGTAGCGGGAGTCGAACGCATAATTCAAACGACCGTAAAAGGACACGAGGTAATTCTCGGTCTGCCAGTACGGGTAGCGGCCCTCGGCGGTCTCGCCCGGGTTGAGCTTCAGTTCGTTGGTGACATTAAAATAGCTCATGTTGCGGTCTTTGCCGTAGAAGTGCTGCCAGGAATAACCGGCCATCACGTCGATGTGGTGTTTGCCGAGTTCCTTGTTGTAGTTGGCATACGCCTCGAGCACGGTGTTGCGGCGAAGGTGATACCAGCTGGTGTACTGGCCGATACGCGGGTTCTCGGTATCCTTGTAGGCATTGTAGGAACCCGGAAGGGCACCGACCTCACCGGTCGTGCGGGAAATATCCAGACCGAGGTTCAGGTTGAACCGGAGGTCTTCGAAACCATGGATCTTGTAGTCGAACTGGGCGTTGCCGATGAAGCGGTAGGCCTTGGCCTCGTCGCGGTTGGAGAACAGCATGTCCAGCGGGTTGGTCGCAGCTAGGCCGGCGGGCGTGAAAGCGGCGCCGCGGCCGGTACCATAGTTGAAATAACCGTTGGTGGTCGTGTAGTCGATCGAGCCGTCCGCATTACGGAAATACGGGTCGAGGGTCGGGTTGTAGAACGCAGCCGTTCCCACGGCGCCGCCGTCCGCCTTGTCCTCATGGGAAATGATACCCTTACCATTGAGGTTCAGGGAGAGATGGTCATCCAGGAACTTCGGGCTGAGGGAGAGGTCGAGGGTTCCCTTGTGGTACAGGGATGTCTTCAGGGTACCTTCCTGGCCGAGGTAGCCGACAGAGAAGCGGTACGGCAACCACTTGCGGGAGCCATAGACGCTCAGGTTGTGCTCCTGGGCCTTGGCGACCCGGAAGATCTCGTCGTACCAGTCCGTATTGGCCGTTCCCAGCTTGGAGGCGAAGGCATCACCGTCGGCCGTACCGACCGGATAAGTCTTGGCGACGAAGTCGCGGAACTGGTTGGCGGACATGATGTCCAGGCGGTTGGCATTGTGGCTGAGGCTGAAGCTGCCGTTGTAGGAGACCTTCGGCTCGCCGGAGTTACCCTTCTTGGTGGTGATGATGATAACGCCGTTGGAAGCACGGGAACCGTAGATCGCCGCGGAGGACGCATCCTTGAGGACCGTGAAGCTTTCGATGTCGTTGGAGTTGATGGCCTCGAGCGGGTTGGTCATACCTTCGCCGCCATTGACCGCCAGCGGAACGCCGTCGATAACGATCAGCGGATCGTTGGAAGCGTTCAGGGAAGCAGCGCCACGGACACGGATCGTCGATCCGCCGCCCGGACGGCCGTCACCCGGGATGACCTGCAGACCCGCGACCTTGCCCTTCAGCATGTCCTGGGTCGAAACGATCGCACCACGGTTGATTTCTTCGGTCTTGATGGCGGTCACGGAACCCGTCATGTCGTTCTTCTTGACGGTACCGTAACCGATGACCACGACGTCGTCAAGGAATTCGGCGTCCTCGGCCAGGGTAATGGTAGAGGGAACCTCGGAGGCCTTGAAGACCTGGGTTGAATAGCCGATGCAGCTGATCTCGACCAGGGCATCGGCGGACTTGACAGTAAGGACGTAGTCACCGTCGAGGCCTGTCGAGGTACCGTTCGTGGTGCCCTGTTCGATGACGGTGGCACCGATGACCGGACCCGTGGCGTCGACGACGACACCCTTAACCTGATACCCGCCCTGGGCGAGTACGGTGGTGGAAACCAGGCATGCGAGACTGATTGCCACTGCGGTTAGAATCCTTTTCATTAGAGTGTAGTTAGTATAGAATAATTAGACATTATTTCCGGACGGAAATCAGGCGGACGCACACGGCGCCCAGCACCAGGAAGATACCGGCGATCAGCAGCATGACCGGCTGGCTGCCGCCCACGAGTTTCATCACCAGGCCGCCGGTAGCGGCTGCGACGATCTGCGGGAGGCAGATGGTACCGTTGAACAGGCCCAGGTAACTGCCCATGTACGGGCTGCCTTCCAGGGCGTTGGTCAGCAGGGTGAACGGCAGGGCGAGCATCGCGGCCCAGGCGAAGCCGATCAGGAAATACGAAGCGAAGAGCACGTATTTGTCATGCAGGAACATGATGGAGGCGAAGCCGACTGCGCCGATCAGCAGACTGATTACATAGGCAGTCTTGAGGTTCTTGAACCGCGGCAGGACCGTCGCCCAGAGGATGGAACCGATCGCCTGGATGGCGAAGAGCACGCCCACCCAGTTGCCGGCGTCCTGGTAGGCCGCGGAGGCGGTGTCGGTGGTGTGCCAGACGTTGTCGGCGATGGCACCGTTGGTGTAGGTCCACATATAAAGGAAGGCCGCCCAGCAGAAGAACTGCACCAGACCGACGGTCCAGAAGGTCTTCGGGGCCTTGAAGAGGAGTTGGAAGAGGCCTTCGGTCTCTTTCTTCTCCGCTTCTTTCTGCAGGTCGATGCCATGGAACTCGGCATACTCCTTCGGAGGCATCTCCTTGACCCGCATGAAGGTATAGATGACGCACAGGATCAGGATGGCGGCGCCGGCATAGAAGGACCAGATCACGGAATCCGGAATCACGCCCTGCGGGGCCGTGTTGGCGATGCCGATCCAGGTGAAGAAAATCGGGAAGAGATAGCCCACCAGGGAGCCCGCGTTGCACAGGAAACTCTGGATGGAATAGGCGGTCGTCTTCTGCTCCTCGCCAACCATGTCACCGACCATCATCTTGAACGGCTGCATGGCGATGTTGATGCTGGTATCCAGGAAGATCAGCGAGAACAGGCCGAACCACATGGCGGCGTTCAGGCCGAGGAAGGCATAGGCCGTCGACAGGTTCAGGCTGCCGGCGTTCGGCAGGAAGATCATGACCAGCACGGCGATGATGGCGCCCACGAGCAGGTACGGCTTGCGGCGGCCCATCTTGCACCAGGTCCGGTCGGAATACTTGCCGATCAGCGGCTGGACGATCATGCCCATCAGCGGAGGCAGGATCCAGAAGAAGGAAAGGGTATGGGGATCTGCGCCGAGCGTGGCGAAGATGCGGCTGATGTTGGCGCTCTGGAGCGCGTAGGCGATCTGGACACCGAAGAAGCCGAAGCTCAGGTCGACCATCTCGCGGAAAGTCAAGTTGCGTTTTGTATTCATAGTGCTACCAATATGCGGGCAAAAAACCAAGCAAAGGTAACTAAACCGATTTACAAAACAACCCCGGCAGGGACGAACGGCGGGAAAACCCCGACGAATGGTAAATTAAGGCAGATGAACGAAAAAGCAGGCCGGCGGATTCTTTTCTCATTTCTCGAGAAAGAAATTCAATTTTTGCCGATATCGGCAAAAAATAACTATATTTGTATCAGAATAAACACCACTTTTGCCGATAGCATATGGATTATATCTCAGTAACTCAGTTTGCCAGGCAGCATGATCTTTCCGAGCGCACCGTCCGGAACTGGTGCCGTGAAGGGAAAATACCGGGAGCATTTCTCACCGGAAAGACTTGGAGCATCCCGGTCGATGCATCTTTGCCACGTAAGGGCAAATACAAGATCAGTCCGCTCCTTAAACGGCTCCGGGAGGAGAAGGAAGGAAGGATCAGCGGAGGTATCTACCATCGTACCCAAATTGACCTTACATATAACTCCAATCATATAGAAGGAAGCCGACTCACCCACGAACAGACCCGGTTCATCTTTGAAACCAACACCATCGGCATCACCGACGAGAACATCAATGTGGACGACATCGTGGAGACTACGAACCACTTCCGCTGCATCGACCTCATCATCGACAGGACAGAGGACAGGCTCACTGAAGCATTTGTGAAGGAACTACACCGGATCCTGAAGACAGGGACATCCGACAGCCGGAAATCCTGGTTCAATGTGGGAGAATATAAAAAAATTCCCAACGAGGTCGGAGGCAGCGCGACCTGCCCGCCCGAAGAAGTCCATGCCCGGATGAAGTCTCTCCTCTCCGCTTACAATGCCAAAACGGACAAGGTCCTCGAAGACATCATCGACCTCCATCAGAAGTTCGAGACGATCCACCCGTTTCAAGACGGGAATGGCCGTGTCGGCCGTCTGGTCATGTTCAAGGAGTGCCTTGCAAACGGCATCGTGCCGTTCATCATCACCGAAGAACTCAAACTCTTCTACTACCGGGGACTCCGGGAATGGGGTCATGTCAACGGATACCTCACCGACACCTGCCTCACCGCACAGGACTACTACAAGAAGTTGCTGGACTACTTCAACATTAAATACTGATTTCACAGATGCTTCTATCCCTGTATGCGCGCGTTTGATAAAATCGAGGGGGATAGACGTAAATGAATGAAAAAGCAGGCCGGCCCCGGAGGGTCGGCCTGCATCGTTATCACCCGTCAGATGACGGTAGAGTGTCTGCTACTGAAGCTTGGTAGCCCAGAACAGCACGGTGTCGTTGGAATCCGTGAAGGAAGCCGTCGCGGCCTTGTAGTTGGCAGCGTTGTTGTTCTTCTCAGACAGCGGATACAGGACACGCTGGATGATGTTCGGGTTGGTCTGAGCCTGGGTATCCGTCGGATAGGAAAGTTTCGGATAACCGGTACGACGGATGTCGGTGAAGGACTCGTGGGAACCCATGATGCCGAGGTGCAGCCACTTCTGTGTCATGATGGCTTCCAACTTGTTGCTGTATTTATTCCAGACAGCGTTGGCGTATGCGGTGGCCTGAGCTTCGCTAGGAACCTCGTCCTTCTTGGCCTGATAGTGCCTCTGGAAGCCATAGGCACCCGGATCTTCCGCATTAACGTTGCGGTCGTACCACTCGGCGATGGAGAGGGAGACGGCCTTTACGAAAGCGTCCTTCGCATTACCGCTGGCATAACCCTGCTGATAGGCCTCGGCCAGGAGGAAGTAGTTCTCCGCAGGGGTGAACACCGGGTTCTCCATCAGACCGTTGGCAATGAAGGTAACGGAATCCAGGGTCGCATAGTGACGGTCCTCCCACTTGGAGATCGCATCATACTTGGACTGGTCAGCGGAATCTTCACCGACGTGCTTGCCGATGAACTCGCCCTTACCGTTCGGGTTGTAGATGACCTTCAGACGAGGATCGTCGGTACCGGTGATCTGCATGGCATCGATCATGGCCTGGGAGGCAGTCACATTCTTGCCGTCACCGGCGAAGCCTTCCTTATACCACTCATAGAACCGGCCGTCGCCGACACTCTCGGAACCGACCTTGCCGAAAATACCGTTCTCCATGCTGTCGACCATCTTGCGGCCGGCGCATTCCTTGATCGCGGCCTGGGCGGCGGCGGTCAGGCTGCCCTTGGCGGCCACATGGGTCGCGAGGCGCAGACGCAGGGAGTTGGCATAGCGGGCCCACTTGTCGAGGCTGCCCTGGTTGATGAAGTCCTGTCCGGCGATCTCCGCCTTCTGTGCGGAAGTGGCGTTTGCGTCGAACTTGAGGATATCATCATAGAGGGTACCCAGTTCCTTGATCATCATTTCATACAGGTCCACATCGCTGTCATAGGCAGGATAGGAAGAAGCGAGATCACCCGTGATGGCCAGATAACCGGCTTCCGTGAAAGGAACGGGACCGAAGGCGTCGCACAACTGAGCCAGCTGGTCATACATGAAGACCTTGGTCAGGTCCAGGTAAATGATGTCGGATGCCTTGTCCGCATCAGACTCGGCCTCATAAGTGGCCTCCATCAGACGGTACTGGGCGAGGAGTTTGTAGAAGTTCGCCCAACGGTCGTTGGCCCAACTGTCCTGGATGAAGTACACACCACCGGAGTTGTTGTTGAAACCGCGCTGCTGATTCAGCATGGAGAAGAAGCCCTCCCACGTGTACAGGCGCCAGTAAGTATTGTAGCCGAAACCTTTATAGGTGTCGCAGGCAACGTAGAATGCACCGGTCATCAGCTTGGAGCAGGAGACCGTAGCGGTCTTGGACGGATCGGCATATCTGTCGGAGAACTCCTGCTTGGAGCAAGAGAACACAGTCAGCAGAAGCGTGAGACCCAAGGAAAGTGCAAATATTTTTTTCATCGTCTTATACATTTTAAGATGGTTCACGTTCCAGGATTAGAAGTTGGCACGCAGGGAAAGACCGAACGTGCGGCTCGCATTGGTGGAACCCTCGAGGAAGGCCTGGTTGGCCCAACCGGTGGAATCGGAAGCCTCCGCATCCCAGATCGGCAGGTTCTTGTAGATATAGAACGGGTTACGGGCGAAAGCGGAGACGCGTACGCCACCCGGGCACCAAGACTTGGTCAGAGACTCAGGAAGCACATAGGAGAGGGTGATCTCACGGCACTTCAGGTAGGTATTCTTGAAGATGGCGTCCGCATAGTGCGTCGGCTCACCAATACCCCAGTTGTACGTCCAGTGATAGTATTTGTCAGCGTTGATGATCGTGGTGTTCTTCTCGCCGGCTTCGTTGACACCGGGCAGGATGAGACCGTTGTCCCAGACACGCTCACCGTTCGGACCGGAAGCAGCGGTAGTCGGGATGCAGGCACCGTCCTTGAAGTAGTAGGTAACACCACCGTGGGCGGCATCACGGCCTTCGAGAGACTCGACGAGAGTACCGCGACCCATCATGTATTCGTAAGGAGTGTTCACGACATCACCACCGATCTGATAGTTGAAGTTCGCATCGAGGGTCACGCGCTTGTAGCTCACGGACACGGAGAAACCACCGATCAGGTCAGGAAGGGCGTTACCCACCTTGACAGGAGCGTCGGTCAGCTTGTAGAAACCGTCGGAACCGACGATGCGGTTGCCGTTCTTGTCAGTCTGAGGAGCATAGGAATAGAGGTCACCCATCTTCTCTCCGACGAAGGAGTAGAGATATACGGCGCCACCGTCCAGGTTGCGATGCTGGAGAACATCCAGGCCATCGGCAAGCTTGACGACCTTGTTGGTATTCCAGGCCACGTTGCCGGACAGGTCGACACGCCAGTCACGGTTCTCGAGGACCGTTCCGTAGAGGTTGAGTTCAACACCCTTGTTGTTCAGTTCACCGACATTCATCCAGATGGATTCGCCACCGGCGGAAATCGGAGCGGTGGTCTGCAGGATCTGGTCGACGATACGCTTGTTGTAGAAGGACAGGTCGAATCCGAGGCGGTTGTTGAAGAACTTGCCTTCCAGACCGAGTTCGACTTCGTGGGTCGTCTCAGGACGCAGGTTGTCGTTGTTCAGGCCCGGCTCGATCATGTTGTAGGAGTAGATACCCGGCTGCTCGATACTCTTGCCGACATAGCCCATGGCCGCCTTGTAGATGGCCGGAGCGTTACCCACGACACCGTAGGAAGCGCGGAACTTGGCGAAATCAACCCAGCGAGGCATATCGAAGAGTTCGTTGAAGATGATGGATCCGTTCACGGAAGGATACCAGTAGGAGTTGTTACCGGACTTCAGCGTGGAAACGGTCTCGTTGCGGATCGTACCCTCGAGATAGGCCCAGTTGTCATAGGAGAAGGAAACCGTACCGAATACTGCCTGCTTCAGGAACTCGGACTTATACATACCTGCATCGGTCTTGTTTTTGCTGGCATTCAGGTGGAACCAGTTCTCGACGGTGAGACCGCCGCTGGTACCGACGGAGTTGTTCAGGGTCTTCTCGCTGCGGGCGGAATAACCGACGACTGCGTCGAGGCCGACCTTGTCGGTCAGCATGGTGCTGTAGTTGGCCATCACGTCACCATAGATGGTGGTGTAAGTATTGTTGGTCAGGCCATAGTAACCGGAATAACCCAGGTAGAGAGGACGGTCGTTAGACTCCTTGTTCTCGATGGTCTGGGCCGTGTAGTCCGTTGCAATGTTGCCCTTCAGGGTGAAGCCCTTGAAGATCTCCCAGGAAGGAGTCACGCTGGCGATGAGGCGCTGGTTGCGCTCAAGCTGCTCCCAGGCCAGGATGCGGTACAGGTAATCACCGGAGATATCGCCGAAAGGAAGGCCGTAGGCCCAGCCGACGCTCGGGTCAGCCTGCTGGTTGTCAGAATAGACACGGTTGCGGTAACCACCCGGGGTGACGGCGTGCTCACGGACGTACTTGATGTCGTCGAAAGCACCGAACATACCGGAGAAGTTGTTGGTCAGTCGGGAAATACGGTAAGGACGGTTCTTCACGTTCTGGTTCATGTAGTTGATGGAGTAGCCGAGTTTCACGGCGCCGTTGGCGGTGATGTTCTGGCTTCCGGAGAGCGCGAAGTTGTGCTTGCCGACATGGGAGTTGTACTGGTTCGGCAGGTTGTCGAAGAAGGTGTAGGAGAAACGGGTGCTGCCCTTCTCGGTACCGGCGGTCACAGCCACGTTGTACTGCTGGGTGAAACCGG
>JBGUXJ010000122.1:0-5117 GCA_045222055.1 Candidatus Cryptobacteroides sp. | reverse complement strand
GAAGAGCAGGCCTACATGCAGGCCTCCATCGAGCAGAACCAGGCCATGATCAACTCGATCTGGAATGCATTCGCCTCCGACATCGAGAAGAGCCGCAACCTGCCGGAGGGCAGGCTGGGCGAACTGATCGACGGCCTGAAACTCGTCAATGCCCAGGACATGGTCGATAACGGCCTGGTCGACGAACTCATGACCCGCAGCCAGCTGCAGGACAAGATCACCACCCTTGCCGTTGTGGACAAGTTCGACGATGTCAAGATGATTTCGTTCGCCGACTACGTTACCGCCAAGGTCAAGCCCAACACCAAGGCGAAGAAACAGATCGCCATCATCTACGCCGAGGGCAACATCGTCGAGGGAGATGGCAAACAGCAGGTCGCCGGCGACTACTTCGCCTCCCAGATCGCCAAGATCCGCAAGGATGACAAGGTCAAGGCCGTCGTCTTCCGCGTCGCCTCTCCTGGCGGCAGCGTCCTGGCCTCCGACAAGATCAAGACCGAAATCGACCTGCTGCGGGCTGAGAAGCCGGTCATCGCTTCCTACGGCGAGTATGCGGCTTCCGGCGGCTACTGGATTTCCAACAGCTGCGACCGCATCTACACCGACCGTACCACCCTCACAGGTTCCATCGGCGTGTTCAGCATGATTCCGGACGCCAGCAAGACCCTGAAGGAGAAACTGAAACTCGGTGTCTATACGGTCGGTTCCAGCAAGCACAGCGGCATGATGTCCCTGACCTCCCCGCTTGACGCGGAAGAGCAGGCCTACATGCAGGCCTCCATCGAGCAGATCTATGAGGCCTTCCTGAACAATGTGGCGGAAGGCCGTGACATGACTCCTGCGCAGGTGGACGAGATCGCCCAGGGCCGCGTCTGGACCGGCGCCGACGCCCTCGGCATCGGCCTGGTCGATGAGATCGGCACCCTCGAGGACGCCATCAAATTCGCCGCCCAGGCGGGTGGCGAGACCGACCTGACCCAGTGGCAGATCGTCGGTTATCCGAAGCCCCAGTCCCCCATGGAAATGTTGATGGAACAATTCGGTGGCGGCATGAAGAAAGACAACGATGTCCTCGCCGGCACCGCGTTCGCTCCGATAGGCCAGGCCTACAAGGACTGGAACATCGCCACCAGCGACCGGTTCATGGCCCGGATGCCGTACGAGGTCGTTATTGGATTCTGATCCGCAGCAGGGTCGCCGTCCGGTCCGTCACCTTGACGGATTCATCGGTCCGACGGCCCAGCAAGGAAAGGACATGGGATCCTTCGTCTAAGACCAGGACGAGGGCTTTCTCTTTTTGCAGCCGGTCGGCGTGCAGGTCTACGAACAAGTCGCTGAGTTTCTTGCGGCCGCCCAGCCCGATGGGGCGGAGCCAGTCGCCCGCCTGCCAGCGGCGGACCTGAAGCGGGAACGGAACGAGGCCGGCGTCAAAGACAGACTCTCCGTCGGGGCACCGGACCACACATCCGGGACCGGCCGGTTCCAGGGAAACGGAGACATGCGTCTCTCCGCAATCGTACTCCCCGGGACCGGGGATCGTCCACGGACCGGGGTCAGCAGGAGCCAAAGTCCCGAAAACGAGCGCATCCGCCGTCAGGACAAGCCGATCCGCCGTCCCGGTGAAAACATGCCCGGCCGTCGGACGCTCACCGGAGAGGATGGATGTAACCTGCTCCGACACCGCCGCCGGGAATCCCCTGTCACGCAGCATCCGGTAGAGCAGATACCGCCACTCCCCTGCCGCGAACAGATCCGAGAACAGGACCCGGTCACCCGAAGGGACATGTTCCCGGTACCAGGCGTCGGCGACCCGGGCCGCTTCGTCGAAACGGTCCATGTCACGCCGGAGCGTTTCCAGGGAGGCCGGATTGATCTCCCGGAACACCGGCAGCACCTTGTGCCGGATCTTGTTGCGCAGATAGGCATCTTCCGCATTGGTCAGGTCCTCCCGGAAAGGAACGCCCTGCGCGCGTACATATTCTTCTATCTCGCCACGCGTGAAACCCAGCATCGGCCGGACGAGCGGTCCTCCGCCCGGCAGCGGACGTGAAGGCCGTATACCCCGGATTCCGTCCAGGCCCGTACCGCGCAGAAGGTTCAGTATCAGCGTCTCGGCGTTATCGTCTGCATGGTGGGCTACCGCCACGGGCGCATTGTCACGGGATGCGCTTTCCAGCGCAAACCACGCATACCGCAGGTCACGGGCGGCCATCTCGATGCTGATGCCCTGCTCCGCCGCGTACCACGAAGTGTCGAAGTGACGGAAAAGGAACGGGACACCCGTCTCTACGAACCAGTCACGCACCAGCGCCTCATCCGCGTCGCTGTCCGCGCCCCGGAGTCCGAAATTGCAGTGCAGGACCGCGAACGGACGGCCGGTCCGGCGGAACAGGTCGGCCATGCACATGGAGTCCATTCCGCCGCTGACAGCCAGAAGGACCACCCTGTCTTCCCGACAGGGCAGTCCTTCCAGTGCTTTGACGAATCGCTCCAGCATGGCGGGGCGGATTTATTTCTTCGAAGAAAAAGTATAGGTGAATCCGAAGAGGAGTCCCTCGAAGAACTGGACGGCACGGTGTCCGTTTGGATGGTCCTTGTCCACGATCAGGACGGTATCGTCATAGATCAGGTTCGTGTTCATGGTGAGGGCGAAGTACTTGGCCAGGTTCCAGGCCAGGGTGTTGTCCCAGTAGACACGGATGTTCTGCGGGTTCTTCAGGTAGTTGGAGAAACCGATGAACTTGGTCGAGGCCTCGAAGTTGTCATTGATCTTGACCTTCGCGCCGACGGTCAGCTGCGCACCGAACTCGAAACGGGCGCCCCGGTAGTACTCCGGATGCACGGCCGCCTCTTTCGGGTCGATGTCCTCGTATTTCTTCTTGAGTTCCATGCCGTAGTTCTTGCGGAGGTTCTCACCCCAGAGGCCGAGTTCCTTCTCGGTCACAATCGTGAAACCGCCGGTCAGCGGGGCGAAGTTGACGGTCAGCCAGTTGTTCGGGACCCAGTCGATACCAAGACCGAGGGTCACGATACCCGGAGAGAGGAAGCCGGACTTCAGTTTCCGGGCGTTCAGCCAGTCCTTGCGGGTGGGATCGTCGACGGTAGGTGCCTCGTAGGTATAACCGTTGGTGAACTGGTTCAGGAAGGTGAATTTCGCGGAATAACTCAAGGTAGGCGTCGCCTTGTAGCCGAAGGTGCTTTCAAGCAGCATCTGGTCGATGTTCTTCTGGCTGATCGGCTTGTCCTCGGAGTACATGAATCCGTATTTGAGGAGCATGTGGTTCTTCCACACGATCTTGTTCTTCTCATAATCCGCGTTGCCGTCGATGGTGGCATTTAGGGAGACGTTGTTGTTGCCGCCCTTGGCCCAGTTCCAGTAGGAGTTCTGGCCGAAACTGATGTTGGTCATCAGGGAGCGGGTCCAGTAGTTCGGCTTCGGAGCCGGGACCTCCGTCTGCGGCGTACCGGCGATGGCGGCGGCGGCAGCGGCGGCGGCCTCCTGGGCATTGTTCTGGGCAAACGCGGCCAGGCTCAGCGCCGACCCTGCCAGAATGGCAAATAACTTTTTCATAATCTCTTGTTTAAATTCGTTAGTAAGCAATACCGAACACGACACGCTGCTTCGAAGGCTTGCCGGAATAGATGTCGACGCCTTCCTCTTCGCATACGAAACTGTCCACCGGGATGCAGCGGATCGTCGCCTTGGTCTCGTCCTTGATGGCCTGCTCGGTCTCGGCCGTTCCGTCCCAATGGCAGAGCAGGAACTTGCCGGTGTCGATCTTGGCCTTGAACTCTTCCCAACTGTCGCATTTCTCGACATTGGCGGCGCGGAAATCCAGGGCTTTCTGATAGATGTTCGCCTGGATGTCGTCGAGAAGGCCGTGGATGTGCTCCGCGATGCCTTCCAACTGCATGGTCTCCTTGGTCAGGGTGTCGCGGCGGGCGACCTCGACGGTTCCGTTCTGCAGGTCGCGCGGGCCCATGGCGATGCGCACCGGCACGCCCTTGAGTTCCCACTCGGCGAACTTGAAGCCCGGACGGAGGGTGTCACGGCTGTCGATCTTGACGCTGTGGCCGAGGGCCTCGAGCTGCTTCTTGACTTCCTGCATCTTGTCCAGGACGGCGTCCAGTTCCTCCGGCTTGCGGTAGATCGGGACCATCACGATCTGGATCGGGGCGAGGGCCGGCGGCAGGACCAGGCCGTTGTCGTCTCCGTGCGCCATGATCAGCGCACCCATCAGACGGGTCGAGACACCCCAGGAAGTGGCCCAGACATACTCCAGCTTGCTGTCCTTGTTGGTGAACTGCACGTCGAAGGACTTGGCGAAATTCTGTCCCAGGAAATGGGACGTACCGGCCTGGAGGGCCTTGCCGTCCTGCATCATGGCCTCGATGGTCAGGGTGTCGAGGGCGCCGGCGAAGCGCTCGTTCGGGCTCTTGTGTCCGATGATGACCGG
The DNA here is from genome assembly GCA_045222055.1 of Candidatus Cryptobacteroides sp. Taxonomy (GTDB): domain Bacteria; phylum Bacteroidota; class Bacteroidia; order Bacteroidales; family UBA932; genus Cryptobacteroides. Next base: position 660 of record JBGUXJ010000122.1, on the reverse strand, counting down.
AAGGGCCATGGTACCCCGGGCGAAGTCGGCATAGACATGGACCATGCGCACGGCTTCCTCCTGCGCCTCCTGGGAGGTCGCATGGGCGGTATGGCCTTCCTGCCACAGGAACTCGGCCGTGCGGAGGAACAGGCGGGTACGCATCTCCCAGCGCACGACGTTGCACCACTGGTTGCACAGGATCGGCAGGTCGCGCCAGGAAGTGATCCAATTCTTATAGGTATTCCATATAATGGTCTCGGAAGTCGGACGGACGATCAGTTCTTCCTCGAGTTTTGCGGAAGGATCGACCACCACGCCGTTCCCGTTCGGGTCGTTCATCAGGCGGTGATGGGTCACGACGGCGCACTCCTTGGCGAAGCCGGCGACATGTTCCGCCTCGCGGCTGAAGAAGGACTTCGGGATGAAGAGCGGGAAATAGGCGTTCTGCACGCCTGTGGCCTTGAATTTCTCGTCGAGGATGTGCTGCATCTTTTCCCAGATCGCATACCCGTAGGGTTTGATGACCATGCAGCCGCGGACCGCACTTTGTTCGGCAAGGTCGGCTTTTACCACCAGGTCATTGTACCATTGGGAGTAGTTTTCCGACCGTTTCGTAATCTGATCTGCCATTTTCTTGGTTTTTATCGATTAATTTTCAAACCTTGCAATGAATGGATT
>JBGUXJ010000121.1:0-10091 GCA_045222055.1 Candidatus Cryptobacteroides sp. | reverse complement strand
GTCATCAAGAATTTCCTGGGTGACTATGGTTCGCTGATCAAGCTGTTCCTGCCGGACATCACGCTGGGCCTGAAGGGACTGGAGAGTTATGCGGACATCTACTCCGTTACCTGCCACGAACTGGCCCATGCCTCTCATTTCCAGCAGGTAGGGAAGTCCTGGTGGAACAAGTACATCTTCTATGTCCTGAGTTCGTATGTCTCGACCGGCGAGGTCTACGGAGACGGGACGGGCGAGAATGCCGGCTATTGTGAAGTCGGGGAGATGTGGGGCTTTTACATGCAGAACCAGATGTATAACGACCGGTATGGCGGCGTGATGCCCGTGGCAGGTTCGTCCTTCTGGTTTGCGCCGCAGATCCTGCGCTATCTCGCCGAGCGGGGAATGACGCGCAGCGAGATATTCCGGGGGATGACGGACGATGTCCATTCCGCTGCGGAACTGCAGGCCAAGTTGAAGGTCCTGTATCCGGACCGGAGCAGCCAGATTGACCAGGTATTTGACCGTTATTCAAAATGAAAAGATTGTTCGTGAGTTGCGTGGCCCTGCTGTCGGCCGTCTTGGTCCGGGGCCAGGCGTGGAGCGTATCCACCAATATGGCGGCGTATGCCGATTTCGGGACCTTGAACGCCGAGGTCGGCTATGCCCTTGGCCGGCATTGGAATGCCGCCGCCTCATTCCGGTACAATCCGTTCTCTTTCACGTCGGACGGTGAACCCTTGCAGAGCCGCCAGCGGACGTTTGCCGCCGGTGCACGTTACTGGCCCTGGCACATCTATTCCGGTTGGTGGATGTCCGGGAAGGCACAGTATCAGGAATATAACCGGGGCGGGATCCGGTCGCCGGAGACCCGGGAGGGGGAGCGGTTCGGCGCCGGTGTCGCCGGGGGCTATTCCTACATGCTGACGCCCTGGCTGAACCTGGATGTCGGCGTCGGGGTCTGGAGCGGGATGGACCGGTTTTCCGTGTATGAATGTCCGGTCTGCGGCCTGACGCTGGAGAAGGGTCGGAAGGTATTCTTTCTTCCGGATGACGTGCGGATTGCCTTGAGTTTGATTTTCTGATGTTTCGGACTTTTCCTCGCATCCCGGTCCTCGCCGGCATCCTAATGCTGGTCTCTCTCCCCGGATGTTCGGTCTGGGAGGACCGGGATTTGTGTCCTGCACAGCTGCTGTTGCAGCTCCCGCCCCGGGACGGGCCGTTGGTGCTCGTCCTGGAGACGGTGCAGGGAAACCGGGCCGATACGTTGGCGGCGGGGGATACGGTCTATCGAGCCCTCGTGCCTCGCGGGCCGTTGCAGGTGAAGGCGGCATGTCCGCCGGAAGGCTTTTCCCCGTCCTCCGGCACACTGTGGATCCCGGAAGGGAACGCCTGCCCGGAGACTTTGCTCGGCTTGCAGTCCTATGACCTGGAAGGGGAGTCGCTGCGCGATTCGGTCCGCCTGCACAAACACTTCTGCCGGCTGGATATCCGGATCGTCTGCCGGACGGGAGCCTTCCCTTATTCCTTTGCGGTATCAGGCGAAGTGGCCGGCCTAGCGGCCGACGGCGCTCCTGTCCCGGGGGTTTTCCGCTGCCGGGTACGTCCGGGCCCTGACGGGACCTGCCAGGTCTGTCTGCCCCGGCAGCACGATGATTCGCTGGTACTGGAGATCCTGTCGGAAGACGGTCCGCTCCGCTCTTTCTCCCTGGGGGAATTCCTGGCGGAGGCGGGCTACGACTGGACGGCGGAGGAACTGGAAGACGCGGCGGTGGAGGTGGATTATTCCCGGACCTTCCTGACACTGCGAACCGGGGGCTGGGAAAAAACTTTCCGGTTCGATATTGTGATTTAATCTGAAAAACCTTGCGGATTAAAAAACAATTTGTATCTTTGCAATCCATTCTGAGCGCGAGTGGCGAAATTGGTAGACGCGCTACTCTCAGGAGGTAGTGCCTATTACTGGCGTGTCAGTTCGAGTCTGATCTCGCGCACAAGGGCGGTTTCGAAAGAAGCCGCCCTTTTTTGTGTTTCAGCCGATAAAGCACGATATTTGTTTCCTGGAATCCTAAGAGATTAATCATTCAGATATGAGAATAAGAATCGTCGCTGCAATCGCCGCAGCCGCTTTATTGCAATTTACCGTTCCCGGAGGCCTTTCAGCGCAGACCCCCGCCGAAACCAAACTGTACAACAAGACGATGAAAAAGCCTTCCGTGAAGGCCTATGACAAGTTCCTCAAAAAATATCCGGACGCCTTCTATTCCCATGAAATTCTCCTGCTGCGGGACAAGGAACTGTTTGCCAAGGTGAACAAGGAGGATGCGCAGGCCGTGAAGGCCTTCGCGCAGGCGCATCCGGACTCTCCGCTTTCCGAGGAAATCGCCGCCGTCATCCGTTCCCACAACACGAGCCCGCTCTCCAAGGAAGAGGCGAAGAAGATTGCCGCGGAATATTCGGACGCCGTCGGATGGCGCAGAGACAATGTCGATCATGTCATGGCAGTCCGCCTGGATGAGGGGAAGATCACGCTGCAGCGCCTTTCCTTGTCCGGTTCTCCGGATGCGGAAGCGATACCGGTGCAGATCCATACGCTGTCCGATCTCGTACCTGCCAAATTGGAAGGGAACCTGGAGACCGTCATGCTCGGTGACCGGAATTACCTGTCTTTCTCCTATCTGAATGAAGGTCCTTCTTCTGACCGGGAGTGGGTGGATGCGCTCTATGACACGGAAGCGAACGTCCTTTACAATGTGATGTTCTATGGAAAGGAACTGCAGGCCAAGGAGGGTCCCGTGATCGAGGGACAGTGTCTTGAAGCGTTGTCCGGCGGACTTCAGACAGCCCCGGTGGCCTGGCTGATGGGGAAGCAGGGAGAGAATCCTGTGCTGAAACAGATCGCCAGGGCGGACCTGCTCACGGATGAATCCATCGCATGGTGGCTCAGCAAGAATCCGGATGCGCAGACTACGGCGAGGACGGTCCGTTTCGGTGCGCTCGACCCGGAGAGTTCCATCGTGGAAATGTACAAGAAAGCCCGGAAGGAGAACGGCAGGAACTTCAATGCGGCGCTGTTCGACCTTCGCGGTTACACGATGATCTGCGCCTATTCCAAGTCCACCAAGGATTACATTCTCGTCTGGTGCGAGCCGGTATGCAAGAACCGCAACCGGGACCCGTTCATCAACACGATCTATTTCGAGAATGACAACACGCTGGACCTCTTCTATTATAAAGGCCGGACGACTTTCAAGGTGAGGGTGAACCTGGCGACGAAGAACCTCCGCCGGTCATAGGCGGAGCATGAAATAAAACGAACATCCCCGAAAACATGAATCTTCTTCAGCTTTTCAAACGGATCCTTCCGTACGTCAAGCCGTACCGTTTCCTGCTGGTCGCCACACTGGTCCTGACCCTCCTGGGTTCCCTGCTGGCGCAGGTCAACGCTGTCGTTCTCGACAGGGCCGTCGATGCCATCAACGCACTGGTGGGTTCGCCGGAATTCTCCTGGGCGCGGGCCGCCCGGATTCTCACGGTCGTGAGCATCGTCCTGCTCGGCAAGGAAATCCTGCGTGCGGGTATTTCCTTCGGACAGAGCATCTTCGGCGAGAAACTCCGGATCAATATCTCCCAGCGCCTTTCCCTGGGCGTGGTCGAGCGGATCCTGCAGTACCGCATGGCGTTCTTCGCCCGCAGCGAGAATGCACCCGGCATGCTCCAGGCCCGGATCGACCAGGGCGCGAGCAGCATCTCCCGCACCATCCAGAATTTCTTCATCAGCCTGCTGCCGATGGTGGTGAGTTCCGTGCTGGCGCTGTTCCTGATTTTTGCCGCCAACCTGTACGTGGGCCTGACCGCTCTGGCTATCGTCCCGATCTATTTCTGGATCACCTCCCTCCAGACCCGCAAGCTGAAGAGTTCGCGGAAAAACATGCGCGGTTTCAACGAGCGGCGGAGCGGAAGCATCATGAATATCCTCGAGAGCATGAACGTCGTCAAGTCGTTCAACCGCGAGGAAATCGAACTCGGGAAGCAGACGGAACTCCAGAACGGATACTATTCCAACCAGATGGGCATCCGCCGCGCGTCCTTCGGTTTCGATGCGCTCAAGAGTTTCGTAAACCAGACCGGGACCGTCCTGATCATCATCCTGACATCCTACCTCGTGCTGATCGGCTATCCGGGAATGACCATCGGAAAGATCATGTATCATATCATGCTCTTTTCCAACGTGACGGCGCCGATCTCCCAGCTCCAGCGGATCTTCGACGACCTCAATGACGCCCTCATCTATGCTGAGGGCTATTTTGACATCGTGGATGCGGACGCGGAGGTGGAACCTTCCGGCGGTTACCGTCCCGAGAAGGTACAAGGCCGTTTCGAGATGAAGCATGTGGATTTCACCTATCCCAACGGTACGAAGGCCTTGCACGACGTGTCCCTCAAGGTGGAAAGCGGCCGGATTACCGCGCTGGTCGGCCTGAGCGGTGCGGGGAAATCCACCATCGTCAACCTCCTGGACAAGTTCTATGAACCGGATTGCGGCAGCATCACGCTGGACGGCGTCGACCTGAAGGAGTGGGACACGCACTATCTCCGGGAAAACATCGGACTCGTCCTGCAGAAGAATCATATTTTCAACGGGACGATCGAGGAGAACATCCGCTATGGCAAGCCCGACGCAAGTTTCGCGGAGGTCGAGGAAGCGGCCCGGAAAGCCAGCATCTACGACCAGGTCGTGGCCCTTCCGAAGGGGTTTGAAAGCGACGCGACGCAACTCTCCGGCGGTCAGCAGCAGCGTATCGCCATCGCGCGCATGTTCCTGAAGAATCCGCCCGTCATCTTCCTGGACGAACCGACGGCTTCCCTGGATGCAATTGCTACGGAGCAGATCAAGGCGGCGATTGATGCCATCAAGAAAGACCGGACCGTCATCATCATTTCCCATTCGATTTCCCAGATCATCGACAGCGAGATGGTCTATGCCCTCCAGGAAGGGCGGGTCGAGCAAAGCGGCGATCCGGACAGTCTCTACAAGAAGGGTGGCGTGTACAAGGATATCGTCGATGCCTCCGCCCGCAGTCTCAACATCGAGAAACTCGCACAGACGATCGGGCCGGGTGGACGGAAAGCCTGAGTTTTTCCTTATCTTTGTAGACGGACATTTAATCTCTTGAAGATGAAGATCGTTTTTCTGGATGCCGCCACATTGGGCGACACCTCCCTGGAACCGATTGCCCGGCAGGGCGAACTCGTATGCCATGACCGTTCCACGCCGGCCGAGGCCCGTGCGCGTGTCGCTGACTGCGACGTATTGATTGTCAATAAGGTCCGGGTGGACCAGGCCCTGCTGGACGCCGCTCCGAACCTGAAACTGGTCTGCGAGGCGGCAACCGGTGTCAACAACATTGACGTGGATGCCTGCGGGAAGCGGGGGATCCCGGTGCGGAACGTGGCCGGCTATTCGACGGATTCAGTCGTTCAGGAGACCTTCATGCACATGCTGTCGCTGCTGGGCGACGGACCGTATTTCGACGGCAAGGTGAAATCCGGCGCCTACAGCCGGAGCGGCCTGTTCACGGATGTCAGCCGTCCTTTTTATGAAATGACGGGCAAGACGCTGGGCGTCATCGGCATGGGAACGATCGGACAGAAGGTCGCCTCCGTGGCTTCTGCTTTCGGCATGCGGGTGATCTATTTCTCCACCTCCGGGACCCATCATTGCAAGGAATACCCGAGCGTCCCTCTGGATACGCTCCTGCGAGAATCTGACGTGGTTTCGATCCATGCGCCCCTCAATGCCCGCACGGACGGGCTGCTGAAGGCGGAGCAGCTTCGCCTGATGAAACCGACCGCCTTCCTGATCAACATGGGACGAGGCGGCATCGTCGATGAAGCGGACCTGGCTGCCGCCGTGGATGCCGGCTGGATCGCCGGCGCGGCGCTGGATGTCTTTACGACGGAGCCGCTTCCGGAGGACCATCCGTTCCTACAGGTACGGCATCCGGAGCGTTTCCGGTTTACGCCGCATACCGCCTGGGCGAGTGTCGAGGCGCGGGAGCGGCTGGTGGCGATCATCGCCGAGAACATCGCAAAAGGCTGGTAAGATGAAGATCGTATTCCTGGATGCCCTGACCCTCGGGGCCGGTTCGTTCGAGGCGCTGGAAGCCCTCGGGACCTTCGTTGGCTACGGTGATTCCACCCCGGAGGAGGGGATGGCGCGTGTCTCCGATTGTGAGGTACTGGTGGTCAACAAGTTCAAGGTTACACCTGCCTTATTGGACGTGGCACCGAGACTGCGGCTGGTCTGCGAGTCGGGCACCGGGATGAACAATATCGACGTGTTCGCCTGTACGGAACGCGGCATCCCGGTGCGGAACGTGGCTGCCTATTCGACGGCGACGGTGGCACAGACGACGTTCATGCATATCCTTTCGCTGCTGGGGGACAGCCTGCACTTCGACCAGGCGGTCAAATCCGGCGCTTATTCACGGAGCAAGATCCTGACGGAAGTGTTCACGCCTTTCGTCGAGGCCGCAGGCAAGACCTTGGGAATCATCGGTCTGGGTGCCATCGGCCGCCAGGTGGCGCGGATTGCACAGGCGATGGACATGCAAGTCATCTATTATTCGGCCTCCGGAAAGAACCATACGAAGGATTTCGAAGAAGTGTCACTGCCGGAATTGCTCCGCCGGAGCGATGTAGTGACCATCCATGCCCCCATGACCGACCGGACCCGGGGGCTGATCGGTGCGGAGGAACTGGCGATGATGAAACCGACGGCTTACCTGGTCAACATGGGCCGCGGCGGCATCGTCGTTGAAACGGCCCTGGCCGAAGCGGTCGACGCCGGCATCATTGCCGGCGCCGCCATCGATGTCTTTACGAAGGAGCCGCTGCCCCTGGACCACCCTTACCTGCAGGTGAAGCACCCCGGGCGTTTCCGCTTCACGCCCCATATCGGCTGGGGCAGTGCCGAGGCCCGTACCCGCCTGGTCGAGGGAATCGCCGCGAATATCCGGGAGTGGATGCGGCAGACCGGCCCTTCTCTTTCCTGAAATCTCCCAATAAAACCTGCGTGCAGGGGTTCCTGCGGGGGTAGTGTTTCGTAAATAGTTGAAAAAGAGTCCTTTGGATTGAGAGATTCGGGGACTCTCTTTTTTTGTTTTCAGCGTTTTCGGTATATATTTTTGTGCCGTAAATCAAATCTTACGGAGAATGAAAAGAGTATCGAAATTATGTATGCTGGGTGCGCTGGTTTTCCCGCTGGCTGTCGGCCTTACCGGCAATACTTCCGGTAATACTTCCGGCAGGCCCGAGCGGGAACCCCGGCGTCCTCCCATCCTGCGCCCGGGCGGACCACCAGTCGTGATCCTTCCCGTTCCATCCATCCCTGACGGGTAAACATCCGGGGGGTTATGTTTACTCAAAGGCAGCGGTTAGCTTGGTGGTTCCGCTGCCTTTTTCTATGCAAACCGCTCTCCCGGATTTGGAAAATCAGGTGTATCTTTGTCGCGGAAAGGTATAACAAATGATGCGATTTGCCCGATTCTTCCTTTTGCTGACCCTTGCTTTGGGATGTACCGCGAAGCCCGTATCCCGGACACAGGCCGACGGGATGCTTCATTCCGTCGCTGCCGATGACAGCCGCTTCATTGATAAACGGAATGATTCTCTGATCCTTCCCGCAGTCGATTATTATCGCCGTCACGGTCCTCGGAAACTCTATGCATGGTCGCTGTATTATCTGGGGCGGCTCCGGTTCAATGCCGAGGACTACAACGGGGCGATTCTGGCATTTGCACAGGCCGCCGAGACACGCTTGTTCCGGAGCGATCCGTCATTCAGGGGGTTCGTCCATGCCGGGCTGGCAGATACCTATCGCCGGTGTTTCTACGACGTGGAGGCCCTGCGTCATGATTCCCTCGCGCTTTCTTCTTTCCGTCAGGCAGGGAATCCGCATTATGAGAACGGCGCTCTGTACAACCTCGCGATCCAGCATTATAACATGCACCATCGCGACACGGCCTCCGCGCTTTTCCGGGCCCTTCTTGATGTTCCGGATACACTGGTCGCCTGGGGCGCCAGGAAAACGCTGGCGGCCCTGACACTCTACCGGCCTGATCCGGATCCTGCCGAGTCTTGCCGTCTTTTCGAGGAACTGGCCGGCTCCGGGTATGATTTCCTTCCCCGCGACATCGGCGAATGGGCATACGCCTGCGAGTTGGCCGGGCAGCATGAGCGGGCGGATTCCCTGCTGGGTACGATTTCCCTGACCGGAGATCTTGCGAGATATGGCCACCTGGTGGCCGCCGCGCGGGGTGATACGGATGCCGCTTTATCTTATCTGATTGAAACAGACGCATATGATGATTCTCTTCATACGGCGTTGCAGCGTCACAGCGTCCAGACCTCGATGGAGGAATACCGGGCGGAAGCCGCCCGGCAGGCCCAGGACCGTGCCCGGATACGGAAACTGGTGATTTACCTCCTGGCGGCCCTGATGCTGGCGTTGGTCTCGCTGGCCGGATGGCTGCTGTCCCGTCAGCGACAGCGTCATGCCGAGCGGGAAAAACAGTTGGAATTCATTGCCGCGGAGGCCCGGCGGATGCTGCAGATGGAGCAGGAGGAGAATACCGCCATCCGCAATGCCCATGAAGCGGGTATGCGACACTACGTCGTCAGTTTCCGGCGCGAGTGGGCGGTGCTGGCGGACCTGTGCCGGGAATACCATGCCACGTATGAGGATCCGGAGGCGCGGAACCTGATTTACCGGAAAGTGATGGACCTGGCTTCGACCATCGGGCGGGATGACAAGAGCTACCGTTGGTTGGAGAGATGCATCAATGATGAACTGGACGGAATGATGCGGGACTTCCGGCAGGACTTTGCCGGCCGCCTGCAGGAACCGAAATTCCGCCTGGCCGCCTATCTGGTGGCCGGTTTCGACGCCTCGCTCATCGCGCTGCTGCTGGACTGGAAAGACCTGCAGATGGTTTACCGGGAGAAGAACCGCCTGCTGAACAAAGTCCGGCTCAGTACGTCTCCCCGTAAACCCCGCTATCTTATCGCCTTGAAATGACCCCGCAGGGACTTATTCCCACTCGATCGTGCCCGTCGGCTTCGGGGTGAGGTCATAGAGCACCCGGTTGACGCCCGGGACCTCGGTGATGATGCGTTGCGTAATGTGGTGCAGGAGTTTGTAGGGGATCTCCTCGATCGTGGCCGTCATGGCGTCACGCGTGTTGACGGCGCGGATGATGACCGGCCAGTCCCAGCTGCGCTTGTTGTCCTTGACACCCGTTGACTTATAGTCGGGAACGATGGTAAAATACTGCCATACCTTGCCTTCCAGGCCATTCTTGGCAAACTCTTCGCGCAGGATCGCATCGCTTTCGCGGAGCGCTTCCAGCCGGTCGCGCGTGATGGCACCCGTGCAGCGGACACCCAGGCCGGGACCCGGGAACGGCTGGCGGTACACCATGTTGTCAGGCAGGCCCAGTTCCTTGCCGACCACGCGGACTTCGTCCTTGAAAAGCAGTTTGATGGGCTCTACAAGTTCAAACTTGAGATCTTCCGGCAGGCCGCCGACATTATGGTGGGACTTGACCGGACCGGACTCTACGATGTCCGGATAGATGGTTCCCTGGGCCAGGAAACTGATGCCCTCCAACTTGCGGGCCTCTTCTTCGAATACCCGGATGAATTCCGCGCCGATGATCTTGCGCTTCTGCTCCGGATCCGCCACGCCTGCGAGTTTGTCGAGGAAACGGTCCGTCGCATCGACGTACACCAGGTTGGCGTCGAGTTCATCCCGGAACACGCGGACAACCTGCTCGGGTTCCCCTTTACGCAGGAGGCCATGGTTGACGTGGACGGAAACCAACTGCTTGCCCACCGCCTTGATGAGCAAGGCCGCGACGACCGAAGAGTCAACGCCGCCGGACAGGGCGAGCAGCACTTTCTTGCTGCCGATCTGGGCGCGCAGCTCCTTGATTTGTGCTTCAATGAATTTCTGGGCCAAAGCGGGGGTCGTGATACGCTCCATGTCCGCCGGGCGAACGTTACCTGTTGCCATAATGTATTAATATTTAAATATTTACTATTCCCAT
>JBGUXJ010000120.1:0-3303 GCA_045222055.1 Candidatus Cryptobacteroides sp. | reverse complement strand
CCGGCAAGCACGGTCCTTTCCCCGGTATAGACGGCAGATCCGTCCGACAGTTTTTTCCAGGGACTCATGCCCAGGACGGAACAATTTCGGATTACGCCAAGGATCGTGTCGGCATCAACTCCGCGGAAAGGAACCCGCACTTTCACGGGGATGTCCGCCGGAACGATGTCCGCACAGGCAACGGCATGCACTGTCAGCGCATGTGCATCACTGCGCTCGAAAAAAGCATCCAGGTCTGCGGGATAGGAAGCCAGATAGACAATACCATCTTTTACCGACAGATAGGGTGAAATCGAGCCGGTCCCTTTTTCAACGACAGGAGCCAGGTATCGCTCGTACAGCGTCCGGTCCAGGCTGAACGCGTCTTCACCACCGACCGCCAAAGGGACGCTCCCCTCCTCCGGTGTCGTCCGATAATATGCCGTGACATAATTATTATCTGATGCATCAGCGGACAGGATCAACGAACCCGGGTACGGTTGCAGCACGGGGACCTTGATGGAAAGCGAGGCCTCGGTCTCATCTCCGTCTTCCGTCTCGATCCGGAGCAGGACCGCCCCGCTTCGCAGCGCCGATACCTGCAAGCCATTCCCATCCTTTTCTATATATACGTTGTCATTCCCCTCGGGAACGGAGAAAGAGGCGATGGCCACGGCCTCGCCTTCTCGTGTGAGGGACAGACGGCCTTTTTGTGCGATATAGCGGGGAGAACGGTCCCAGACAAGACTCAGTTCCCCGTCCGGGAGCACGGCCAGGACGGCACGGGCCTCATGCCGGCCGTCCCGGGTACGGGCCACCAGTTCCAACTGGGTTCCGCCTGCCAGGCCGCTGTCCGGCTGCAAGGAGCAAATGCCGGTGGCGGAATCGATGGATACCGAGGCAAGATCCCGGCAGGAAGCGGCAGGGACCAGGTCTTCCCCGTCCCGGACAAACAGCGTCCAATCCGCTCCCGCCACCTCCGGATGGTCAGTCCCTTCGAATCCATAGCGGACCCGCACCGCTGCCTGCCGCCCTTTCCGCACCGGATAGCGTTCGGCATCAAAAGCCAGATAGCGGGAGTCATGCCAGTTCTCCGAGCCGACCTTCCAGGGCCAGACACCCCTGTCGTAACATTGCATGACCGTTCCGTATTCCGGTCCGAACCCCACTTCATACAACCGGTTCCGTCCAACGGAGAAATCACTTACGCTGTCCTCTCCCAGGAAAAACCGGTACTTCAGGTCTCCCCCGACCCCATACCGGGACGGATCTTGTTTCAAGGAGACTTCCACGAACGAGGCACATACCTGATAATCGCCGCCATACTTTTCCAGCAGGGCCGGCTGGTCCTTTCGGGCGGGATTGTCGTTGTCCAGCAGTTTCCCCTGCCGGTTCTCCGGAACGTAGAGGACGGCGTTCCCGTCCAGGGTAAGGTCGAACTCCCTGTCTTCCAGCAAGTCGCCCGGCCCCGCCACGGATACGCCGAACGGATGCAGCGTCCCGTTGATGTTCCGCAGGGTATAGCAGATATTCTGCAGAAGCCAGGAAGGATCGTCCCTGTGTTCCTGCACGCGGGGCGACACATCGAAAAAGGACTTGTATCCGTCCAGCAGATGGAAATCGAACCGGGACACCAGCCGGGTCACTACGACAGGACAGGTTCCCTTGTCCGGCACGGATTCCACGATTCCGGCCATCGGGAGACCGTCTTCTTCCATCCCGGCATAGGAGCCGATCTGCCAGGAAACAGACGGAAGGTCAGTTTCCTGGGCCGGCAGGTCCTTCTCCTGCAAGGAGGCCATGTTGACAAAAGCATAGGCCTTCCGGCTGCCGCCGCCCGGCAGCGAGGCTTCGAGCGGACCGCCGTCGGAACGGGACCGCACCCACTCGAGGCGGCCGTCCCGGTAAACCGCCAGCAGGCAGGAAGTGATTTTCGTTTCGGCGGCTGCGCTCAGGACGCTTTTGGTCACCGCAGGAAAGGGCTCCGCCTGCAACGTGAATACGACGCTGCCGGTTTCCTGCACTTCGGACTTCCGGCAGCCGGTCGCCGCCATCCAGCCCGAAAGGAGCAACAGGAGGGCCATGCGGCCGGCGGAATGTTTTGATACTACCATATTGTCATCGTTTTACAGAATTGTCTTCCAAGGGAGACCGCCGGATTGAACTGACGGCCTCCGGGAAAAACCACTCACCTCATATCAACGGGAACAAAGGTCGGAAGGCCGATCCGTTTTCTGGAAAAAGAAACGTTTACTTCCGAAAACGCCGTCCTGCAGGTTCAGGACAGCGTTTTTTCGAGGAGACTGGCAGCATAAAACAGGAAAAACAATCCGGATTCCGTCGTAACGGAACCCGGATTAAACAGGATCTGGTTGATTGTCAACCGGTTTCTTTTTCAGTCGCAGTAGAACTCCCTGCGGTACCGGTATTCGGAACGGAGCCGTTCGAAATCGGCCGGATTCAGGCGGAACATGAAGTCATCCGTATAGATCGGATAATTATAGGAGAGCATCGACGCGATCTCGCCCTGCGTCATGTCCCGGAAATCCAGTTTTACGGCTTCATTTTCCGGGAACTCCGTCGGAGGATAGAACTCATACAGCGGAACGATGCCGAAATAGTGTGCGACAGCCCGCACGGCGGCGGCCGTTCCGTTCTGCTTGCCCTGATAGGAATAACCGGCGATATGGGGCGTCGCGATGTCCACGGCATCCATCAAGGCACGGTTGACATCGGGTTCATGGTTCCAGGTGTCGATGATGACGGGACCCAGTCTGGGAATCGCTTTCAGCAGGGCATCCTCGTCCATGACCTCACCCCGCGCGGCGTTGATGAAGAAAGCGCCGGGTTTCATCTTGTGGAAGAACGCCGTCGAGGCCATCCCCCGCGTCGTTTCGTCCAACGGAACATGCAGTGTCACGATATCAGACTGGGCGAGCAACTCATCCAGCGAGCAGAAGCCGTAATCCCCCTCGGCCGCAGCACGCGGCGGGTCACAAAGCAAAGTCCTGAATCCCAGTCGTTTCGCCACGGAATCCACACGCCGTCCCACATTTCCGACCCCGACAATGCCGATGGTCTTTCCCGCCAGTTTGATGGCTTTGCGTGAGGCGACGGCATAGATGGCGCAGATGACGTATTCCATGACCCCGCCCGCATTGCAGCCGGCGGCATTCCGGATCAGGATGCCATGGGCGTCGCACCAGGGGATGTCCACATGGTCGGTACCGATGGTGGCGGAAGAAATCAACTTCACCTTGGATCCCTCCAGCAGCGCGGCGTCGCACCGGGTACGGGTACGGGTGATCAGGGCATCGGCATCCC
>JBGUXJ010000119.1:0-12517 GCA_045222055.1 Candidatus Cryptobacteroides sp. | reverse complement strand
GAGGAAAGCGGAATCCCGTATGAGATGGGTCTGGTCAAGAGCAAATATGTCGGCCGCACCTTCATCCAGCCGTCGCAGGAAATGCGTGAGAACGGTGTCAAGATGAAACTGTCCGCCGTCCGTTCGATCGTCAGCGGCAAGCGGATCGTCATGGTGGACGATTCGATCGTGCGGGGAACGACATCCCTGAAAATCGTCCGTCTGCTGCGGGATGCCGGTGCCACGGAGGTGCATGTCCGGATCGCCAGCCCGATGATGAAGCATTGCTGCTTCTACGGCGTCGATACCTCCACGGAGGAGGAACTCCTCTGTTCGCACAGGACGCTGGAAGAGGCCTGCAAGATGATCGAAGCGGATTCCCTGGGCTACCTGAGCCCGGAGTCCTCGGTCGCCTCGACCTTCGGCCATGCCGAACTGTGCCTGGCCTGTTTCACGGGCAACTATCCGACTTCCCTGTATAGGGATAACATTGAAAACGAAGAATAATCAGCGATATGGCAGTCTCTTACGAAAAAGCAGGTGTCAACCTGGAAGCGGGCTATGAGGTAGTCCGGAGAATCAAGCAGCATGTGGCGTCCACGAGCCGGAAAGGCTCGATGGGCGGAATCGGGTCGTTCGGAGGCATGTTCGACCTTTCCTGTCTGGGAGTCCGCGAGCCGGTTCTGGTGAGCGGAACGGACGGGGTCGGTACGAAACTCAAACTGGCCTTTGCCATGGACAAGCACGACACGGTCGGCATCGATGCGGTCGCCATGTGCGTCAACGACGTGCTGGCGCAGGGCGCCGAGCCGCTGATTTTCCTGGATTACGTCGCCATCGGGCATAATGTCCCCGCCAAGGTCGAGGCCATCGTGGCCGGCGTGGCGGAAGGCTGCCGGCAGGCCGGATGCGCCCTCGTGGGCGGAGAAACAGCGGAAATGCCGGGCATGTATACCGAAGGAGAGTACGACATCGCCGGCTTCACGACCGGCGTGGTCGAGAAAGCGAAACTCATCGACGGCACCAAGGTCAAGGTGGGGGACGTGCTGGTCGGCATTTCGTCCAGCGGCGTCCATTCCAATGGTTTCAGCCTGGTCCGCAAGATCATCGCCGATGCCGGGCTATCGCTGGATCAGGAAATCCCGGAATTCGGCGGCCGCAAGCTCGGGGAGGTCCTGCTGACCCCGACCCGGATCTATGTACGCCAGGTGCTGGATGTCATCCGCAACTGCGACGTCCACGGTATCTGCCATGTCACCGGCGGCGGCTTTGACGAGAACCTGCCGCGCGTCCTGCAGGACGGCCAGGCGATCGAGATTCGGGAAGGGTCCTGGGAAATCCTGCCGGTCTTCCGGATGCTGGAGAAATGGGGCGGCGTGCCGCACCGGGAGATGTTCAACATCTTCAACATGGGTATCGGCATGGTCATCGTGCTGGATGCCTCCGAAGCGGACAAAGCCATCTCCATCCTGGAAAGCCATGGAGAGAAGGCCCAGTTGATAGGCCGGGTGACAGAAGGGGATAAAAATGTAACAATCAAATAGATATGAGAGCTTTAGTAAGCGTCAGCGACAAGGGTGGACTTGTCGGATTCGTCAAAGGACTGGAAGCCTGCGGCTGGGAGATCATCGCTACGGGCGGAACGCAGAAACTGCTGGAACAGAATGGTGTCAAGACAATCGGCATCAGCGAGGTGACCGGATTTCCGGAGATTTGCGACGGCCGGGTGAAGACCCTGCATCCCAAGGTGCACGGCGGCTTGCTGGCCCGCCGCGACATCCCTGCCCATATGGAAACCCTGCGGGAGAACGGAATCGAAAAGATCGACCTGGTCTGCGTGAACCTGTATCCGTTCCGCCAGACCATCGCCAAGGAAGGCGTGACCATGGAGGATGCCGTCGAGAACATCGACATCGGCGGCCCTTCGATGCTGCGGAGCGCCGCCAAGAACTGGGAGAGCGTGACCGTGGTCTGCGATCCGGCCGACTATGACCGGGTGCTGGAAGAGATCCGCGCCAACGGCGACACCGACCGGAAGACCCGGCTGGAACTGTCCGCCAAAGCCTATACGCACACCGCTGAATATGACAGTTGCATCGCGACGTACATGCGGGCGCAGGCCGGGCTGTCGGAAAAACTGTTCCTCGAGTTCGAGGAAAAGCAGGGCCTCCGTTACGGCGAGAACCCGCACCAGGCCGCCAAGTTCTACAAGACCGTGGGGGAGACGGTCCCGTTCTCCCTGGCAACGGCTGTCCAGCTGAATGGCAAGGAACTGTCCTACAATAATATCCAGGACGCCAACGCGGCCCTGAACATCGTCCGTGAGTTTACCGACCCCTTCTGTGTCGGTCTCAAGCACATGAATCCGTGCGGCTCCGCGACGGGCAAGGATGTGGTCGAGGCCTGGCAGAAAACCTACGAGGGCGACAAGACTTCCATCTTCGGCGGCATCGTCGCATTCAACCGGGAAGTGAACCTGGAAGTCGCCCAGTTGCTTAAGCCGATCTTCCTGGAGATCATCATGGCTCCGTCTTTCGCGCCGGACGCCCTGGAATTCCTGTCCACGAAGAAGAATCTCCGGCTCCTGCAGGTCGACATGACCCTTCCGGTCCCCGCCCAGCGGATGTATGTCAGCGTGAACGGCGGCCTGCTGGTGCAGAACCAGGATATCGAGACCAAGCCGGTCGTCGCCGACATGTGTGTCACGGAGGCGAAGCCCACTGCCAGGCAGCTCGAAGATCTCGGCTTTGCCTGGCGGATCGTCAAGCATGTGAAATCCAATGCGATCGTCGTGGCGAAGGACGGCATGACCTATGGTGTCGGCGCCGGCCAGATGAACCGAATCGGCTCCGCGGAGATCGCCCTGAAACAGGCCTGTGCCACGCTGGACGGGAACATGGACGGTCTCGTCCTCGCTTCCGACGGCTTCTTCCCGTTCGATGACTGCATCGAACTGGCCGCCAGGTACGGCATCAAGGCGATCGTCCAGCCGGGCGGTTCGATCCGGGACGAAGATTCCGTCAAGAAAGCCAATGAGAACGGCATCACGATGCTGATGACCGGAGAACGTCATTTCAAACATTGATCTGCCATGGGAGTCCTGTATGTTGCTCCGGGTTTCCAGCCCGCCGGCAAAGAAATTGATTTCGGCAAGACGCAGGAGCATAAGGTCCTGGTCGTCGGTGGCGGCGGTCGCGAGCACGCGATCGTGGATGCGTTGTCCCGTTCCATCTGGGTCAGCAAGATCTATTGTGCGCCGGGCAATGCCGGCATCGCCGCCCAGGCGGAATGTGTCCCGATTTCCGACCATGACGTCGAAGGCCTGCTGGCTTTTGCCGAGCAGGAGCATATCGACCTGACCGTCGTCGGTCCCGAGGCCTCGCTTTCCGCCGGGATCGTGGACCGTTTCCGTGCCGCCGGCCGGTCCATCTTCGGCCATACGCAGGCGGCGACCCGGATTGAATCGAGCAAGGAATTCGCCAAGGTGCTGATGGCCAAATACGGTATCCCGACAGCCGCTTACCGGAGTTTCACCGAGTATGGCGAGGCGCTGGCTTATGTTGCCGGAAGGCCGTTCCCGGCCGTGCTGAAATATGACGGCCTGGCCGCCGGCAAGGGTGTCGTGATCGCTCCGGACCTGCCTGCCGCGGAAGCCGCCTTGAAGGACATGCTGCTGGACAACCGCTTCGGCAAGGGGAAGGTCGTCGTGGAGGACTATCTGGAAGGCCCGGAATTCTCGTTCATGTGCTTCGTTGACGGCGAACGGGTCTATCCGATGCCGCTGGCCCAGGATCACAAGCGGGCTTTCGACGGGGACGAGGGACCGAACACGGGCGGCATGGGCGCCTATACGGGCCTGCCTTTCATCACTCCGGAAGACCGCGCATTCGCTTACCGGGAGATCCTGCAGAAGACGGCTTCCGCCATGGTGGCGGAGGGCTGTCCGCTCAGCGGTGTGCTGTACGGCGGCCTGATGAAGACGGCGGATGGCGTCAAGGTCATCGAGTTCAATGCACGCTTCGGCGATCCGGAGACGGAAGTGGTCCTGCCATTGCTTGAAAGCGACGCCTTCGATCTGTTCTCAGCAATTGCCGAAGGCCGGGAAACCGAGCAGCCGGACTGGTCGGACGATGTCACGATGGGCGTCGTGCTGGCCTCGAAGGGCTACCCGGGCTCCTATGAAAAAGGTCACCCCATCGAAGGACTCGACGGGGTGAAAGCCAAGGTGTATCATATGGGAACGAAATCCCGGGAAGGACGGTTGGAAACGGCCGGTGGCCGGGTCCTGATGGTCGTGGGACGTGGAAACGAAATCCACGAGGTCTGTGACCGGGTCTATGCCGAAATCGGCAAGATCGACTGTCCGAACCTGTTCTTCCGTACGGACATCGCCCACTGGGCGCTATAGGAGCTTGAGATTGACTCCCAGTTTGTGATAGGCCCTCTCCGCTTTGGCGAGGGCTTTTTCCGTACTCTCGTCGCGGGCCAGGATGACGCCGTAGCGGCGGTGTCCATGGACCTCGGGTTTGCCGAACAGACGGATCTGTACGTCCTCTTCGGCGAGGACTTCCTCCAGGTTGCTGAAAACGACCTGGTCCGTGTCGCCTTCCACGACGATGGCCTTGGAAGCGCTCGGCCCGAAGAGCCGGATGGCAGGGATGGGGAGTCCGAGGACGGCACGGGCGTGCAGGGCGAACTCGCTCAGGTCCTGGGAGATCATGGTGACCATGCCGGTGTCGTGCGGGCGGGGGGAGACTTCGCTGAAGATGACATCTTCACCCTTGACGAACATCTCCACGCCGAAGATGCCGCGGCCGCCGAGGGCGCCGGTGATCTTGACGGCGATCTCACGGGCTTTCCGGATGGCGGAATCCGACATCGGCTGCGGCTGCCAGGATTCGCGGTAGTCTCCGTCGACCTGGTGGTGGCCGATCGGCTCGAGGGTGGTGGTGCCACCGATATGCCGTACGGTCAGCATGGTGATCTCGTAGTCGAAATTGACGAATCCTTCGACGATGACGCGGCCGGCGCCGGCACGTCCGCCTTCCTGGGCGGTATGCCAGGCAGCGTCGATATCCGCTTCTTTCCTGATGGTGCTCTGGCCGTGGCCGGAGGAACTCATGATCGGCTTGACGACGCAGGGGATGCCCACGGCCTTGATGGCCGCGCGGAATTCCTCATAGGTGTCGGCGAAACGGTACGTGGCGGTCGGCAGGCCGAGTTCTTCGGCGGCCAGGCGGCGGATGCCCTCCCGGTTCATGGTCAGCAGGGTGGCCTTGGCCGTCGGGATCACGTTGTAGCCCTCTTTCTCCAGTTGGACGAGCGTGGGGGTCGCGATGGCTTCGACTTCGGGGATGATGAAGTCCGGTCTTTCACTTTCGATGACCTGGCGGAGTGCGGCTCCGTCAAGCATGTTGATGACATGGCAGCGATGGGCTACCTGCATGGCCGGCGCATTGGCGTAGCGGTCCACGGCAATCACCTCGACACCATAACGTTGAAGTTCGATGACAACTTCTTTTCCAAGTTCGCCGGAGCCCAGGAGAAGGGCTCTCTTGGCCACGGGAGTAAGGGGAGTTCCGAGCTGGAGCATAATGCGTTTTATATTTGTACAAAGATACGCATATTATCGGAGATTCCCTATGACGGAACCCTCTTTCGACCGACTTTTCCTTGTCTTTTTTCGCTGATTTCGCTATCTTGCGGGAACGATTTGCAGAAAACATGTACGAACAGATTCTCATACGGATTTCCGGGAAAGACCGGACCGGCCTGACGGCCTCCCTGATGGAGATCCTGGCCGCTTATGACGCGCAGATACTGGACATCGGCCAGGCTGTCATCCACAGTTGCCTTTCCCTGGGCATCCTGATCCGGATTGCGGAAAAGCATTCGGGGCAGGTGATGAAGGAGTTGCTTTTCAAGGCGACGGACATGGACGTCAACATCGGTTTCGCACCGGTCTCCGACGACGAGTACGATGCCTGGGTCGGCCGCCAGGGCAAGAACCGCTATATCCTGACGATTATCGGCCGCAGTCTCTCCGCCGCCCAAATCGGCGCAGCTGCGAAAGTGGCTACCAAACAGGGACTTAACATCGATTCGATCCGTCGCTTGACCGGGCGCATGAGCCTGCGGAATCCTTCCGCCAAGAACGTCCGTGCCTGTATCGAGTTCTCGCTGCGGGGTACGCCCGTGGACCGGGAAAAGATGCAGGAGGAACTGATGCATCTGTCCGGAGAGATGGGATTCGACTTCTCCCTGCAGAAAGACGACATGTACCGGCGCATGCGGCGGCTGATCTGCTTCGACATGGATTCTACGCTGATCCAGACCGAATGTATCGACGAACTGGCCGAACGGGCCGGCGTCGGCGCCGAGGTGCGGGCCATCACGGAGTCCGCCATGCGCGGGGAGATTGATTTCAAGGAGAGTTTCACCCGCCGTGTGGCCCTGCTCAAGGGGCTGGACGCTTCCGTCATGCAGGAAATCGCCGACAAGATGCCGATCACCGAGGGCGTCGACCGCCTGATATCGGTCCTGAAGACCTGCGGCTACAAGATTGCGATCCTGAGCGGCGGTTTCACGTTCTTCGGAGAATACCTGCAGAAGCGCTACGGAATCGACTATGTGTATGCGAATGAACTCGAAATCGATGACAACGGGAAACTGACCGGTAATTTCATCGGCGAGATCGTCGACGGCCGCCGGAAGGCGGATTTGCTGAAACTCATCGCGCAGATGGAGAAAGTCAACATGGCGCAGACGATTGCCGTGGGTGACGGAGCCAATGACCTGCCGATGCTGTCGGAAGCCGGCCTGGGAATCGCGTTCCATGCCAAGCCGCGCGTCGTGGCCAACGCCCGTCAGGCCATCAATACCATCGGAATCGACGGGGTCCTGTATTTCCTGGGATTCAAGGACAGCCACCTGGGCGAGCAGGGGATCCTATAGCAGTTCCAGCAACCGTTCGAACAGGCGGGGCTTGCCATAGCGGTCAAGCTCCGCTTCTGGTATCCAGCGGTATTCCTCCGGCAGGTCCGGCCGGATTTCCGGCTCCCATAAATAGAAGTCTGCCAAGATAGTACGGTGCGTCAGTTGATGTTTGACATCATGGGCGAGAAGGACGAGCCGACCGGGTAGTCTTTCCGGCTCCTCGCAGGTGTAGGGCTCCCAGAGTCCCTGCCAGATGTCGCCCGGCTCCCTGCGCCGGACGACGGTTTCGCCCTGCCGGCGGACATATACATACCGGATGTGGCGGACCTGGACGGCAGCCGGCTCTTTCTTGACCGGGAGCAGTTCCGTGCGTCCGGTCAGGAATGCCTGGCAGGTCCCGGACAAGGGACATCTGCTGCAATCCGGCTTTCCCGGCGTACACTGGATCGCCCCGAAATCCATCATTCCCTGGTTGTAGGCGGCCGGCGCTTCTTGTGCCAGCAGTGACTGGGCCAGCGCCGTGAATTCTTTCTTCGCCGCGGTCGTACCGACGGGGGTGGCGATGCCGAAATACCGGGCGAGGACGCGGTAGACGTTGCCGTCCACGACGGCGGCCGGCAGGCCGAAGGCGATCGATCCGATGGCCGCCGCCGTATAGTCTCCGACACCTTTCAACCCCCGGATGCCTTCATAGGTATCGGGGAAACGACCTTGTCCGACAATCTGTTTCGCGGCGGCATGCAGGTTGCGCGCCCGGCTGTAGTATCCGAGTCCCTGCCACAGCCGGAGCACCTCGTCTTCGCTGGCTGCGGCAAGGTCCTCCACGGTCGGGAAGGTTGCCATGAACCGCTCCCAGTACGCAGTGCCCTGTGCGATGCGTGTCTGCTGGAGGATGATTTCGCTGAGCCAGATGGCGTACGGATCCCGGGTACGGCGCCAGGGGAGGTCCCGTCGGTTCTCATCGTACCAGCGAAGGATCGTGTCCGTGAAATGCCTATTCTTCATTGACTTCCGCATTCTGGATCCCTTCCGCTACATAGCGGACGAACAGGTCGCAGGCTTCTTCTTCCGAATCCATCTCGAAGATGTCACCGAGATCGTTGTTCTCGAAGTTGTACACCCACCAGGAACCGTCGGACTCTTCGATGTTCCAGTTGCAAGGGCGTCCGTCCTTGTCGCTGTACCATCCTTCCAGATACTGTCTGCGGCCTCGTCTGTACAGGACCGGCTTGACGAGGATGACTTCGTCCCGGTAGAGGTCGTTGAAATGGGCCCGCAGGTCCCGCAGGGTCAGGCCCGTCACTTCGATGTCCGGTTTGGCGGCGGCAAACAGTTCTTCGAATTCTTCCGCGGTGGCGGGAATCTCGTTCTTTTCGTTGTAGCCAAGCATGCCTTCCGACTTGAAGGAATACTTCCGGATATCGAATGCATCGACCATGTCCAGAGAACGTTCGATGATGTTCCCGACTTGTTCGGAGTAATAGATGTCAAAGTCCCCGGAACCCCGGAAGTGCTTGACGACAGCGTCGGCGTGGCGGTTGCGGAGGATATCCATGACCCGTTCCTGGAAAGACTGGATCATGGCGGCGGAGATCTCCGCCCAGTCGAATTCGAGATAAAGCCGTTTGGCGAGCGGTCCTTCCATCTGGCACCATTCCTCCCGGGCCAGCGCCGTGGTCTGGCGCAGGTCTGCGACCAGGGCCTTGATGTCGCTGTCCAGTCCCTGCAGGTCTTCCTCCTGTTCCGGGCAGGGGACATTGAGGGAAACCGTCAGGCGCATCTGCTCGTCGTTGCGGAGAAGGGAGTAGAAGAACCAGATGTGGCCGCATTCCTTGACGCACTGGTCAATGGCGCAGAGGCCATGGTCGGCGGGAATGGCCGCCATCAGGCGTGCGAACGGCCGGACGGATGAAAACAAATACCTTGACAGCACGATGACTGACAACACGATCAACAAGACTGCAAGAATAGTTATTTTCATGATTGCGGATTCTGTTGCAAAGATAAGCCGAATCCCATTATTAAACAAACCGTATGTTCCTGGGCACATAATAGCGTGTTTTTGTGCCCGCCGGTCCTATTTTGCGGTTCCCGGGAACAGAAAAGCACATTTTTGTGTCCAGACGGTAAATCGCTCCCCAAAAAAGACTCAGATAACCGGTCGGCGCAGCCGACGCAGCTTTGCTGCCGACCGTAGCGGAGCGGAGGTCGCAGTGTCCCAAGGGGGACCGGCGCTTGCGCCGAGGGGGAAATCGCTACACGAAAAAAGACTCAGCAATTGCTGAGTCTTTTGGAGTGGAGCATAGGGGGGTCGAACCCCTGACCTCCAGATTGCGAACCTGGCGCTCTACCAACTGAGCTAATACCCCATAAAAGCGGGTGCAAAGTTAGCAATCCCTTTGAGATTACGAAAATTTTTTTGAAAAAATCCGTCAGATCAGGAAGAACATGGCGACACCGGTCATGCTGACCACGACGCCGAGAATCTCTTTGGCCCGGACTGGCTGCTTGTAAATCAAGGCATAAGGGAGGATGATCAGCACCGGCGTCAAGGCCATCAGCGTGGAGGCGATGCCGGCGTTGGCATATTGGACGGCCATCAGGGAAAGGGAGACGCCGATGGCGGGGCCGAACAGGGTGGTCAGTATGGCGAAACGCATTCCCTTGCGGTCGCGTATGGCCGTCTTGAACCGGGAGAGGTCCCTTTGCAGGGCCATCAGGAGGATGAATCCGGCTCCGCCGACGACGGCCCGGATCATGGTCGAAGCGAAGGGCAGCATCTGCTGCATGGCGGCGGGGACGTCTGCGGGCAGGGCGGACTCATAATGCTGGATGCCGATCTTGCTCAGCACCAGTCCCACACCCTGGCCCATGCCGGCGCCGATGCCGAGCAGGATGCCTTTGACAGGAAGGGTGAAGTGCAGGGAATGTCCGCCGTTGCCCCGGCTCAAGATGGAAATGGCAATACCACAGATGGTTACCGCCATTGCAAGCCAGGATTTCCAGGTCATGGTCTCACCCAGCAGGACCCATCCGGCGATGGCCGCGATGGGCGGGGCCAGCGTCATGAACAACTGTCCGAACCGTGCGCCGATGACCAGATAGGAATTGAACAGGCAGAAATCGCCGAAGATATACCCGACCAGTGCGGAAAGGGCGAGCCAGAACCACGTCGGGGCATCCGCATACACCGGATACGGGGCTCCGACGGTGACCCAGAGCAACGCTCCGAGAAAAACGGAAGCGAGGACGAGGCGGATGACATTGACCGTCATCGCACCGAGGCGGTGGCTGGCGATGTCGGCGAACAAGGCGGTGGCCGTCCAGCAGACGGCGACGACCAGCGATATGATTTCTCCCGTGTGGGCCATGACAGTTCCGAAAAGGCCGTCAAAGATACATTATTTCTTAGAAACTGCTATCTTTGTATGCTATAATTAAATGAGATTTGAAGAAGATTCTGTTCATCGCCAATCCGCTGTCGGGCGGAAAGGACAAGAAATCCATCCTGAAGGACATTGACGCCGCCATTGACAGGCAACGCTTTGCTCCGTCGTTCGTCTATACGGAACGTCCCGGACACGCGACGTCGCTGGCTCGGGATGCCGAGGCGGACATCGTGGTGGCGGTCGGCGGAGACGGGACGGTCAGCGAAGTCGCCCAGGGACTGGTCGGCACGGACAAGGTGCTGGGCATCATCCCCTGCGGCAGCGGAGACGGGCTGGCCTTCCACCTGGGACTCAGCCGCAACCCGCTGAAAGCGCTCCGGACGATCCAGGACGGAACTTCTGAAACGATGGACTACGGAACGGTCGACGGGCGTCCGTTCTTCTGCACCTCCGGCGTCGGACTGGATGCCGAGGTGGCCTGGGAATTTGCTTCCGCAGGGAAGAGGGGACTGTGGACCTATATCTCGCTTGCCTGGAAGATCTGGCAGCATTTCAAGCCGGAGACATACAAGATTGACGTGGATGGCAGGACGCTGTCGGTCCCGGCCGTGTTCGTGACCGTCGGCAACGCCAACCAGTGGGGCAACCAGGCCCGGATCACCTCCCTTGCCTCGGTGCAGGACGGGTTGCTGGACGTGACCGTCGTCGCTCCGTTCCATACCTGGGAAATCCCCGTCCTGGCCACCAAACTGCTGGACGGTCGTGCCCATACCAGCCGGCGGGTCACCCTGCTGCGTGGCAAACGGGTCACGGTCGTCCGCGAAAAGGAGGGCCCGGCCCATTATGACGGCGACCCTTGCCTGAAAGGAAAGGAAATACATTATGAAATCGTTCCCGCCGCCCTGCACGTCAGGGTGCCGGCGGGCCGGGAAATCTGACATCGACATGGACAAGATAAAAGTTAAAGACTGGTTTGCGTTCTTTGCGCCGCGGTTCCTCTGCCTGACCCTCGTGCTGGGCCTGCTGATCCGCATCGTACTGATCTTCCATCCGCTGACGGTCGTGGACTGGGGCTGGGTGGACTGGCTCAAAATCTTCGGACTGGGATTCCTCAACGACCTGGCTTTCACCGGCATCGCCCTGGTCCCGGCCTTCCTGTTCTATACGTTCCTGACGGATGACCGGTACAAGAAGCCCTTCCTGTGGATTTTCTGGGGCGCTTTCCTGCTGCTGACACTCTATGTCGTTTTCTGCAATGACATCACAGACGAGTACGGCGGTCCCTTGCCGGATATCGTCAATGCCGTCCTGATTCTGCTGGCTGTCTGCCTGACGGTCAAGACCTTCGTCCCTTCCGTCCGGAAGCGGTGGCGGACCGTCGCCATCTGGATCGTGATGATGCTCTATGCCTGCTGCGCCATCACCATCGCGTTCAGCGAGATCGTTTTCTGGAGCGAATTCGGCGTCCGATTCAACTTCATCGCGGTGGATTACCTGGTCTATACCAACGAGGTGATCGGCAATATCGTGGAATCGTATCCCATCGTCTGGATGGTGCTGGCCATGCTTCTGGTCGCCGGAGCGATCTGCTGGTGGATGGTCCGCGGGAAAGACATCCGGGAGAGCGGCATCTCCGGTTGGAAGCAGTGGGGCGTGACCCTGGCCGTCCTGGCGGTCTGGTGCGGCCTCGGCTATGGCTGGCTGCATTACGGCTACCGCAACTTCGGCGGCGAGAACCTGTATGCCACGCAGATCCAGGAGAATGGCTGCTGGGACTTCCTGGAGGCCTTCGTGTCCAACGAGTTGGATTACGAGCAGTTCTATGCCATGATCCCCGAGGACGAGGCGACGGCCGTGCAGCGCCGGCTCAGCGGCCAGGATGAAAGCGGACTCCAGTCAGTCCGGGACACGCTTCCCGCCCTGAAAAAGAACGTCGTCCTCATTACGGTTGAAAGTCTGAGCGCCGATTTCCTGACCCGGTACGGTTCTGAAGACGGCATTACGCCGAACCTGGATACGCTGCTGGAAAAGAGCCTGGTCTTTGACAACCTGTTCGCCACCGGGAACCGCACCGTCCGCGGTCTGGAGGCGGTGACGCTGTGCATCCCTCCGTCTTCCGGCGAGAGTCTGGTCAAGCGTCCGGACGGCTCCGGCTTCTTCTCCACGGGCCAGTTGTTCCAGGACAACGGCTACCGGACGGGATTCATCTATGG
>JBGUXJ010000118.1:0-3267 GCA_045222055.1 Candidatus Cryptobacteroides sp. | reverse complement strand
CGTCATATGGCGACAAGTTTTTACTGCCACGGAATTTTATACTAAAACATAAACAAACAAAACACTATGGCAAAGAAAAACGGTAATCTCATTGCTGTACTGGCAATGATTTTCTTGTTCGGCATGATTTCCTTCGTGACGAACCTCGCTGCCCCGGTCGGCAACATCTGGAAGATGCAGCCGGAAATCGCGGGCTCCAACGCCCTCGGCATGATGGGTAACATGATGAACTTCCTTGCGTATGCCATCATGGGTATCCCTGCCGGCAACATGCTGACCAAGTACGGCTACAAGAAGACCGCCCTCATCGCGATCGCCGTCGGCTTCATCGGCGTGTTCGTACAGTTCCTCTCCGGTGTCGTCTCTTCCTTCCCGAGCAACTTCATCGTCTACCTCCTCGGTGCCTTCATCGCCGGTTTCTCCGTCTGCATGCTCAACACCGTGGTCAACCCGATGCTCAAACTCCTCGGCGGCGCCCGCTCCAACCAGTACATCCAGATCGGCGGTTCCTTCAACTCCCTCATGGGCACCCTGACCCCGATGCTCGTCGGATCCCTCATCGGCACCCTGACCGCACAGTCCGTCATTTCCGACGTCAATCCGGTCCTCTTCATCGCCATGGGTGTCTTCGCCCTCGCGTTCATCATCCTGCTCTTCGTCCCGATTGCCGATCCTGAGCAGGTCGCCCATCAGGAGAATGTCGTGAGCCCGATGACCTTCCGTCATTTCGTCTACGGCGTGATCGCCATCTTCGTCTATGTCGGTGTCGAGGTCGGTATCCCTGGCACCCTCAACTTCTACCTTTCCGACTCCACCGGTGTCGGTGCCGGTCTTGATCCGTCCGTCGCTGTCCGTACCGCCGGTTTCGTCGCCGGTACCTACTGGCTCCTCATGCTGGTCGGCCGTCTGGTCTCCAGCGTCATCAGCGGCAAGGTCTCTTCCCGCACCCAGCTTGTGACCGTGGCCTCCGTCGCCCTGCTCCTTGTCCTCTGCGCCATCTTCTCCAGCAAGAACGCCCAGACTTCCATGCCGGCCTTCACCGGTTCCGGTTTTGAAATGGTCAAGGTTCCTGTAGCAGCCCTCCTCCTGGTTCTCTGCGGTCTCTGCACCTCCGTCATGTGGGGCACCATCTTCGACCTCGCAGTCGAAGGCCTCGGCGCCGCCACCAACAAGGCTTCCGGTATCTTCATGGCGATGGTCGTCGGCGGCGGTATCCTTCCGCTTGTCCAGAACTTCTTCGCCGACAAGGTCGGTTACATGCCGAGTTACTGGATCATCGTCGCCGGCCTGGCCTACATCCTCTTCTTCGCGGTCGCCGGTTCCAAGGTTGCAAAACGCTCATAAACTTTTAGATAACTGACTTACATATTATGGCACAAGAACTCGTAATTGGTATTGACGTAGGTGGACAGACCACCAAGTGCGGCGTCGTCGACGCCCGCGGTACCGTGCTCGCACAGACCGTGATCCGTTCCGATACTTATTCTGAAGTCGAACCTTATATCGCTGAATTGGCGGAGGCCCTGAAGCACATCATCGCGGAATCCAAGTCCGAAGGACTGATCCGCGGTATTGGCGTGGGTGCCCCGAACGGCAACTATTATACCGGCACCATTGAGAATGCCGTCAACCTGACCTGGGGTGGTACGCACGTGATCGAGTTCGCGAAGCTCCTCTCCGAGGCGATGGGTGGCATTCCGGTCTCCCTGACCAACGATGCCAACGCCGCCGCCATGGGTGAAATGACCTACGGCGCCGCCCGCGGTATGAAGAACTTCATCATGATCACCCTCGGAACGGGTGTCGGTTCCGGTATCGTGATTGACGGCAAGATGGTCTATGGCCACGACGGCTTCGCCGGCGAACTCGGCCATACCTGCGCCGTCCGCCACAACGGCCGTGTCTGCAACTGCGGCAAGACCGGTTGCCTCGAGACCTACTGCTCCGCCATCGGTATGGCCCGTACGGCCCGCGAATGGCTTGAAATGAGCGATGAACCGTCCCTGCTCCGCAGCCTCGACAAGATCACCTCGAAGGATATCTACGATGCTGCCAAGGAAGGTGACAAGATGGCCCTCAAGCTCTTCGATTTTACCGGCCGTATGCTGGGCGAGAAACTTGCGGACTTCATCGAGTTCTCCGCTCCGGAGGCCATCGTCCTCTTCGGCGGCCTGGCCCGCAGCAAGGAGTTCCTCACCGAGCCGATCGAGAAGGCCATGAACGAGAATGTCCTCCCGCTTTGGCGCGGCAAGGTCAAGCTCGTCTACTCCCAGCTCAAGGAATCCGACGCCGCCATCCTTGGCGCATCCGCCCTCGCCTGGGAACTGTAAGACAGTAACTTATACAATAGAGCCATCCCGGTTCCGTCGATCCTCCCGCTTCTCGGGAGCCAATGTCGACTTGAACCGGGATGGTTCTGTTATGGTATGTCCTATTCCGCGGGCTGGTCGGAGAAAACGGTCCGGGCCGGTTCGCGCATGTTGTAGGTGCTGCTCATGACGGCGCCGTAAGCCCCGGCGCTGCGCAGCGCGACCAGGTCGCCGCGGCGGGTCCGCGGCAGGGTACGGTCTTCGGCAAAGAGGTCCGTGGTCTCGCAGACGGGTCCTACGACATCATAGAGCCGGAGTTCGTCCGACTCATAGGTGAGGTTCTCAATCTTGTGATAGGCCCCGTAGAGGGCAGGCCGGAGCAGGTCGTTCATGCCGGCGTCCAGGATCACGAAACTCTTCCGCTCACCCTCCTTGACGAAGATGACCCGGGACACCAGCGAGGCGCACTGGGCGACCAGCGCCCGGCCCGGTTCGACATGGATCCGCTGGTCCGGGCGGTGACGCAGGTTCTCGGTCAGGGTCTGAAACCAGAGGCCGAATTCCGGTATGGCATGGCTGTCGGGATTGTAATAGTCGACGCCGAGACCGCCGCCCAGGTCGATGTTGTCCACCTGCAGGCCGTGGTTCTCGAAGTAGGAGACAATCCCGTTCGCGCTGATACATTCTTGCGTGAAGACATTCTCCACGTCGGTGATCTGCGAACCGATATGGAAATGAAGCCCCTTGAAATCCAGGTTCCTGCTGGATTTGATGAGGGTGATGACCCGGTCCATGTCCTTCTTCGGAATGCCGAACTTGTCCATTTCCAGGCCGGTCGTGATGAACCGGTGCGTATGGGCGTCGACGTCCGGATTGATCCGCACGGAAACATGGGCTTTCACCCCCATTTCTCCGGCGAGCCGTTCCAACGTCTCCAGTTCCTCGATGGATTCGCTGT
>JBGUXJ010000117.1:0-4444 GCA_045222055.1 Candidatus Cryptobacteroides sp. | reverse complement strand
TAGTCTGATGCACGATAATCCGGACCTGCGGCATCCGCGACAAGATACGGCTTGGAAGGCCGCGCCGTCTCATACAGCCAGACCTTGTTCGGCGTCACTGCATTCCCCAGCGAAGCCACGAAATGCTTCCCGTCCGGAGAGAACTGGACCGACGCGGCATCATAGGCAGGATCCGTCAGCGCCGTGATGACGCCTTTCCGGTCGACTTTGTACACCGCCCCACGGACCGTCGCGTCGCGCCTTGCCAGGAAATACACATCTCCCTTCTTCTCATCCACCCGAAGCAGCTGCACCCGCCAGTTCGGACCGTCCGTCAGGCGGCGGAGCTGCGTTCCGTCATAGGACAGGAAGTAAATCTGCTGCCAGCCGGTCTCGAAGGAACGGACCATATACAAACCCTTGTCCGTGAATATCATACCCTCAATCCAGTCCAGCCAGGTCTTGTAGGTCTCGTGGTAGATGTGTTTCTTGGACCCGTCCACGACTGAGACGCTGTACAGGTCCAGCGTATTCTGGGTCCGGGGCTCCCGGGATATGAAGAAAGACTGGCTGTCAGCGCCCCAGAACGGGATGCCGAAATACTGGTCCTCCTTCTCGTCGAAATCCGCCCATACGATCCGGGACGGAGCCGCCAGGTCCACAATGCCGATCCGGACCTCAGGATTGGGCTCGCCACATTTCGGATAGCGGGTCTGGTTCAGGGAGCCGTCCTGTCCCTTCGGGGAATAGATCGGGAACATCGGGACGTTCGTGTTGTCAAAGCGGTAGAAACCGATCTTCCTGCTGTCCGGCGACCACCAGAAAGCCCGGTACATGGAAGGACGGCCGAGGATCTCCTCATAATACACCCAGGAGGCGTATCCGTTCAGGATCAGGTCGGTTCCGTCAAAGGTCAGCCGGGTCTCCTCGCCGGTCGCAATCGAAATGACATACAGGTCGTTCGCCCGGGTGAAGGCAAGCATCGTCGAATCCGGCGAATAAGTCAGGTTGACCGCACCTTCCGGCTTGAGCGGAAACTCCGCATACCTGGCCGGCGCCTGGGCCGGGCGGCGGGCATGGGTCTTCGCATCGACGGCGAAGTCCCGGTCACCGGCAAAACGGCCGTCATAGGAAAAAGCGACCTCGCGGTCCGAAAGCCATTTCCATGCAGCCGGAATATCCGTAAACGCTTGTGCAGCCGTCGTCAAGGCAAGGGAGCAACCCAGCAGGAAGGACAGGATCTTTTTCATATATTGTTTGTTTTTAGATTCTTCACGTTGTTCAGAAAGACAAGGGGTTCAGAAGGACAAGCGAGACGGTCAGCCATTAAAGCATTCATCCTTGAAATTGACCAGGCAGACCTTCTCCACCCCGCGCGTAACGGCCGTGTACAGCCACTTCAGGTCATCCAGCGTCAGTTCGTCCATCCAGAAAGGATTGTCCACAAAGACACAGCGCCACTGGCCGCCCTGGGACTTGTGACACGTGATCGCGTCCGCATATTTCAACTGCAAGGCATTGAAATACGGATCCTCACGGACCGCGTCATACCGTTTCTTCTTTGTCGTCAGATGGGCATAGTCCGCGCTCACTCCTTGATACAGCGCATTCTGCTGCTCATGGGAAAGCGACGCCGCCTCCGACTCCAGGGTGTCCAGGCACACTTTCGCCACGATCTCCGCATCATAATCCGGGAAGGAAAGCCGTGCATCCGCGAACTGCAGGCCGTACCGCTCCTCGAAATGCGAGATCCGTTCCAAGCGCGCGATGTCACCGTTGGCGATATAATCCATATTCTCCACTTCCCCGACGAACTGATAGCAGTTCTTGACGATCATCAGTTTGTCTCCGCGGACCAGGCGTTCCTCCTTCCACTGGACCTGCGAACGGATTCCGGCATTGTACCGGTTCGCCCGCTTGTTGGACCGGCACAGGACGACCACCTCGTCTTCGCCATAGGTCCCATAAGCATCCGTCAGCGCCTCGATCAGCTCGCCGCCCGAGATACGCACGATATCCTCGAACCGGGACACCTCCAGGCCCAACTCCGGCAGCGACACCACCTCCGGCGCTTCAGAAATCATCTCCCGCAACCGGGTTGCATTCCACAGGATGCCGGACTCTTTCTGCTGGCGGACCACCGTCGTCAGGGTCGAAAAACGCACGCCGCCGAATCCCGCCATGAAAGCATCCGACAGCGCGGGACTCTGGTCCAGGCCCACCGGCGGCAACTGCGCCGCATCCCCGATCAGCACCAGGCGGCAGTCCACGCCGCTGCGGACGAAACGCACCAGGTCTTCCAGCAGATTGCCGGACCCGAAGTTGGTACTTCCCCCGCCCGGCTCGATGCCGATCAACGACACTTCATCGACTACGAACAACGTATCTTTCGCCTTGTTCGGAGCCAGGGAGAAAGATCCGAAGCCATCGTCGCCCATGCTCTTCTGGCGATAGATATGCTTGTGGATGGTCGAAGCAGGACGCCCGGCATACGAAGACAGGACCTTGGCGGACCGTCCGGTAGGAGCCAGCAGGACACAGGGAACCTTATACTCGCCCAAGGCAGAGATGACCGCCGCGATGGCCGTCGTCTTGCCGGTACCGGCATAGCCGTTGACGACCAGGATATCGCCCTCGTCCGAAGTCATGAACTCCGCGAGGTCGCGCAGCAGGTTTTCCTGGCACGGCGTAGGCACATGGCTCATGCGTGCAAGGAAGCGTTCACGCAGGAATTCCGCCCGGCTCATTTGCGGGAACGGGTAAAGATCATGGATAAGACAGCGAGGACCGGATAGATTTCGATACGGCCCAGGAACATGTCCAGGGTAAAGACGACTTTGATGGCGACCGGCTGGCTGGCATAATTGCCATAGGTGCCGATCCGGCCGATGGACGGCCCCACGTTGGTCAGCATGGAGACCGTACCGGTTATGGCGTCCTGGTTGTTGCCGGAAATGGACAGGCAGACCAGGATGGACAGCATCATGAAAAGGAAAAAGACGGCGATATACAGGATGTGCGGATAGGCGTCCTCGTCATGCATGATGTGCTTCCCTACCCGGATCTCGGAGACGGATGACGGATGGATGGCCTGCCGGACCTGCCGTTTCAGGGACTTGAACAGGACGATGACACGGTCGCTCTTCAGACCGCCGGTGGTCGAACCGGCCATACCGCACTGGATGCCGATCACCAGCAGCAGGATATTGCAGAACAGCGGCCAGTTGGAGTTGTCGCCGATGGCGAATCCCGTCGTGGAGGCATAACTCACCACATGGAAAAGTCCGTCCATGAACGCCCTGTACCAATTCTCATGAACCGAGAAGAACATGAGGGTGCCCGATACGAAAAATGCGATGACCAGGACCGATGCAAGGTAGAACCGCAATACCGGATTGCGGAGCGGCTTGAGCGAACGGGTGGCAAAGATCATGTAAATCAGGCCGAAATGGATCGAGGCCAGCAACATGAACACGATCGTGATCCAGTTGATCAGGTCGGAATGGAAATGACCGATCGACAGGTTTCGTGTGCTGAAACCGCCCGTGGCACTCACGCTCATCGCATGGTTGACGGCGTCAAAGGGAGACATGCCCGCGAGCCAGTAGCAGACGGCGGCGGCGAGTCCCAGCCCGAGATAGACGAACGTGAAGATGGAGACGGTCTTGTTGGCACGGGAGCGATAACCTTCCCGGGAAAGGGAGGACAGTTCCATGTTGGTCAGGCGGAGTTTGACCGGACTGGAGGACGGGATGATCAGCAGGAGGAATACCACGATTCCCAAACCGCCGATGAAGTGGGTGGACGACCGCCAGAAAAGCAGGCTCTTGGGCAGTTGTTCGATATCCTCCAGGATGGTTCCTCCTGTCGTGGTATATCCAGAAACGCTTTCAAACCAAGCGTTTACGACCGAGAACGGCCCGCCCCACAGCAGGTAGGGCAGCATGCCGAAAATGAACGACAGGGTCCATGCCAGGAAAATGATCATGTACCCATCCTTCAAGGAAATGGCCTCGGTCTTGCGGACGAAGATAAAAGGGAAGATACCGACGATGAAAGTGATGACGAAACTGATCGACAAGGCAGTCAACGCACTGTCATGTCCGTTCCAGAGTGAGACCAGGACGGACAGGAACATGAACAACGCACTGACCAGCAGTGCGTAGCCGACGTTGCGCGATATGACCTTTACATTCATCGCGGAAGGAAGGTAAGTTAATCAGACTGCGGTAATTCCCCGTTGAGGATTTCCACCTTTTTTGAATAGGGCTTGGAAGCGGGAAGGCGGGTCGTGGTGCGGTCCAGGCGCATGACCTCGAAAGTCCAGGAAAACGCCAGGATGGCATTCGGATCCACCGCAAGGATATCCGTGCGAAGTTTCGCCGCAACCCGGGAGAAAGACGCATAGGCATCCTCCATGTACTGGACGGCTTCTGCATCCTGCTCGCTCCGGGAACGGCCGGGA
>JBGUXJ010000116.1:0-2416 GCA_045222055.1 Candidatus Cryptobacteroides sp. | reverse complement strand
CTGCCCTCAGCCCGAGTATGAAAATCCTGTGGGCCGTAACCCTGACGGCTTCCCTTATCTTCATCATCCAGAGTATCGCCACCTTCCTGGGGGCGGACTCCGATTCGATTGATTCCGACATCAATTTCGACGGTGCGGACACCGATGTCCCGGATGCCATCAGCGGTGGTCACGGGATGAATCTGCTGACTTTCCGTAACCTGGTCAACTTCTGCCTCGGCTTCGGCTGGACGGCCATCCTCCTGCAGGGTGACGGCCCTGTCGGGCTCGTGATGACGGTCGCCGTGTTGGTGGGCGTGGGCCTGGTCGTGCTGATCATGTTCCTGTTCAAGTGGCTCAGCGGCATGCAGCAGAACGGGACCATCAATGTCTATCAATCCGCCGTGGGCTGCCAGGGCAAGGTCTATCTGACCATCCCGGGCGAGCGCAA
Source organism: Candidatus Cryptobacteroides sp. (assembly GCA_045222055.1). GTDB lineage: Bacteria > Bacteroidota > Bacteroidia > Bacteroidales > UBA932 > Cryptobacteroides. The sequence continues at coordinate 1,986 of JBGUXJ010000116.1, read as the reverse complement.
GGGCGAAGGCAAGGTCCAGATCACCATCGCCGGCGCGGTACGCGAGTACGCCGCCCTGACCGACAGCGACACCCTCAAGACCGGGACGCCGATCAAGGTCGTCGAAGTCATCAATGCCAGCACCCTGCTGGTGGAAGAATTGAATTCCCTGATTATTTAACCCCCTGATACTATGGAACAGATTTATCTTATCCTGATCCTGGTGGTCGTGGTCTTCGTGACCCTCGCCGCCATTCTCAAACGCTACAAACGCTGCCCGTCCGACAAGATCCTGGTCATCTTCGGTAAGACCGGCCGGAACAAGGAGGGCTCCATTTCCTCCGCCCGCTGCGTCCACGGCGGCGCCGCGTTCATCTGGCCTGTCTTCCAGGATTATGCCTTCCTCGACCTCAAGCCGATTTCGATTGAATGCAACCTGACCAACGCCCTGTCCAAGCAGAACATCCGCGTCGACGTCCCGTGCCGCTTTACCGTCGGTATCTCGACCGAGCCGGAGAACATGACCAACGCGGCCGAACGTCTGCTCGGCCTGTCCGTGGACAGCATCCAGAACATTGCGACCGATATCCTCTTCGGTCAGCTCCGTCTGGTCATCGCGACGATGGACATCGAGGAGATCAACGCCGACCGCGACAAGTTCCTCGCCAACGTCTCGACCAACGTCGAGGCCGAACTCCGCAAGATCGGCCTGAAACTTATCAACGTGAACGTCACCGATATCCGGGATGAGTCCGGGTATATCGAGGCCCTCGGTAAGGAAGCCGCTGCGAAGGCGATCAACGACGCGAAGAAGAGCGTGGCCGAGCAGAACCGCTTTGGTGAGATCGGTAAGGCGGAGGCCGACAGGGACAAGGACATCCGGATCGCGGAAACCACCCGTGATACCCGTATCAAGACTGCGGACGCCAACGCCCGTGCCGTCGAGGGTGAGAACAACTCCAAGATCGCGATCGCGAACTCCGATGCGACCCGTCGCGAGAAGGAGGCGGAAGCCGCCCGTATCGCCGTCGCCGCGGAAAAGGTCCAGGCCGCGAAGGCCCTCGAAGAGGCGTACAAGTCCGAGCGTGACGCCGAACTTGCCCGTGCCGAGCGCGAGAAGGCGACCCGGCAGGCCAACGTGGTCGTTCCGGCCCAGGTTGAAAAGGAGAAGGCGATCATCGACGCCGAGGCGGAAGCCGAGAAGATCCGTCGCAAGGCCAAGGGTGAGGCGGATGCCATCTTCGCCAAGATGGACGCCCAGGCCCGCGGTATGCTGGAGGTCCTGACCAAGCAGGCACAGGGTTTCAACCAGCTCGTCCAGGCGGCCGCCGGCGATCCGAACAAGGCCGTGACCATGCTGATCGCAGACAAGCTCCCGGATCTCGTGAAGACCCAGGTCGAAGCTGTCAAGGGTATCAATATCGACAAGGTAACCGTCTGGGATACAGGTAATACCACCGACGGGAAAACCGCAACGTCCAACTTTATCTCCGGCATGATGAAGTCGGTCCCCCCGCTGGACGAACTGTTCAAGATGGCAGGGCTCAATCTTCCTTCCTACCTCAAGGGCGCGCCTGAGGCCGCCGGAGAGCCTGCGGAAGAGGAGAAATGACCATGCCGATCATTGTCAACGTTGATGTAATGCTGGCCCGCCGGAAAATGTCTTCCGGCGAGCTGGCCGATAAAGTCGGCATTTCCGCCGCGAACCTGTCGATCCTGAAGACAGGCAAGGCGAAAGCCGTCCGTTTCACCACCCTCGCCGCCCTGTGCAAGGCGCTGGACTGCCAGCCGGGAGACCTGCTGGAGTACCAGCCCGGTGAGGAAGAACCGACCGAGCCATGACCCCGACTGCATGGAACCTGATCCTCAGGATTTTGGTGGCGGGCCTGCTGGGCGGGCTCGTCGGACTGGAACGGGAACTGCGCGCGAAGGAAGCGGGTGTCCGCACCCACTTCCTCGTGGCGTTGGGAAGCGGCCTGCTGATGGTAATCTCCCAGTTTGGCTTCG
>JBGUXJ010000115.1:0-8564 GCA_045222055.1 Candidatus Cryptobacteroides sp. | reverse complement strand
GCCGCGGCTCGTCATCGTGCTGTAGGCATTGGGATACAAGTTGATGTTCTCAACCAACTCCGTCAGCCAATCCAGGGAAAGGTCGACGCCCAGGACGGCCTTGTCCTTCAGGGGGACGGAATAGGTCACGACCATGGCCTTTCCGCCGCTTTCGTCATAGTACGGCTCGCTCCAATGGCCGGCTCCATCCGCAAGGGGGGCCGTAAACCATTCGCTGTTGAGATAATCATGCTCGGCGGAGCCAAGGACCATCGTCTCGATGCTCCCGTCTGCCCGGCGGGCCAGCAACGGCTCGTACCACTTACCGGAATCCGGGAAATAATCCGCAACATAGGCGACGGCGACATCCGCCACATTGGGATTGATCTCCATGAACTTGGAGAGCATGGAGAAAACATCGTCCCGGTTATCAAGAATCACTTCCATGACCCAGGCCGTATTCCGTGCGGCCGCCTCGATGCCACCCGTGACTTTCTCGATCTCCAGCCGGTTCATGGCCAGTTCGCTCTCGGCGCGCCGCGAGGCTTCTTCGTCAAGGCCTTTCTTGGCGAAATGCCACTGCACCAATCCGATGGATTCGAGCAGGATGGCCGCGACCAGGATCAGCATGAGACCTTGCCGGGTATACAATTGACGGATTGAAGAAGGAATAGGAGGCATGGTAAACTACTTTAGTACCCGGGCCAGTGCAGCCCGGAATTCAGGTTTGGGGCAATGAGAGTCCCGCTCGATGATCAGGGTCTTCAGCCCGGCAAAGGGCCGGATCTCCTCCTCGATGTCGGCAATCGGACGGTCAGGGCCGAAATAGGCGGGAACGAAGGCCTCCCAGAAACGAAGCGCCGTCTCCCGTGTCATATGGAAAGTCTCTTCCAGGAAAGGGCCATTATCCAGTCTGCAGCACAGGTACAGCATGCCCAAGTCGAACTTCGGGTCTCCGTAGCAGAAGTCACCCAAGTCGATGAAATACCGCCTGTCACCGGCAAATATGGCATTGCCGAACTGCAGGTCGCCGTGGATGGCGGTGTCGGTATCGGGAACTTCGGAAATGAAACGGGCGAGTTTGTCCTTTTCAGTATGGGAGAAGAAAGGATTCTCAGCCAGCAGGCGGAGATACCTGTCTTTCACATTTTCAAATTCATGGGTATCCACATGCGTGGAATGAAGCCGGAGGCACATCTGCGCGAACTCGGCGGCATACTGCCCCGCCTTTTCCGGATGGTCTCCGGTCGCCCGGGCATAGGAAACTTTCCCGGCGATACGGCGGAAACGGATGCCGTAGCGTCCGTCCTCCGTCACGACGTAATCGCCCGGCTCGGGCGTCGGAATTCCCATGTCATATACTTTCCGGGCGAGCAGCATCTCGTCAAGCGGCTGCTGGATCTTGCCCGGAAAATACAGTTTCAGCATCACGTCCGGCTCGGTCTTGTGGTCATAGCTTTCGCCATTGAATCCACCGCCGGTCTGCACGTAATCATCCAGGTTTATCTTGATCGCTTCCATCATCGGCCGAACACTTCGTTGATCAATTGTTCAAATTCAGTAAAGGCGGGCGTACCGGACAAAACGCGGAGCGAATCCGCCAGGCCGCGGTAATGCCATTCATGCGAGGCGCGGTCCTTGACATGGAACAGGTTCCACAGTTCATCTCCCCGGACGGCATAGTCCCGGGCGATGGCCCGCATGTTCGACAACTTGTCGCCCATCGCCACCATTTTCACGTCCAGCGGCGCTTTCGCCAGGCGGTCGATGGCCGTCTGCTTCCGGCTTCGCCAACTGTCCTCCTCGCTGACACCATCCTCCATGTCATCGCTCTCCGCCGCCACCAGGTCGGCGATCCGGTCTCCGAAAGCGGCACGGATCTCCTCCACGGTAATCTCCGTGTCTTCCACCACGTCATGCAAGGCCGCCGCAGCCAGCAGTTCCTGGTCGTCGGTCAGCGTGGCCACGACGGCCATCGCTTCCATGGGATGGACGATATAGGGGAAATGCTTGCCCCGACGCTCCGTGCCGGCATGCGCCCCGACCGCGTAAATGATCGCGCGGTCCAGCAGTTCGGTATTCATCGGATGGTTCGCCATAAGCGGTCATTCATGCATGAACGGCAGGTCCTGTGCCTGTCTTACCAAAAACTCTGCCATGACTTCATTGTTCTCCGAAGGACCGTTGAGCGTGTCGAGCATGAACCGCACGCCGGCCACGCCGCTTCCCTGGCGCAGGAGATAGGCCAGGATCAGGTTCTGCGGACCCACGGACGAAGAAACGATATCGATGTCGGAGAGGCTCAACTGGTAACGGGCCAGTTGGAAAGCCGCTTCGGAGTACGTGCGGACCAGGGAATCCACGTCGCCGAGCGTCTTGAAATCCAGCCGCTGCAGCAGCGGCAGGAAATACATCAGGGACACCGGCATGATCTCGGCCTGGTTGAGCGCCGCAATCCTGCGGTTCAGGGATTCAAACGGCTCCGCCTCCAGATAGGCCCGGAACGTGTCGCCGTCCAGCGCGACTTCCTCCAGGCGTCCGGAAGCGACCAGTTGCTGCATCCGGCGGCGGTAATCGGCGATTTCCGTGCGAAGCCGGCCGAATTCGTCGTCGACCAGTTCCAGGATGCCGGCCAGCCGGCTGAGCTGGCGCAGGTAAATCTTGGGGACGTCCACGCCGGACTTGTAGCCCGTGTCGTGGTTCATGTTGGCCCAGGCGTGCTGCAGGACGGTACGCATCTGGACCTCGAACCGCATCTTGTTCAGTTCGGGATGGCCTCTCTTCTTGTATTGCGAAGCCGGGATCCGGCAGATGTAGTGCAGGGACAGGTAGCCGAAACTGTCTATCTCATGCGCCTTCCGCTTGTCCACGGAATTCTCCCAGTCGATCTCGAAATGCCGCTCCATGAGGGAGGCGACCCGGTCCACGTCCTCGGCATAGAAAGTAATGACCCTCAGGCCGATGATGTCCGTCACGTCGAAGATATCCGTGTATTTGTCTCCCTTCAGTTCCAACTTTCCGGCCAGGGACGCTTCCGACTTGACCCGGTGTTCCAGCCCGGCCACGACCAGCCCGACCTCCTCGAAATAATGCTTGAGTTTCTCGGTCAGGGCATCAGCCATATCTTCCAACCAGGGCAGCATCGAACGATACTGCTCCATGATCGTTTCCGAATGGATATTCAGCATGGGCTCGGATTTCTGAGACATATGCGGTTTTCTATAGTATGCAAATATACAATTATCTTGTCAACTTAAAAGCCAACAATCCCAAAAAATGCGTATATTCGACCCCGACAAACCATCTGACTTCATGAAAAGAACACTCCTTCTCGTGGCCGTATTGCTGGCCGCCATCCAGCCGCTCAAGGCAGACGAAGGCATGTGGCTTCCCGCGCTGATCTCCCAGCGCATCGCCGACATGCAGGCCAAAGGATTCAAACTTTCCGCCGAAGACATCTACAGTGTCAACCAGGCCTCCCTCAAGGATGCCGTCGTCCTGTTCGGCTCGGGCTGCACCGGCGAACTGGTTTCCGCCGATGGGTTGCTCTTTACCAACCACCACTGCGGCTACAGCCAGATCCAGCAGCACAGCAGCGTCGAGCATGATTATCTGAAAGATGGTTTCTGGGCCATGAAACGGAGCGAGGAACTGCCGAACAAGGGTCTGACCGTCAGTTTCCTGGAACGGATGGAAGATGTCACCGCCGCCGTTCTCAAGGGCAGCAAGCCGTCCATGACGGAAGAGGAGCGCGCCGCCCTGGTCCGGGAGAACTCCGAGGCCCTGGTGAAAGCGGCCACGGCCGAAGGCAAGGGCCTGCGCGCCAGCGTCGAAGCCCTCTACTACGGCAACCAGTATTTCCTGTTCGTCTACAGGGTTTACCGGGATGTCCGCCTGGTCGGCGCACCGCCGTCCTCCATCGGCAAGTTCGGCGGCGACACCGACAACTGGATGTGGCCCCGCCATACCGGCGATTTCTCCATCTTCCGCATCTATGCCGACAAGGACAACAACCCGGCCGACTACAGCCCGGACAATGTCCCCTACCGCCCGAAGAAATTCTTCACCATTTCCCGCGCCGGCGTGAAGGACGGAGACTTCACATTCGTCTATGGCTGCCCCGGAAGCACCAAGGAGTATGTCACCTCCGACGATGTCCGCTATGTGGGTGAAATCTCCGATCCCCAGAAAATCGCCCTCCGCACCCTGCGCCTGGACATCATCAAGAAATACATGGCTGAGAGCCAGGCCGTCCGCATCCAGTATTCTTCCAAGAGCGCGTCCGTTGCGAACGCCTGGAAGAAATGGCAGGGCGAGGCCAAGGGTATCGCCAAGATGAACACCGTGGCCGAAAAGAAGGCGTACGAGGCCCGCTTCAAGAAGTGGGCGAAGGGTACCCGCTACGACGGCCTGATCGAGAAACTCGAAGCCTTGTATGCCGAGCGGGAACCCTATTACCGTGCCTATGAATACTATACCGAAGCCGCCCGGCCGATCGAACTGCTGCAGCTCGCTTCCAATGTCCGCGGCTACCTGGGCGACAAGGTCCGCAAGGACGACTACACGGAATCGTTCTTCAAAGACTACTACCAGCCCATCGACGAGGAGGTCTTCGTGGCCCTGATGAAAGCGTTCGGGGAGAAACTGTCCCCGGATTTGCAACCGGCATTCTACAAGGAGCAGCGCGCGAAGTACGGCAGCGTGGAGGCCTGGAGGGACGATTTCTTCGCCAAGACCCTCTTCACCGACAAGAACCGTGTGCTCGCCCTGACCGAGGCGGACCGCGAGAAGGTCTCCGCCGACCCGGCCTGGGAGATGTACAACGCGTTCTACCAGTGGTACTACAATGACCTCCGCCCGGTCATCAACCGGACCGGCAGCGAGATTAACCTCGCCTACCGCGACTACATGCAGGGGCAGATGGAATTCGAGCCCGGCAAGGCCTTCTATCCTGATGCCAACCTGACGCTCCGCGTGGCTTACGGCCATGTCGAGGGCTATGCCCCGGCCGACGCTGTCTGGTACCGTCCGGTCTCCACTTTAAAGGGCATCATCGAGAAGGACAACCCGGAGATATTCGACTACGACATTCCCCAGACCCTGCGGGACATCTACGCCGAAGGCGGCCATGAGGACCAGCCGGTCTGCTTCCTGGCGACCAACCACACTTCCGGCGGCAACTCCGGCAGCCCGGTCATCAACGCCGACGGCAACCTGATCGGCATCAACTTCGACCGCGTCTGGGAAGGCACCATGAGCGACATCGTCTTCGACCCGGAGATCTGCCGCAACATCTCCCTGGACATCCGCTATCTGCTCTTCAACATCGAGCATATCGGCCATGCCGCCTATCTCTTCGACGAGATGCGGTTCGCCGACTGATGTCCCTGCATCCATACGGCAAGAGGACGGTCCTTTCCGGGCCGTCCTCTTGCTTCATACATGAAAGACTTGTCGAATCTTATAGTGTATCGGAAGACATGGTGATCGTACAGTTTCCGGTCTCTTCCTGCACCTTGATCTTGGCCACATGTCACGCAAAATTGCCGCCGAGCGGCTGGGGTGCTCCCAGCGCGAACTCAGCCGGATGCTCGAGGAGGTCGAGCCGGGCATGACTTTCCCGCATTTCATCAACAACCTGCGCATCCGCTACGCATGTACCCTGATGCGGCAGGACAAAGGTCTTTCCCTGGCGGAGATCGCCGAGCGTTCCGGTTTCTACAGTACACGCACGTTCCAGCGGACCTTCCTGGCCACCATGGGAAAAACGCCGAGCGAGTATCGGGCCCAGCCACCCGCATAACTTGCAAAAACGATTGACAGTCAATAGGATTGAAACGATATAATCCATAATTCTGTTTGAAATCAGGGTAGAAGGCCGTATTTTTGCGGCATGAATTTCATCTTTATTTCCCCGAATTTCCCGCAGACGTACTGGAACTTCTGCGACCGCCTCCGCCAGCGCGGCGTTACCGTCCTGGGCATCGGAGACGCTCCATATGACGGCCTCGATCCCATGTTGAAGGCATCCCTCAACGAGTATTACCGGGTCGACAGCCTCGCATCCTATGAAACTGTGTTCAAGGCGGTTGCCTACTATTCCTTCAAATACGGCAAGATCGACTGGATCGAGTCCAACAACGAATTCTGGCTGGAACTCGACGCCCGGCTGCGCACCGATTTCAACGTCACCACCGGCGTGCAGGCGAAAGGCATCGAACGCTTCAAGAGCAAGGCCGCCCAGAAGATCTATTATGCAAAGGGAGGCATCCCCACGGCCCGCCAGCACAAGGTCTCAGACCTGGAATCCGCCCGGGCATTCCTCAAGCAGACCGGCTATCCGGTCATCGTCAAGCCCGAGATCGGCGTGGGCGCGGAAGCGACCTACAAGATCGGCAATCCGGAAGAACTGAATGCGTTCTTCGCCGCGAAACCGGCCGTCCCTTACGTGATGGAGGAATTCGTCACGGGTGACATCTATTCCTATGACGCCATCTGCGACGGCCACGGCCGTCCGCTTTTCGAGTCTTCCGGCCACTTCCCGCCGTCCATGATGGACGTCGTCAACCAGCGGCTGGACATCTCCTATGAGGTCCTTCCGTCCGTTCCGGAGCAGCTCCGGGAACGCGGCCGGGCCACCCTCAAGGCCTTCGGCGTCAAAAGCCGGTTCGTGCACTTCGAATTCTTCCGCCTTGACCGGGACCGTAAGGGACTCGGCTCCAAGGGAGACTTTGTAGGCCTGGAAACGAACATGCGGCCGGCCGGCGGATACACCCCGGACATGATGGACTACGCCCATTCGACCGACGTCTATACGATCTGGGCGGACATGGTGACGTCCGGCAAACGCTTGCTCCCGGAGAGCGGAGACGACCACTGGTGCGTCTATTACGGGCGCCGCGACGGCCGGGCCTATGTCCGCAGCCATGATGAGGTCCTTCGGATGTGGGGAGACCGGATGGTCATGTGCGACCGGATTCCGGCAGCCCTCGCCCCGGACCTCGGTGACATGATGTACATGGTCCAGATCCGGAGTGAAGAAGAGAAAGCGGCCTTCCTGCGGGATCTGTCGGAAACCTGCTAACCTTTCCGGCGGATCTCGTTCCGGCGGATCTTGCCGCTGATGGTCTTCGGCAGTTCGGAAACGAATTCCACGACACGCGGATACTTGTACGGGGCGGTCGTCGACTTGACGAACGTCTGGATTTCCTTTGCCAGCGCCGGCCCCGCCTTCGCCTTGCAGGCATCCGTCAGGATGATGCTGGCCTTGACGACGTAGCCGCGCACCTCGTCCGGAACGCCGGTCACGGCACATTCCAGCACGGCGGGATGCATCATCAGGATGCTCTCCACCTCGAAGGGACTCACCCGGTAACCGGAAGACTTGATGATGTCGTCGTTCCTGCCCACGAACCAATAGTACCCGTCCTTGTCCTGCCAAGCCTGGTCGCAGGTATGGTAATACCCGTCGTGCCAGACAGCATCCGTCTTCAGGTCTTCGTTCAGGTAGCCCCGGAACAGGCCGGGCGGGATGCCGCGGGAAGTCTTGATACAGATCTCCCCCACCTTGCCACGGCGCACGCGGCGGCCGTCGGGACCCAGCAGCGCGATGGAATATTGCGGGGACGGGACGCCCATGCTGCCCGGCTTCGGTTCCATCCAGGGGAACGTCCCCAGCAACAAGGTCGTCTCGGTCTGGCCGAAGCCCTCATGGATCTTCAGGCCGGTCTTGGCCAGCATCGTATCGTAGACCGCGCCGTTCAGGGCTTCCCCGGCGGTGCAGAGCCATTGGAGCGAAGACAGGTCGTACCGGTCCAGGTCTTCCTGGATCAGGAAACGGAAAATGGTCGGCGGGGCGCACAGGGACGTGACCCGGTACCGGCTGATCATGCGGAGCATGTCATCCGCCTTGAACCGGTCATGGTCATAGACGAACAGGGCCGCTCCCGCGAGCCACTGGCCGTACATCTTGCCCCAGGCCGCCTTGCCCCAGCCGGTATCCGCGATGGTCAGGTGCAGGCTGTCCGGACCGAGGTTGTGCCAGAATGCGCCCGTCGCCAGATGCCCCAGCGGATAACGGTAGTCATGGATCACCATCTTAGGCTCGCCCGCCGTCCCGCTGGTAAAATACATCAGCATGATGTCATCATTGGTGTTGACCGACTCCGGACGGCGGAACGGCGGGGCAGACCGCCACTCCGAATGGAAATCGTGGAAACCTTCCGGCACTTCCGGTCCGATGCTGATCAGGGTGCGGACCGTACGGCCGACGCCCCCGCAGAGGTCGACGGCCTTGACGATATGATTCAGGATGTAAGGTTCGCCGGCGCAGACGATGGCGCGGATGCGGGCACGTTCGATGCGGTAGACGATGTCCAGGCTGGTCAGCAGGTGGGTCGCCGGGATGGCGATCGCACCGATCTTGTGCAGGGCGAGCATGCAGATCCACCACTCGTAACGGCGCTTGAGCATGAGCATGACCATGTCTCCTTTCCCGATGCCGAGGAAACGGAAATAGGAGGCGGCCCGGTCGGTCAGGCGCTTGAGGTCGGCGAAGGTATACTGGGTGCTGCGGCCTTTGTCAT
>JBGUXJ010000114.1:0-4873 GCA_045222055.1 Candidatus Cryptobacteroides sp. | reverse complement strand
AAGGCCGCCAAGGACCCCAAGGACAGCACTTTGGTGGAGCATCGCCTGACGACCGACGGCACGAAGGACTTCAGTTGGAACGGCAACAGTTACAACGGCGACACGGAGGCGGATTCGACCGCACGCCGCGCCGTCCCGATCGTCTGGTCTCCCGACTCCAAGCGTTTCGCGATCATCCGGTGGGACATGTCCAAGATCAAGGACTACTGGGTGATCAATTCGACGTCGAAGCCCCGCCCGACCCTCGAGACTTACAAATACCAGATGCCCGGCGAGCCCGGTCCGACCGGTACCTTGTACGTCGTCGGGATGCCTTCGGGCAATTTCCGCGCTGTCAAGACCCATGCTTTCAAGGACCAGGACATGGAATTCCTGTCGGCCAGGGCCACGGCCGAGGACGCCTATGCCGAATTCCCGTCGCGCAAGTGGCTGGGCGACGAGAAGGGATTCTATCTGATGCGCCTGAGCCGCGACCTCAAGCGCCACGACCTCTGCTATGTCGGTGTGGACGCCGACAGCACCCGCATGATTCTCCGCGAACGGCTCAATACCTATGTCGAGACGCGTGAGCCGAAGTTCCTCAAGGGCGGCAGCCAGTTCGTCTGGTGGTCCGAGCGCAACGGCTGGGCCAACCTGTATCTCTACAATTCGGACGGATCCCTGGTGCGCAACCTGACCGAAGGAGCCTTCCACGTGGAGGACATCCTCGGCATCAACGAGGCGGCGGGCTATGTCCTGTTCAGCGCGTGCGGCGTGGACAAGGACGAGAATCCGTACCAGATGCACAACTACAAGGTCTCCCTGTCCGGCGGTGCGATCCAGCAACTGGACATGAAGGACATGGATGTCCTTGCCGAAGCCAGTTACGACGCCCGCTACTTCGTGGCGAACTATTCCCGTGTCGACTGCGCCCCGGCCGTCGCCCTGTTCAATGCCGTGACCGGCCGCAAGGTCCTCGACCTCGAGGAGGCCGACCTGCGCCTGCTGCTGGACGCGGGCTACAAGTTCCCGGAGCGCTTCAAGGTCAAGGCGGCGGACGGTATCACCGACCTGTACGGCGCCATGTACAAGCCGTTTGACTTCGATTCGACGAAGACCTATCCGATCCTGGACTATGTATATCCGGGCCCGCAGGTCGAGGCGAACAACATCTCCTGGAGCAAGGGTTTCACCCGCGTGGACCGGCTGGCCCAGATCGGGTTCATCGTGGTCACGGTGGGCAACCGCGGCGGCCATCCGAACCGCTCGAAGTGGTATCACAACTACGGCTACGGCAACCTGCGCGACTACGGCCTGGAAGACCAGAAGTATGCCATCCAGCAACTGGGGGCCCGCTATCCGTTCATCGACCTGGAGCGGGTCGGCATCCATGGCCATTCCGGCGGCGGCTTCATGTCCACCGCGGCCATCCTGACGTATCCGGACTTCTTCAAGGTCGCCGTCTCCTGCGCCGGCAACCATGACAACAGCATCTACAACCGCTGGTGGAGCGAACAGCACCACGGCGTCCTCGAAAAGGTCAACCAGGCAGACACTTCGTTCGTCTACAGCATCAAGACGAACCAGGAACTGGCCTCCCGCCTCAAAGGGCACCTGATGCTGGTCCACGGTGACATGGACAACAATGTCAACCCGGCCAACTCCATCCGTGTCGCGGATGCGCTGATCCGCGCCAACAAGCGTTTCGAATATGTCCTGCTCCCCGGCCAGCGCCATGGTTTCGGCGACATGAACGAGTGGTTCTTCTGGAAGATGGCCGACTGGTACAGCGAGTGGTTCCTCGGCGGAAGGAAACGTGCGGAAGTAGATATCAAGGAATTGAATAATGATTGACCATATGAAAAAAATCATTCTTGTCATGCCGGTCCTGCTCCTGCTGGTGGCCGCATGCCACAAAGACAACAAGTTGCAGACGAAGGTATATGAGCAGAGCGCCTCGTACGCCCTGACCGAGGGTGCCGCCGATTCCATCTCCGTCCAGGTACGGCTGGAATACCCGGTCTCCGGCGCCGATCCGGAGGTTATCGACGCCATGACCCGGATCATCATCGGACAGGCCCTGATGGAAGACGGCTCGAGGCCGGACATCGCCGCGGCGGTGCAGCGGTACATCGACGTGACCGTCGCGGACTACCGCGAGACCAACCTGCCCCTGTACGGCAAGGTCCGCGAGGAGGAACTGGAAGGGACGCTGCTGAGTTGGGAAGACCAGGTGTCGGGCTATTTCTCGGGCCAGCACAAGGATATCATCTCCTATGATGTCTATGCCTACAGTTTCACGGGCGGCGCGCATGGGCTGGCCGGCGACTATGTGATGAATTTCAATCTCAAGGACGGTTCCCTGGTCGGAGAAAGCGACTTCTTCGTCCCGGGTTACCAGGAGGAGCTCGCCGGCCTGCTGACGGCGCACCTGCGCGAGTCCATGCCGGATGAGGATTCTTATAACGCCCTGTTTGTCAAGGATATCGAGCCGAACGGCAATTTCAAGGTATCCGAAGAAGGCGTGACTTATATCTACGGACCTTATGAGATCGGGCCGTATTACCTGGGAAGCATCGAGGTTACCCTTCCGTGGGAGGAACTCGGTACCCTGGTGTACGACAGCCCGACGGAAATCCTCGACTAGAAATGGAACAGAACCTGCAATGGATCGTCACCCGCGTTGACGGCAAGATCGCATCCGTATCCACCGACTATCAAGGAGCGGCAAGGGTCCTGGCCGGCATTGCAGCCCTCCCGCCCGCACGGGTGGGAGCGGTCGATTGCAGGAAAGTTTCGACGGAGGAGGTTTTCGCCTTGTCCGATTCGGTCACGTGGGATGACCTGGCGCTCTTCGGGACACCTTTCCAGAAGAATGTCTGGAAAGCGCTGTTCGACATAACACACGGCTCCGATCCGGTACGGCTGCTGAGTTACACCCAGCTGGCCGAAAGCATCGGCAAGGGTCCGGGCGTGCGGGCCGTCGCCCATGCTGTGGGCCTCAATCCCGTCGCCGTTATCATTCCCTGCCACCTGATCATCCCCAAGGAATCCCTGGAGCGTCTCCACGGACTGGAGGAAGAGAACGGGCTCTTCAAGTGGGAGACCCTTTATATGGTCGACCAGACGGTCGATTACGGCGAATACGCCCTGGGAGCGGCGCTCAAGCGCCGGCTCATCCAAATCCACATGAATCGCTAAAACTATGAACGTCAGAAATCTGTTTTGTGCCGGCCTGCTCAGTCTGGCTGCCCTTTCGGCGCCGGGCCAGTCGGCGAACCGGGAAAACTTCAACCAAGGCTGGACTTTCTCCAAGGACGGCGCCAGCCGGGTGCTGGACCTGCCCCACGACTGGGGTGTGGACGGACCTTTCCGTCAGGAGTATCCCGGCGAGACCGGCAAACTTGCCTGGTGGGGCGGCGCCACCTATTCCAAAACCCTGGAAGTGGCGGCGGATGAACTTGGAAAGTCCTTTTACCTGGACATCGACGGCGCCATGTCGGGCGCCAAGGTCTGGTGCAACGGAGAGTTCGTCATGGAATGGCCTTATGGCTATGCCTCCTTCCGGGCTGACCTTACTCCCTATCTCCATGAAGGCGGCAACGAACTGGCCGTGACCCTCGACAACAAGGAAGATTCTTCCCGCTGGTATCCCGGCGGCGGTATCTACCGCAATGTCTGGCTGACCCGGGAAGCGCCGGTCGCCGTCACCCACTGGGGAACGTATGTCACGACGACGGTGACGGGAGAGCATACGGCCCAGGTCGCCCTGCAGGTGACGTTGGAAAGCAAACTGGAACCTTACGTCGGACTCGTGACGACCCAGATCATCGAACAGGTCCCGGAGATCGTTTCCGTGGGCGGTCGCCGGCAGCGGATCGAACGCGTGCTCGCCGAAACCCGCAGTTACGAGATGGTAGCCGACGGCCTGACCGTTCCGCAGACCTTTGATGTCAAGGGCATTGTCCTGTGGACGCCGGAACGTCCGCGGATCTACCTGGCCCGGACGACCGTCAAGGCGCCCGACGGCACGGAGGCCCTGTATGAAACGCCTTTCGGCATCCGTACGGCAGAATTCCGGTCCGACGGTTTCTATCTCAACGGAGAGAAGACCTTCCTCAAGGGTGTCTGCCTGCATCATGATGCCGGTGCCCTGGGAGCCGTCTGGAACGACGACGCCTGGGTCCGCCGCCTGCGCATGCTCAAGGACATGGGCTGCAACGCCATCCGTACCTCCCACAATCCGCCGGCCCCCGAACTGCTGGACCTCTGCGACAAGATGGGCTTCCTGGTCATGGACGAACTGACGGATACCTGGACCTGGCCCAAGAAGCCCAACGGCTATGCCACCCTCTTCGACGAATGGGCGGAGAAGGACCTCGTGGCCATGATCCACCGCGACCGTAACCACCCTTCCGTGGTTCTGTGGAGCATCGGGAACGAATGCGGCGAGCAGGGTGACAGCACCCGCTGGTGGATTCCGCAGATGCTGACCGATATCTGCCACCGGGAGGATCCGACCCGGCCGACCTCTGCCGGCAACGACAACCTCTGGGCTTCCACAACGCCATACCACGCCACCCACGACGTTTACGGCTACAACTACAAGCCACACGCTTACGAGCAGTTCCACAAGGACAATCCGGATCAGCCGGTCTTCGGCAGCGAGACGGCCTCCTGCATCTCGACCCGAGGCTACTATTATTTCCCCGTTTCCGACGAGAAAGGCGAGGGCTGGCCGGACGATCCGCCGTTCCAGGTCAGTTCCTATGACCTGTATGCGCCGGGATGGGCTTCTAAGCCGGATTACGAGTGGTTCTATGAAGACCAGGCGCCTTTTGTCTGCGGCGAGTTCGTGTGGACCGGTTTCGACTACCTCGGCGAACCGACGCCG
>JBGUXJ010000113.1:0-2349 GCA_045222055.1 Candidatus Cryptobacteroides sp. | reverse complement strand
GTGGTCGTATGTCCCGCTCCGTTGGCGGTCACGGTGCTGGAAAGCACCACGCCGCGGTCGGTGAGGGTGTTGCTGACGGTCAGGTCGTCGGTCCGTCCTCCGGGAGCGATATGCTCCTCCTTGGTCTTCACGACATTGCCCAGGAAGTCGTACTGCGTGGAATACCGGGCCGACCAGCCGTCGGAGTCCGTCTCCTGAAGCTGGATGACACGGCCCTTGTCGTCGTAGAAGTACTTGCGCGTACGGCTGAAGGAGGCCTGCTGAAGAGTGCCGTTCGAGCCGATGGATGGGACCGCATACAGGGTCTCCTGCGCCAGCAGGGTCCTACAGTAGTTTCCGTTCTGATAGAGGCTCAGTCCGCTGATCGGGACAAAGCCCGTCAGCGTGCCGGCGTTCTCCCAGTAGGTGGCCGTCCGGGTTACGACCTTCCCTGTCAGGCAAGTATTCAGCAGGGGGGCGGAGTTCCCGGCGGCGTTTTCCAACTGGGCGCGGACCGTGGCTTCACTGTAAGCCAGTCCCGCATAACCTTCTTCCGTCACCCGGTCCATAGCGTCATAGAGGGTATACTGCCATTTCCCGGCCGCCTGGAGGACTGCATCGGCGTGCAGGACGGCCCGGCCGCGGCTGTCGTAGAGGGTCTTCTCCGTCCCGGCCCCGGGCACATGGCGGCGGATGACGTTCCCCCAGGCATCATATCCATAGGTGAAACACCACTGCTGTGCAAACGCGGAATCGAACGTGAAGGAAGTGACATTCCCGCTTTCCAGTTGTTCCGCGCCTTCTGGCTGGATTACACACACCACCCTTCCGAAGCGGTCGTATACCGTATAGGTGTCGGACACAATTCCCTGTCCGCCCAATCCGCTGAACCGGCGTTCCAGGACGGTCCGTCCTTCCGCGTTGGTGAATGTCTGGACGGTGGAGCCGTCCTCGTCTGTTTCGGTGGTGACAAAGAGCGTCAGCGCAGTGGCGGTACCGGCAACCCGGACCGTGTCGGGAGCGCCACCTTGTCCCTGAGCATACTTCAGGTTTAGGACATCCTCCTCTGAGATTCCGTCGTTGAGATCATAGCGCATCGTCGCGCTCTTGTGGTTCGTGGCCCAGGCGGCGCCTTCGCGCATCACGCTGGTAGGGCGGCCGGAGAGGCCGGTCTCATAATCGGTGTCGGACCATGGACGCGCATCCACGCCGGCATACCATGCTCCCTGGGCGGTAACGGCTCCGCTTTCCCAAGCACCGGTCTGCCCCGTCACGGCATAGGGAAGGTACACGCGGGCATCATCCCGGCGCATGAGATCATACACAACCGGACGGACGATGCTCTTTCCGGTCGGCGCCCCCTTCGCGGCCACCGTCTGCTCCAGATAGCCAAGGCCGTCGTAGTACTCCGCATCCAGGAAGGAGTGGGCGGTCAAGTTATCCCCGTTCGTGAAAGTCCGTTTCCGGATACCGCTGCGGCCCCATTGCAGGGATGGGCCGGCGGCCTGCTCAAAATACAGCGTGGGCTCCATTTCGCTTACGCAGAAACGGGTGTCAAGGGTCCGTGCGGCATTCGTTCCGTTAGGAGGGATGCACACCACGATGCGGGCGTAGTTCGCGGCAAGGCTGTCTATATCCATCCTCAGGCCATCCATGACCGGCCAGTAGCCGGCGATACCCGATACATTCATGGAATCACGGACCGCACGCAGGGAACCGAAATCCAACGGATACGATGATGACGTTAAGAATTCGGCAACATAGATACCGCCCTCTGCCGGAACGTAAAACGGGGATTCCTCGTCATAACCGGACATATTCAGTGCGCCGGGTACAAAGATCGGGTGACAGGGATAGGCAATCGTCTCCCGGGTCGAATCGTAATCGCTCCTGACGGAATACATGGCCGGCTGGCTGTATGGCCCGAAACGGATCGTCCCGTCCGCACAGTACTTCCTTTCCAAGAACGTATTGTTCCGGTAAACCGAGTAATTGAGTCCGGGAACGCCTCCGGTCATTTGCAGGTAACGGGAATCGTTTGCATCGGGTAACACTGTGGGAGCCCCTTCGAATGCGGCAGAGAAGGAATCGCCCTCCACTTGCGTATAATAGAAGGCGTAGGCATTACCCCATGTCAAGGCTAGTGTCCGATGCCCCGTCCCGGCGAACGCATCGAAATCGAGCCGGATTCTCGCTTCTCCTTCAGTGGCGTCATAACTATTCACGGTTACATGCGCGAAGGTGGCACCGGAAAGCCCAAGGTAGTATTCCAATTGGGACTTTGCACCCGCGGCGTCAACTGGACGGTATCCGTTCGAAAAACATAATTCGGCAATTGTATAGAAGGCCTCCGTTTCGAAGACGGACTCG
>JBGUXJ010000112.1:0-11135 GCA_045222055.1 Candidatus Cryptobacteroides sp. | reverse complement strand
ACTTGGCTATAGCGGTTTGGCTCTTCGCTTCTTTCAGCTTCTCGGCCATTAATCTTTTACGAGCTCCCATAATTCGAATCTCTGTTTAAATTACTTCTTGTTATTGCCGGAGTGGCCTCTGAAATTTCTGGTGGGAGCGAACTCGCCAAGCTTGTGACCGACCATGTTCTCCGTTACATAAACCGGAATGAACTTGTTTCCGTTGTGGACGGCGATGGTATGGCCGACGAAGTCAGGAGAGATCATGCTGGCGCGGGACCACGTCTTGACGACCTCTTTCTTCTTGCTGCCATCATTCATGGCAAGAATTCTCTTTTCCAGGGCTTCCTGGATATAGGGACCTTTTCTTAAAGAACGACTCATGATTCCTAAAGTTTAATTCCGATTATTTTTTCCTTCTTTCGATGATGAACTTATTAGAAGTCGCCTTAGGATTACGCGTCTTGTAGCCCTTTGCAGGCAGACCCTTGCGGGAACGCGGGTGTCCACCGGAAGCGCGGCCTTCACCACCACCCATCGGGTGATCGTGCGGGTTCATGACGACACCGCGGTTGTGCGGGCGGCGACCCAGCCAACGGCTGCGGCCGGCCTTGCCGAACGACTCCAAATTGTGATCAGGGTTGGATACGGTACCGACGGTGGCACGGCAGGAAACGAGCACCATGCGGGTCTCACCCGAAGGGAGACGGAGGATGGCGTGGTTGCCTTCACGGGCCGCGAGCTGTGCGAAGGTGCCGGCGGAGCGGGCCATCGCGCCGCCCTGACCCGGACGGAGCTCGATGTTGTGGACGAGGGTACCCACCGGAATTTCAGCGAGAGGGAGGGCGTTGCCGAGATCCGGGGCGACACCGCTGCCGGATTCGATGACCTGGCCGACCTTCAGGCCGTTAGGAGCAATGATATAACGCTTTTCGCCGTCCTGGTATTCGACGAGGGCGATGCGGGCGCTGCGGTTCGGATCGTATTCGATCGTGAGCACGGTAGCGGTCTGGCCGTCCTTGTTGCGCAGGAAGTCGATGATACGGTACATCTTCTTGTGACCGCCGCCGATATAACGCATGGTCATCTGACCCGTGTTGTTACGGCCGCCGGTCCTCTTGAGAGGCTCAAGCAATGCCTTGTGAGGCTTCGTGCAGGTGATTTCGTCAAACGAGCTGATCACCTTGTTCCTCTGACCGGGAGTTACCGGTTTGTATTTCTTTACTGCCATAGCTTCAGTCCCTCCTTAAATATTAGCGTAGAAATCAATCTTGTCATCACCTGCGAGGGTCACGTAGGCCTTCTTGAAGTGATTCATGCGGCCACGGAGCAGACCGGCCTTGGTGTAGCGGGCCTTGCGCTTGCCGTGGTAATTGAGCGTATTGACAGATGCAACGGTGACATTGTACATCTGCTCGATGGCGGCCTTGATCTCGATCTTGTTCGCGGAGCGGTCGACAATGAAACCGTAACGGTTCAACTTTTCGCCCTGAGCCGTCATCTTCTCTGTAACGATTGGCTTAATGATAATTCCCATCTCTAGATTCTTTTAGCGGTTGACTCTCGAGGCGAGGATATCCTGGACACCGTCCACCAGCACGAGCGCGTAGGCGTTCATGATCGCATAGGTGTTGATTTCGTCAACGGTGATGACATTGACCTCGGGGAGGTTGCGGGATGAAAGGAAAATGTTTTCGGAGTTCTCCGGGAGGACGAAGAGGACCTTGCGGTCGCCGGCCTTCAGGGCCTTGACGATGCCCATGAATTCCTTCGTCTTCGGAGCGTCCATGGTGAACGGCTCCACAATGGTGATGGCGTTGTCGAGCGCCTTCTGGGAGAGGGCGGAGACGCGGGCCAGCTGCTTGACCTTCTTGTTGAGCTTGTAACGGTAGTCACGCGGTTTCGGACCGAAGACGCGGCCGCCACCGACGAAGATGTTGGCCTTGAGGGATCCGTGACGTGCGCCGCCGCCGCCCTTCTGACGGCCGAGCTTCTTGGTGGAGTGGGCGATTTCGCTTCTGTCCTTGGTCTTGGCGGTTCCCTGGCGCTGGTTGGCGAGGTACTGGACAACGTCAAGCCACATGACGTGCTCGTTCGGAGTCACGCCAAAGACTTTCTCATCAAGGACGACGGTCTTTCCAGACTGGGTGCCGTCTATTTTCAATACGTTGAGTTCCATAATCTTATGCCTCCAAAATTACATAAGAGCCCTTGGCTCCCGGGACAGAGCCCTTCACTACGATGATGTTGTTCTCGGGGATGAGCTTGAGGACGGAGAGACCCTGTACCTTGACACGCTCGTTACCCATGTGACCGGCCATACGCATTCCGGGGAAGACGCGGGACGGCCAGGAGGATGCACCCATGGAACCAGGGTGACGGAGACGGTTGTGCTGACCATGGGTCACACCGCCGACACCGGCGAATCCGTGGCGCTTGACGACGCCCTGGAAACCCTTACCCTTGGAGGTACCGACGACATTGACGAACTTGACGTCTGCGAAGACATCTTCGACCGTCAGGGTGTCGCCCAGGTTCAGGTCCTTCCCGAAATCCAGCGGAAACTCGACGAGTTTGCGCATCGGGGCGGTACCTGCCTTCTTGAAATGGCCCTGAAGAGGCGCGCTGGCATGCTTCTCTGTGGTTTCGTCATAGGCAAGCTGAACGGCGGCATACCCATCGGTCTCAACCGTCTTAACCTGCGTAACAACACATGGACCAGCCTCAATGACGGTGCATGGAATATTTTTTCCATCAGCACCGAAAACGGAAGTCATTCCGATTTTCTTTCCAATTAATCCAGGCATTGGCTTGTTAATTGATTGTTAATTAATTTATTACACTATTCCGCCTAATTTTTGCGGACTGCAAAGGTAGCGATAATATTTTGATTTTCATAACTTTTCCACAGATTTTTCAACAAACTTGTCACGACCCGCAACAAACCGGTCACTTCTTGCGACATCGGAAAATAATGACTACTTTTGTCTTGTAATTAATAACGGTATGACCCTGTCGCTCCTCGGCTTCCTCGGCATGTCCCTGATCGATGTCCTGGACATCCTGCTGGTCGCCCTCATCATCTTCGTGGTTTTCAGGTGGATCCGCAATTCCACCGCCCTGAACATCTTCCTCGCCATCATCGTGATCTACGTCATGGTGGTGATCGTCGACGCCCTGGGGATGAAGCTGATGAGCGCCTTGCTGGGAACTTTCGTGGACGTGGGCGTGGTCGCCCTGATCGTCATCTTCCAGCCCGAGATCCGGCATTTCCTGTTCCGGATCGGCAGCGAGATGAACGTCGGCGCCAAAGGCCGTGCCCTGCTCGGACGCATCCTCGGCACGCACGAGACGAAACTGGATTCCGCGGCGGTCGACGAAGTCGCGCAGGCCTGCCGGGCCATGTCCAACGACAAGACCGGCGCCCTGATGGTCTTCCCCCACGGCGACACCCTGGACTACATCATCGCGACCGGTGACCGGATCGACGCCACGATCAGCCGCCGCCTGATCATGAACCTGTTCTTCAAGAACTCGCCGCTGCATGACGGCGCCATGATCATCGGCGGAGGCCGCATCATCGCCGCCCGCTGCACCCTCCCGATCACGGACAGGTCCGACATCCCGGCCAGTTTCGGCATGCGCCACAAGGCCGCCATCGGCATCTCCGAACAGTCCGACGCCGACGTCATCGTGGTCTCCGAAGAGACCGGCAACGTCTCCTTCGTCCGCCAGGGAGAACTCCGTCATATCGAGAACATGAACGAACTGAAGCTCCTGCTGGACGCCGCATTCACAGGCCGTGAGGAGCCCGTGGGAAAGAAAGAGTAAAGATTAGTAGTTGGAAGAGAACACATACATAGACAACCGCCTGGAATCCCAGCTCGGTTTCGACCGGGTGCGACAGGCCATTGCCGACCGATGCAGCACCGCCTATGCGGCGCAGCGGGTGGCTGGAGAGACCTTTATTACTTCTCCGCGCGAGATCCGGCGCCGGCTGCTCACCACCGACGAGATGCGCCTGATCATCCTCTTCGAGGAGAGTTTCCCGACCAGCGGGTACATCGACTGCGTGGATTTCCTCGAAGTCCTCTCCCAGGACGGCGCCAACATCGACCTCCTCTCCCTGGGCAAGCTGCGCACCCTGCTGGAGACCCTCCGCAAGATCACGGCCTTCTTCGCCTCCGTCAAGGACGGCGTCTATCCGAACCTGGCCCACATGACGGCCCATCTCGCCGTCTTCCCCGAAGTCCAGCAGCACATCGACCGCATCCTCGACCGCCACGGCAACGTCAAGGACACCGCCTCCGACCTCCTGTATGAGATCCGCAAGGCGCTCAAGGACAAGGAAGGGGCCATCTCCCGCCGGGCCAGTGCCATTCTCAAGCGCGCCCAGCAGGACGGAATCGCCGACGAAGACGCCTCCGTGGCCGTCCGTGACGGCAAACTGCTGATCCCGGTCAACGCCGCCCACAAACGCAAGCTCCCCGGATTCGTCTGGGACGAGTCCTCCACCGGCAAGACGACCTTCATCGAGCCGGCCGAAATCATCGAACTGGAAAACGAGATCGCCGAACTGCATTTCGCCGAATCCCGCGAGATCTTCAAGATCCTGTCAGACTTCAGCGACTTCGTCCGTCCCTATATCCCCGACCTGATCGCAGGCGCCCGCTGCGTGGGCGAACTGGATTTCATCATGGCCAAGGCGCAGACCGCCCTGGACTACATCGCCGGCATGCCCGTCTTCTCCGAGAACGGGGAGATGAACCTCCGCAAGGCCCGCCATCCGCTGCTGGAAAAGGCGCTCCGCCGCGAGGGCAAGCCGATCGTCCCGCTGACGGCCACCCTCACCCCCGCCAAGCACATCCTGCTCATCTCCGGCCCGAACGCCGGTGGCAAGTCGGTCTGCCTGAAGACCGTAGGCCTGCTGCAATACATGTTCCAGTGCGGCATGCTGATCCCGACGTCCGAGACTTCCGAGATGACCGTCTTCGACCGCATCATGGTCGACATCGGCGACGGGCAGTCCATCGACAATGACCTGAGCACCTACAGTTCCTTCCTCGACGGGATGAAGCGGATGCTCGAACGGGCCGACGCCAGGACCCTTGTCCTGATCGACGAATTCGGTTCCGGCACCGAACCCGCCGCGGGTGGCGCCATCGCCGAAGCCATCCTCGCCGAACTGGACCGCCGGGGCGTGTACGGCGTCATCACGACCCACTATACCAACCTGAAACTCTACGCCTCCCGGGAAGGGGACTGCGGCGTGATCAACGGCGCCATGCAGTTCGACGCCAAGAACATCGTCCCGCTCTTCAAGCTCGAGATGGGCATGCCAGGCAACTCCTTCGCCTTCGAACTGGCCCGCAAGATGGGCCTTCCCGAAGCGATCGTCAAGGACGCTGAAAACCGGGCCGGCGAAGAATATGTCGGCATCGAGCGCAACCTGCGCAAGATCGTGCGCAACCGCCGCGCCCTCGACGAGAAACTGGAAAAGATCCGCCATACCGACAAGACCCTCGAGAACATCACCGACCGCTACCAGAAGGAACTCGAAGACATCAAGAAAACCCGCAAGGAAATCATAGACCAGGCCCGCCAGGAAGCGGAAGGGATGGTCAAGGAGGCCAACAAGCGCATCGAACGGACCATCCGCGAGATCAAGGAGAACCAGGCCGAGAAAGAGAAGACCCAGGAGGTCCGCCGGGAACTGGGCGACTTCATGAGCATCCTGGCCCAGGGCCGCGAGCGGCAGGAAAAGAACCGCGAGGACTATGTCGAAGGCAAGCTCAAGCAACTTTCCGACCGGAAGCAGCGGGAGAAGGAACGCAAGGTCCGGCGGGGCGAGAAAGTTCCGGATGAGCCCCTGCAGAACGTCGGGGAGGTCCGCACCGGACCGCTCCAGATCGGCGAGAAAGTCCGGGTCAAGGACAACGGAATGGTCGGGGAGGTCTCCAAGGTGTCGGCGAAGGCCGTGACGGTCATCATCGGCGCCGTGACCAGCAAACTGCCGCCGTCCCGCGTCGAACGGATCTCATCGAACGAATACAAGAACGCCGTCAAGAACCTGCCGCAGGCCAGCCGTCCGCTGCAGGTAGAAGACGCCGCCATCCGGGAACGCCGGCTCCATTTCAAGCCGGAACTCGACGTGCGCGGCGCCCGGCTCGGCGAGGCGCTGGAGATGGTCATGCGCTTCGTCGACGATGCCATCATGGTCGGCATGCCTTCCGTCCGGATCGTCCACGGCAAGGGGACGGGCGTGCTTCATGAGGAAATCCAGAAACTGCTCCGGACCACCGCCGGGGTGGCCACCGTCGCGGACGAGCACATCCAGCACGGCGGTTCCGGCGTGACCATCGTGACGTTCGACTGATGGGAACGGCGCAGACCGGACGACGCGGCGAAGACGCCGCCTGCCGCTACCTGACCGGCCTGGGACACACGATCCTGGAGCGAAACTGGCGGAGCCGACATTTGGAGATCGACATCATCTCCCTGGCGCAGGACGGCCTGCATATTGTAGAGGTTAAGACGCGGGTGGCGCCCGTGGCTGCCCCGCCGGAAGAAAATGTGAGATACGACAAACAGCGGCACCTGGCCCGGGCCGCACAGCGGTATCTCCACCTGAAAGATGACCGGAGGCTCTCCGGACTGGAGGTCTTCTTCGACATCGTGGCTGTGACACTGGAAGGAGACTGCGAGGAAATCGCCTATTTCCCGCAGGCCTTCATACCGATATATGTATAGATATTATGGATAAACACCAATACTGCGTCATCATGGCCGGCGGCTACGGCAACCGGTTCTGGCCGGTGACCCGCGAATCACGGCCTAAGCAGTTCATCTATCTTTCGAACTCCAACCGTTCCCTGGTGCGCGCCGCCTATGAACGCTGCCTGGGCGTGGTCCCGCAGGAGAACATCCTGCTGATCACCCTGGACCGGTTCAAGGAATACGTCCACCAGAGCATCCCGGAACTGCCCGAAGAGAACCTGCTGCTGGAACCCTACGGACGCAAGACCGCCCCCTGCATCGTCTATGCGACTTACGCCGTCCTCAAACGCGATCCCGAAGCCGTCATCGCCATGATTCCGGCCGACCAGATCATCTATGACGGGGACTGCTACCGCAAGACCCTCTCCGATGCCCTGGCTTACGCCGCCTCCCGGCATATCCTGCTGACCCTCGGCGTCGTTCCGACCCGTCCCGACCCGAACTACGGCTACATCCAGGTAGCCGGCGGCCAGCCTGCCCGCGACTCCGACCAGCCCGTCCCGGTCAAGACCTTCACCGAGAAACCGGATCCGGACATCGCCCAGGTCTTCTGTGACAGCGGGGAGTTTTTCTGGAACACCGGCGTCTTCGTCTGGCAGGCCTCGGTTATCCGGGAAGAATGTGAACGCTATATCCCGGAAATCACCAGCCTGTTTGCCGGCTGGGACGGCGCCCTCGGCTCCCCGGCCGAGAAAGTCTTCCTGGAACGCGCCTATACCGACTGCTCCAAGCAGTCCATCGATTACGGCGTCATGGAAAAGACCGAGATCGCCTGGGTCTATCCGTCCCGTTTCGGCTGGTCCGACATCGACAGTTGGGAAAACCTGTATGCCAGTTTCCCGGACAAGGACGAGGACGGGAATTTCAGCAACACCACACGGCCCTACTTCTCGGACAACAAAGGCTGCATGATTATCGCCGACGACACCAAGAAGATGCTGGCCATCAAGGGATTGGAGAACTACCTGGTCCTGGACACCCCGGACGTGCTGCTGGTCTGCCCGCGCGATGACCAGCAATACCGGGACTTCACCGGCAACATCGCCCTTCCGGGCTACGAAGACATCCGGTAGCCCGCCGCTGCCGGAAAGGCACCGCTCCAAATGAAAAAGGCTCCCCGGGCGGGGAGCCTTTCATTCGTTCTTGCAACGTCAGGCTTTCGGATCCAGCTTGATCTGGAGTTCGTCGAGCTGCGCATCGTCGATCTCGGACGGGGAGTCGATCATCATGTCGCGTCCCTGGTTGTTCTTCGGGAACGCGATATAGTCGCGGATCGAGTCGCTGCCGCCGAACAGGGCGCAGACACGGTCGAAACCGAAGGCGAGACCGCCGTGAGGCGGGGCGCCGAACTGGAAGGCGTTGATGATGAAGCCGAACTTGTACTGGGCCTCTTCGGGGCCGATGCCGAGCACCTCGAACATGCGCTTCTGCATCTCGGCGTCATGGATCCGGATGGAACCGCCGCCGAGTTCGGTGCCGTTCAGCACGAAGTCATAGGCGTTCGCGCATACCCGCTCGAGATCCTCTTTCGCATTGCTGTAGAACCACTTTTCGTGCTCCGGCTTCGGAGCCGTGAACGGGTGGTGCATGGCATAGAAACGCTGGGTCTCGTCATCCCACTCGAGCAGCGGGAAATCCACGATCCAGAGCGGAGCGAAGACCTTCGGGTCCCGCAGGCCGAGACGGTTGCCCATTTCGATGCGGAGCACGCCAAGCATGGTCTGGACCTTGCGCTTGTTGTCGCCCGACATGACCAGGATCAGGTCGCCGGCCTTCGCCTCGGCGGCGGCGGCGATCTTCGCCAGGTCCTCGGGACCGTAGAACTTGTCGATGGAAGACTTGTAGGAGCCGTCGGCATTGACGCGGATGTAGATCAGGCCCTTGGCGCCGACCTGCGGGCGCTTGACCCATTCGGTCAGTTCGTCGACCTGCTTGCGGGTATATTCCGCGGCGCCGGGAACGGCGATCGCGCCGATGTAGGCGGCGCCGTCCAGCACGCCGAAGCCTTTGCCCTTGGCCGCCTCGGTAATCTCATGGATGTCCATGCCGAAGCGGATGTCCGGTTTGTCGGAGCCATATCTGTCCATGGCGTCGTACCAGCTCATCCGCGGAAGCGGGTCGGGGATCTCCACGTCCAGGACGTTCTTGAACAGGGTGCGCATCATGCCTTCGAAGGTATTCAGCACATCTTCCTGCTCCACGAAGGACATCTCGCAGTCGATCTGGGTGAACTCCGGCTGACGGTCGGCACGCAGGTCCTCGTCACGGAAGCAGCGGACGATCTGGAAATACCGGTCGTAACCGGCGACCATCAGCAGCTGCTTGAAGGTCTGGGGGCTCTGCGGCAGGGCGTAGAACTGGCCCGGATTCATGCGGGACGGAACGACGAAATCGCGGGCTCCTTCCGGGGTGGACTTGATCAGGTACGGGGTTTCGATCTCCATGAATCCCTTGCCGTCGAGGTAGTTGCGTACCTCGTGCGCAATTTTGTGGCGCAGCATCAGGGCCTCGCGCAGCGGATTGCGGCGCAGGTCAAGATAGCGGTATTTCATGCGGAGGTCATCACCGCCGTCGCTGTTGTCCTCGATCGTAAACGGAGGGGTCACGGACTTGTTAAGCACGCGGATGCCACAGACCTTGATCTCAATGTCGCCGGTCGGCATCTTGGCGTTCTTCGCCTGACGCTCGACGACTTCGCCCTGGGCCTGGATGACATATTCCCGGCCGAGGGAGGTCGCGGCCTCCACCAGTTCGGCGGGCGCATCGGCTTCCACGACCAGCTGCGTGATACCGTAACGGTCACGCAGGTCGATGAAGGTCATACCGCCCAGTTTGCGGGCTTTCTGGACCCAGCCGGCGAGGGTGACCTGCTGTCCCTTGTTCTCAATGCGGAGTTCTCCGCAGGTATGCGTTCTGTACATGAATCGGTTTTTTTTCGTTGCAAAGTGCAAAAGTAAGAATTTTACGGCGATTTGCGCTATCTTTGCGACAGGAATTGCCGGTTGCGGGTCCGCACCGGCGAAAAATCAGCAAAATGGAAGTAAGGGCAAAGAAGGCTTTGGGTCAGCATTTCCTGACCGACCAGGGAATCGCGAAGGCCATCGTGGATGCGCTGGCGATCCCTTCGGGAGAAGCGGCCGGCGGGTTCCCCGTGCTCGAGATCGGACCGGGCATGGGCGTGTTGACGCAGTACCTGCTGCAGCGCGACGACGTCGACCTCAAACTGGTGGAGATCGACGGGGAGTCCGTGGAGTACCTCATGGCCCACTTCCCGGGCATGCCGGGACGCCTGCTGCAGGAGGACTTCCTCAAAATGCAGCTGGACAAGCATTTCCAAGGTCCGTTCGCCGTCATCGGCAACTTCCCCTACAACATTTCCTCCCAGATCTTCTTCAAGATCCTGGACCACCGCGAGCAGATTCCGCAGGTCGTCTGCATGATCCAGAAAGAAGTCGCGGAACGCATCGCGGAAGGCCCCGGCACCAAGGCCTACGGCATCCTGTCGGTCCTGCTGCAGGCCTGGTATGACATCGAATATCTCTTCTCCGTCGGCTCCGGCTGCTTCGCCCCGCCGCCCAAGGTCCAGTCCGCCGTCATCCGTCTGCGCCGCAACGCCCGCCAGTCCCTCGGCTGCGATGAAGCCCTGTTCAAGGCCGTCGTCAAGACCGCCTTCGGCCAGCGCCGCAAGATGATGCGCAACCCGCTCAAGCCCCTCGCCCGGGCAAAGGCCCAGCGCGAAGGCTGGACCGAAGACCAGCTCGCCGCCTTCCTGCGCGACCCGGTCTTCGACCTCCGCCCCGAGCAGCTCAGCGTCGAGGACTTCATCGCCCTCACCCTCCGGCTGCAGTAAAGCATCGCCTACCCGGAGATATTCTCCACACGGACGCCGGAAAGGGCGTCGAGCAGGACGGAAAGACGTTCCGGGGAGAACTGGCGCGCGACGCGGAATTCCGCCTTGATCACGTACCGTATACCGGAAACTCCGGAGGCATGAGACGGATTATCGGCGGACAGAGACGGACGTACTGCGGCAGAATCAGAAACCGCATCCTCTTCCTTCAGGGAATACGACTGGACGTTCAATCCGGCTTTCTTCAAGGACTCCAGAGACTTCATCAGTACTTCCCGGTCATCGGCCGACCAGGTCACGGTCAGGTTGCGGTCCCGGTGCTGGAGGGTGTTCATCAGTTCCAGGATCACGATGGAAAGCAACGTCGAGGCAATCGCCACCGTGTACATGCCGCCGCCACAGGCCAGGCCGATGGCGGCCGCGACCCAGATTCCGGCAGCCGTGGTCAGGCCCCGGACGGCGTTCTTCTGGAAAATAATGGTACCGGCACCAATGAAACCCATGCCGGAAACCACCTGCGCGGCCACAC